>DWYZ01000074.1 GCA_019118425.1 Candidatus Blautia faecavium | reverse complement strand
CAGGTATTTTTATTTGCGGGAAAAGAAAAGCTTCTTACAGAAGAACTTTCCATGCGCCTGGCGTATCTTTCCGGATACGAAAAGACCTTTAATCCAAGTCTGTACCGGGTGTTGACAATGGCGTACGAAGCCTTCCCTGCAGACGATACGTTAGAGGCTATCTGCAAATATATCATGAAGGGAAATCCGAGAAAACCGGAATATTTCCCCTGGTTTTCCTTAGCTGTGGAACATGGGCTCCGACTGACCAGGCTCTACGAATATTATATAGAAACTATGGATACCAGCTATCAGCAAGAGCTTCCCAAGCCGGTGCTTATGTATTTTACATATAATAACGATACCCTCGGAGATGCAAAAAAAGCCTTTATCTACGCCAGTGTGATCAGCCATAAAGAGAAAGAGCCTGCCACCTACGAACGCTATAAAAAAGGAATGGAAGAGTTCGCCGCTAAGAAGATGGCAGAAGGCTGTATGAACGAAAGTTATGCGGCTCTTTATCAGGAGTTTATGATGGAACCGGAAAATATTGCCCAGGCCAGGGAGATTGCCGGCCGGCTGTTTACTTTCCGCTTGTACTGCGATGATAAAAAGATCCGCCAGGTGATCGTACGTCACGCTCAGCTTGAGGAGGAAGAAGTTTATCCCTGTGTGCAGGGAGTGGCCTATCCACGGATTTATACAGAGGATGCTGTCATCCTTTTCCAGGATGACAAACAGCGCAGATATGCCTCCACAGTTGCCTATAATATCACCAGACTTTTAGATGAACGGGGCATTATGGAAAAACTTTTGAAAATGGGAGTGAGAGAACCGGGACTTCTGCTCCATTATTGTGAGGGAACATCCATCGCGCTTTCTAATCTGGAAATTTTTCAGAAGCTGGTTGGCTCTCCTGCGTTTACAAAGGAATATAAACAGACAGTGCGCAGAAAGATCCTGGATTATTATTCAGCCCATGTGCATGGGGAGGATCTGGATGATTATCTGAAAAAGATTGATTATAGGGAGTATGCCCTTGTGGATAAAAAGGCTCTTTTGGAAATTTTGATCTCCAGGCGTATGTTTGTCCAGGCAATGGGGATCATAGAAGAGTTCGGATACGAGGGAACGGATATTACCAGCCTCCTTAAGCTGACAAGCCGGATGATCGTCCGGGCGGATCTTAAAGAGGACGAAGAACTTTTGGCCCTGGCGTCAGAGGTATACAGACAAGGAAAATACGATGAAGTGATCCTGGAATACCTGATCAGGTACAAGATGGGTCCTGTGGAGGATCTGTTTGCTGTTTGGAAGAGCGCCCAGGGCTTTGAGATGGATACCTACTCTCTGGAGGAAAAAATCCTGGATCTTTTGATGTTTACCACTGATTACCGTAAGGAAGGGGAAAACGTCCTTATGGATTATGTTAAGAAATCCGGCAAAGAGAGGATTATCGGAGCTTATCTCACCCAGGTAGCCTATGGCATTTTTGTGAAGGAGTACCCCATGAGCGCTTTTATAAAGAAGGAACTCCTCCGGGCATACGAAATGAAATGGCCGGTAAATCAGATCTGCCGTCTTGCCTTGCTTTTAGCTCTTTCTAAAGAAAAGCATCTTAAGGGAGAGCTTTGGAAGATAAAAAAAGAACTGGTGGACGAATTCGCCAGAAAGGGAATGGCCTTTGCCTTTTACCGCAGGCTGGAGCCTTCTCTTTTAAGTCCGTATCAGCTGGATGACAAGACTTTTG
This sequence comes from Candidatus Blautia faecavium, assembly GCA_019118425.1. Taxonomy (GTDB): domain Bacteria; phylum Bacillota; class Clostridia; order Lachnospirales; family Lachnospiraceae; genus Blautia_A; species Blautia_A faecavium. The sequence continues at coordinate 40,053 of DWYZ01000074.1, read as the reverse complement.
TGGAGTGCCACGCCCATCCTGAGGCGAAGGTGACTCTTTACTATGGGCTGGACGCGGGCTTGGGCCTGGATCTGGAATATAAAAGCGAGCCCTTAAACAGCGTGTATGAGGGAATCTGCACAAAGGCCTTTACCTTATTTTACGGAGAGACCCTTCATTATTATTTTACCATTGAAAAGGACGGTCAGAAGAAAAAGACCTCTGAGCGGGTGATTACCATGAATAAGGTGGAGGGCACGCCTATGAGCAAATATCAGCTGATCAACCAGATCCTTTCCGCCCGGAGACTTGAGAAGGATCAGGAAGTCGTGGCAAAGATGAAGCAGTACCTGCGCCAGGAGCAGTATGTAAAGGAACTGTTTGTCATAGAACAGGAAGAATAGAGGATACAGGAAATGAATGAAATTCGTGACTTGATTATTGGAATTGATTTTGGAAAAGAATATTCACAGATCTGTTATTATGACAGAAGCGCAAAGGAGCCCAGGTCTCTCTCCATGAAGGTGGGAAGCAGCCAGTATGAGGCGCCTACCCGCCTTTGCCGGAGAGTAGAGCAAGGGGATTACTGTGTGGGCCTTGAGGCGGAATACTTTGCAAAGGAAAAGGGAGGGATCCTGATAGACAGCCTTTACGAGGACTGTGAAAAGGACGCGCCTGTCCTTGTGGCAGGGGAAGAAAAGGAGCCCTGGGAGCTTTTAGCCTTTTTCCTGAAGGGAATGTTAAAATTCCTTGGAGTGATGGAAGTTGTAAAAAATACCAAATGCCTAGTGATCGCTTCCCCTTCTCTTGGAGAGATACAGGTGAGAAATTACCAGAAGGCATGTGAAAGCCTTGGCTTTAGCCCGGAGCGCTATATGCTGATGGATTATGGAGAGAGCTTCTTTTACTATGTGCTCACCCAGAAGAAGGAAATCTGGAACCGTAGCGTGGCGTGGTATGCTTTTTCACAGGATACGGTGACTTTCAGAAAGCTTCTCATGAATTATGGGACCAAGCCGGTCCTTGTAAAGCTGGAAGAACCCCAGAGCACTGTGCTGGAAGAAAGCGGGGAGGAGAGGGATTTAAGCTTCTGCAAATTCATCCGGGAAACCCTTGGCACGGAGCTGTTTTCCAGTATACAGATGACTGGAAACGGTTTTTCTTTAGACTGGGCAAAAGAATCCGTTAAATTATTGTGTTACCAGAAGAGAAAGGTGTTTTATGGAAATAATCTCTTCGCAAAGGGAGCATGCGCCGCCGGAGTGGAGCGGATGGAAGAGAAAAATCTCAAGGGTTATCAGTATTTAAGTGATTCCTTAGTCCTTACGGATATTGGAATAGATATGCGGGTGATGGGCTCTCCTGCTTATTATCCCCTTATCGAATCCGGAAAGAACTGGTATGAGTGCAAGGCCTACTGTGAGTTTATCCTGGATGAGGCAAAAGAGCTTGTATTCGTGGTAAACCGTCCGTTGGAAAATGGGGAAAAGAAGCGCATAGCCATGGCTCTGCCCGGCCTACCGGTAAGACCGAATAAAACGACAAGGCTTTCGCTCTCTCTTTCCTACGTTTCCCCTAAAGAATGTCATATCACAGTGAAAGACTTAGGCTTTGGAGATATGTTTCCCGCAACCGGGAAGGTGTGGAAGGAGTCTGTAGAATGGTAAAGGAGGCGGTTTAAGTGAGCGGATATATTTTATGCCAGACGAAAAAAGCAGAGGTTCCCTACTATATAGAAAACATCAGCACTAATATCTATTCTCTGGAAGAATTGTGCTATTATCTGTATCATAACCTTTACCTCATTGATCAGACGATTATCAATGAAGGCCTGTGTGACTGGCTGGCAAAAGAACTGGATCTAACAGAGCTTGCAGGGAAGCTCCGGCCTAATGTAGGAAAGTTTTCCCAGGCGGAGGATATCCTGTATCCTATTTTCAAGGAAATCAATTATCTTTCCTATGAGGAGCTTCGAACCTTAAATACCCAGCTTCTTAAGCTGGATGCCCAGGAGCCGGCTGTACGTGACAAGAAAAAAGGGGATTCTTTGGTGGAGAACGGAATGTACGTAAACGCTATCCGTGTATACCAGAAATTATTAGAAAGAGGAAATCTGGAACAGGCGAAGGCAGGGCTTACCAGGAGTGTTTACCATAATCTTGCCTGTGCCTACAGCTATCTTTTCCAGATGGAAAAGGCATCGGAATGTTTTTTTAAAGCCTATGAGTTAAGCGGCAGCAAGGAGGATCTGGTGATATATCTTCTTGCATTTAAAAGTGCGAAGACGCCCATCGAGTATGAGAGCAGGCTGGAAGAACTGAAGGTGCCAAAGGATATCCTTGCCCTTGTAAAAGAGAAAGAGGAGTGCTTCGTAAAGATACCGGAGAAACCGGTATATTCCCAGTATGTGGACGAGCTGCTGGATGAGTTTACCCGGGATTATCACAGGAGTACAGGGGCGTAAGCGGAGGAATATGACGTTACTCTCGGCATGGAAGTGCTGAACCGATATGAGGGATATATGCTGAACACCTGCGAAGAGGCATTGCGTTTTGTAGACGCTGTGGGAAGCTCCCATGTAAAAATCATGCTGGATACCTTCCATATGAATATAGAAGAGAATAATATGGGAGCTGCCATCCGCCTGGCAGGGGACAAGCTGGGACATTTACATATAGGAGAACAGAATAGAAGAGTGCCAGGAAAGGGAACGCTTCCCTGGGCAGAGATCGGGCAGGCATTAAGAGATATCCATTATCAGGGTACAGTGGTCATGGAACCCTTCGTTATGCAGGGCGGTACCATCGGACAGGAAATTAAGGTATGGAGGAATCTCGTACCGGATTATTCCGAGAGCAGTTTAGATAATGACGCAAAGGGAGCTCTTGCTTTTATTAAGCAAGTGTTTGAAGGATAATAGATGAGTCAGAACTGGAAAAGAGCCCTGTCTGCCTCATCGCACAGGTCAAAAAAAGCAGAGAAGCCCGCTGCGCCTGCGTTTTTTGACCTGCACACATAAAAAACATCCGGTGCGGCGGCTGCAGTTATTTTCGAAGGAGGTATTAGAGCTTTTCAGCGGTCCATCACATAGGGAGGATCGGCGGGATAGCCGCTGCCCGCCTTCTGCATGCCCCGCTGGAGGGCGTCTTTGGAGGTTTTCCAGTCAGCGTCCTTATTTTTATAGTCAAATTTATCACAGAACCAATCCAGGTCCTCGTAAATGCGGTGCATATTTTCCTGCATTAAGGGAAGAAGGATCTGGAAAAATTCTTTTTTATCTTTATCTGATAAAAGGCGGTCCCCCGCTTGGGCAAGATCCGCGAAGTGGGGAAGACAGAAGCCCTTGCTGTTTTTAAACAGGTCTTTAAATTCTGCGTTTTTCCGGAACATATCGAAAAATGTCTCTATGTAGCGGGCATAGGCATCTTTATAATGGTCGCAGATGTAGCAGGAGCTTACAGTCTCTTTGGCCCAGGCTGCGAGGGGATTTTCCTCTGCCGCAGAAGCTGCTTTCATTTTTTTAAAGGGCCGTAACAGGGATGTCTTGGACGGAGAGAAGGAAGCTGCCTGTTCGTCCAGATCCTTACAGAGTTTCTGGAAGTGGGTCTTTAAGATCAGGCCGGCGCCCAGACGATTGCCATATTCATACATTTTTTTGAAATGTGTGCGGCAAAAGCCCATTTTATCTGTCTCCGCACGGACATCGTCTTCCATATAAGAAGCCCCCGGACCCAAGACGAAATCCATGGTCTGCTCTTCCAGCTTACGCTCGATAAAGCAGAAAGGGCACTCGTCATTCGCTTTAAAGGCATCGTTTAGAGGAATATTATACAGCTTTTCTTTCATATTCGATTTACCTCCGGTGTAGGATTCTTATGTTAATTTTAGCATGTTTTTGAAAAGATGTATAGAGCCGCTTCGCTTTAGCCAAATTGCCTTTGAATCATATCGGTCCGTAACCATTTAGAAAAAGTGAAGGCAGAAGCGGAATTCTCTCTTGACAGAACGAAAGGGGTATGGTAGTATAATCATACGCTTTCACGTAGTAGAGTGATTACGTGATAAACAATAAAAATGAGAGTAAGAGGAGATATAACACATGAGAAGGAAAACATTAGCAGCATTCATGGCTGGTATGATGGCTTTTGGCATGATGGCATCTACTACTGTATGGGCAGAGGATACCGCAGATTCCGATATGGCTTATGTACAGGATAAAGGGACTTTAGTAGTAGGAATTACAGACTTCGAGCCTATGGATTATAAGGATGAAAACGGAGACTGGATCGGATTCGATGCAGACCTGGCGAAAGCTTTCGGAGAAAAACTGGGCGTGGATGTAGAATTCGTTGAGATTGACTGGGATAATAAGATACTGGAACTGGATGCGAAATCCATTGACTGCGTATGGAACGGTATGACACTGACTGACGAAGTGACAAGCTCTATGGAATGTTCTAATGCATACTGCAATAACGCTCAGGTAGTAGTAGTAAACGCAGACGCAGCGGATGATTATCAGACAGTGGAGAGCATTGCAGACCTGAGCTTTGCTGTAGAGGCAGGTTCCGCAGGTGAGGCAGAGATCGAAGCCCTTGGCTATGATTATACACCGGTGACGGCACAGTCTGATGCATTGATGGAAGTAGCTGCCGGAACATCCGACGCGGCTGTGATTGACTCCTTAATGGCAGCAGCTATGGTAGGGGAAGGAACAGGATACGAAGATCTTACTTACACAGTAAGCTTAAATAGTGAAGAGTATGGTGTTGGCTTCCGCAAAGGCTCTGACCTTGCAGAAGAGCTGAATACTTTCTTTACAGAAAGCTATGAAGACGGCAGCATGCAGGAAATCGCGGAAACATACGGTGTGCAGGCCGCTTTGATCGAACAGAACTAATAACAGAAACAGAAAAGAAACAGAGACTGCTGCAGAACAGGCAGATGCTTTTGCAGCAGTCTTATTCTGCGTCTGGCGGTAATCTTTCGCCGCAGGACAGCACTATCAAAAAAAGGCGGGAAATTTAGATATGTCGACAATAATGGAACAAATGCCCATTGTCATAGGGGCATTGAATGTGGGATTTTTGCAGACACTGAAGCTGTTTTTCGTAACCTTGATCGGTGCGCTGCCTTTAGGACTGGTGATTGCCTTTGGGTCAATGACCCGTTTTCTTCCGGTGCGCTGGCTGAGCAGAACCCTTGTATGGATCATTCGCGGGACGCCGCTGATGATCCAGCTGCTGATCATTTATTACTTCCCTGGGCTGGTACTGGGAAATTCTATTTGGGGCGGAGGAGAATCCGGCCGTTTTCTGGCGGCTTCTGTTTCGTTTATTTTAAATTATGCCTGTTATTTTTCCGAAATATACAGGGGCGGTATCCAGAGTGTGCCTAAGGGACAGCAGGAAGCGGGCCTGGTGCTGGGCATGACGAAGCCTCAGATTTTCTTTAAGGTTACGCTGCTGCAGATGATCAAGCGGATCGTGCCGCCTATTTCCAATGAAATCATCACCCTGGTCAAGGATACTTCCCTGGCCCGTATCATTGCCCTGCAGGAGATCATCTGGGCAGGACAGGCTTTCCTGAAAGGTTCCCAGGGGATTTCAGGGGCGATCTGGCCTTTGTTCTTTACGGCCTTTTATTATCTGGTATTCAGCGGGATCCTGACCATCCTGTTTGGATGGCTGGAGCGGAAGCTGGATTACTTTAAATAAGGAGGAAACCTTTTATGGCAATTTTGGAAGTAGAGCATATTGAAAAGCATTTTGGGGAAATTAAGGTGCTGAATGATATCAGTTTTTCCATGGAGCAGGGACAGGCACTTGCCATTATCGGCTCCTCCGGATCCGGCAAAACTACCCTTTTGCGGTGCCTGAATTTTTTAGAGACTCCGGACAAAGGCAAGATCATTGTGCAGGGAGAGACTTTGTTTGACGCGGCTTCACAGATGAAGGAAAATGAAAAGGATATCCGCAGGAAACGCCTGCATTTCGGCATGGTGTTTCAATCCTTTAATCTTTTTCCCCAGTATACGGCCCTGCAGAACGTAATGCTGGCAGGGCAGCTTCTGGCAAAAGAGCGGCCGGATTTTAAAGAAAAGAAAAAAATGATTTACGAAGAGATAGAGGAACGTGCCCGGGACCTTTTAAATGATATGGGCCTTTTAGACAGGGCGGGACATTACCCTCATCAGCTTTCCGGCGGGCAACAGCAGAGAGTGGCTATTGCAAGGGCGCTGGCTTTAAAGCCGGATATCCTTTGCTTTGATGAGCCTACCTCAGCGCTGGATCCGGAGCTGACAGGAGAGGTGCTGCGAGTGATCAGGGGATTGGCGGATCAGGATATCACTATGGTGATCGTTACCCATGAGATGGCTTTCGCCAGAGACGTGGCGGATCAGGTGATCTTTATGGACGATGGCGTGATCTTAGAACAGGGTGAAGCTCATCAGGTAATTGAAAATCCCCGGCATGAAAGGACAAAACAGTTTTTGTCCAGATATTCCGAAAAGTAAATAGACTTATAAAGACGGCTTTTTTGATATTTTCTCGAAAAGCAGGCCGGACAGCAAAAAGCAAGAGCGGGACTAAGATTTCTTCACAGGATAGTAAGAGGAAAGTAACGGATTACGGTTAGCTCTTGCTTTTCTGATTTCCTTGTTATATACTGCAAATGTATGTATTGGCATCCAGTCAAAAAACGCAGCAAGCTGCGGGCATTAAATTTGCAGCACAGCAGGGCTGCGGGGTTTTTGACCCTCGCGGCAGTCGCCAAATGGACAGGCAGTATGTCCGCTTGGCTTGTTTTCCGCGGGAATAAAATAAGAAAGGTGATTGTACGATGGAGAAAAAAGAACAGCTTTATGAAGGAAAAGCAAAAAAAGTTTTTGCTACAGAGGACCCGGATGTTGTGATCGTAAGCTACAAGGACGATGCGACTGCATTTAACGGTGAGAAGAAAGGTACCATTGTGGGAAAAGGCGTCATTAACAACCGTATGACAAACCTTGTTTTCCAGAAATTTGAGGCTGCTGGCATTCCTACACATTTCATCGAAGAGTTAAACGACAGAGAAACTGCTGTGAAAAAGGTGGATATCGTACCCTTAGAGGTGATCATCCGCAATGTCGCTGCAGGAAGCTTTTCTAAACGTATGGGTGTAGAAGAAGGAAGAGAGCTTCTCTGTCCTATTCTGGAGTTCAGCTATAAAAACGACGAACTGGGAGATCCCTTTATTAATGATGACTATGCGCTGGCTCTTGGCCTTGCCACAAAAGAAGAGATCAATCAGATCAGAGAATATACCTTAAAAATCAATGAGATTATGAAAGAATATTTCCTGAATGCAGGAATGAAGCTCATTGATTTTAAGATTGAATTTGGACGTTTCCACGGAAAAATCCTCCTGGCTGATGAAGTTTCTCCGGACACCTGCCGCCTGTGGGATGTAAACACCAACGAAAAACTTGATAAAGACCGTTTCAGACGAGATATGGGAAACGTGGAAGAAGCCTACAATGAAGTATTCCACCGCCTTGGGTTAGATTGATAGGAGCAGATTTAAGTATGAGTACAGACAGATATATAAGTCCCTTATCCGAACGCTATGCCAGCAAGGAGATGCAGTATATCTTTTCTCCAGATATGAAGTTCCGTACCTGGAGGAGACTGTGGATCGCCCTGGCAGAGACAGAAAAAGAGCTGGGTCTTCCTATTACCCAGGAGCAAATAGATGAGCTTAAGGCCCATGCGGATGATATTAATTACGATGTGGCCAAGGAACGGGAGCGCCAGGTGCGCCATGACGTTATGTCCCATGTATACGCTTACGGCGTGCAGTGTCCCAAGGCGAAGGGGATCATCCATTTAGGCGCTACCTCCTGCTATGTAGGGGATAATACCGATATCATCGTGATGACAGAAGCGTTAAAGCTTGTACAGAAAAAGCTGGTCAATGTGATCGCCGAGCTGGCCAAGTTCGCGGATGCGTATAAGGCGCAGCCAACCCTTGCCTTCACCCATTTTCAGCCTGCCCAGCCTACTACCGTAGGAAAGAGAGCGACTTTATGGGCACAGGAATTCCTTATGGATCTTGAGGATTTGGAGTATGTCCTTAGTACCATGAAGCTTTTAGGATCCAAGGGAACCACCGGTACCCAGGCAAGCTTTTTAGAGCTGTTTGACGGGGATCAGGAAACTATTGACAAGATCGATCCGATGATTGCTAAGAAGATGGGCTTTAAGGAGTGCTATCCGGTATCCGGACAGACATATTCCCGCAAGGTGGATACCCGTGTGCTGAATGTACTGGCAGGGATTGCTGCAAGCGCCCATAAGATGTCCAATGACATCCGCCTTCTCCAGCATTTAAAAGAAGTGGAAGAGCCTTTTGAAAAGTCCCAGATCGGCTCCTCCGCTATGGCATATAAAAGAAATCCTATGAGGAGCGAGCGTATTGCTTCTCTTTCCAGATTCGTGATGGTGGATGCGCTGAATCCTGCCATTACTTCCGCTACCCAGTGGTTTGAAAGAACGTTGGATGACTCTGCCAATAAGCGCCTGAGCATTCCGGAGGGCTTTTTGGCTGTGGATGGCATTTTGGATCTTTGCCTGAATGTGGTGGACGGCCTTGTGGTTTATCCGAAAGTAATCGAGAAGCACTTGATGGCGGAGCTTCCTTTTATGGCTACCGAGAATATCATGATGGATGCAGTAAAAGCCGGCGGCGACCGTCAGGATCTCCATGAGCGCATTCGCGAGCTTTCCATGGAAGCAGGCAGAAATGTTAAGGTAGAAGGAAGAGAAAATAATCTTCTGGAACTGATCGCAGACGATCCGGCCTTTAATCTTTCTTTGGATGAACTGAAAAAGGCAATGGAGCCCTCTAGATATACCGGCCGTGCCAAGGAGCAGACAGAGGCGTTTATCCAAAAGGTCGTACAGCCTGTTTTAGAGAAGCATAAAGAGCTTTTAGGCGTAAAGGCAGAGATCAATGTCTGAGAGTTACTGATCCGTAACCATACAGCAAGTGTGCACAGATAACAGAAAACACGAGGAGGAAGAAAGTGTTATGATCAAAGCAATAGTGGGAGCAAATTGGGGTGACGAAGGAAAAGGCAAGATCACCGATATGCTTGCCCAGGAAGCGGACATTATCGTAAGATTCCAGGGTGGAGCGAACGCAGGTCATACCATTGTCAACGACTATGGTAAATTTGCCCTTCACACTTTACCGTCAGGTGTATTCTATGACCACACCACAAGTGTGATCGGAAACGGCGTGGCATTAAATATCCCGGTGTTTTTTAAAGAATACCAGGATATCGTAGACAGAGGAGTTCCGGCGCCTAAGATCCTTATTTCCGATAGGGCGCAGATAGTGATGCCTTACCATATTCTGTTTGACAAATATGAGGAAGAAAGACTGGCAGGCAAGTCATTCGGCTCCACTAAGTCTGGAATTGCTCCTTTTTACTCTGATAAATATGCAAAAATCGGTTTCCAGGTGAGTGAGCTTTTTGACGAAGAATCGTTAAAGGAAAAAGTGGTGCGCGTATGTGAGACGAAAAACGTCCTTCTTGAGCATTTATATCACAAGCCGCTCCTGAATCCGGACGAGCTTATGGACGAACTCCATGAGTACAGAAAAATGGTAGAGCCATATGTGGCGGATGTTTCCTTATATTTATGGAACGCCATAAAAGAAGGAAAGGAGATTCTTCTGGAGGGACAGCTTGGTTCTCTGAAGGATCCGGACCATGGTATCTATCCTATGGTAACTTCTTCCTCCACTTTGGCGGCATATGGCGCCATCGGCGCAGGTCTGCCTCCCTATGAGATTAAAAAGATCATTACCGTATGCAAAGCTTATTCCAGCGCGGTAGGGGCAGGAGCTTTCGTGTCAGAGATATTTGGAGAGGAAGCAGACGAGCTTCGGAGACGTGGAGGAGATGGCGGAGAGTATGGCGCTACCACAGGACGTCCCAGAAGAATGGGATGGTTCGACTGTGTGGCTTCTAAATACGGCTGCCGCATCCAGGGAACTACAGATGTAGCCTTTACGGTATTGGATGTGCTGGGATATTTGGATGAGATTCCGGTATGTGTGGGCTATGATATTGACGGAAAGGTAATCACAGACTTCCCCACCACAGTAGAGCTTGAAAAGGCGAAGCCGGTTCTGGAAGTCCTTCCGGGCTGGAAGAGCGACATCAGGGGGATCAAGAATTATGAAGACCTTCCTGAAAACTGCCGCAGGTATATCGAGTTTGTAGAAGAACATATCGGCTTCCCCATCACTATGATCTCTAACGGGCCGGGAAGAAAGGATATTATTTACAGGAATAAATAAGAATACGGGACTTAAGATAAACTGTGGGGACGAATTTACATTTTCTGATGTAGTCCGGGCGGGAATATTCGAGGATTTGGAAATTGATTTTTCGAAGATCTGAGGACGGATTTTAATTGACGTTCCTGGAATTTTGTAATAAACTGTAACTTGCATAAAGATAAGGAGAATTTCAGGAATGAAAGATTTTAAAAGGTTTGCAGCCATCGCGGGAGTGATCGTGCTGCTGCTGGTGTTTTGTATTCCCATGCTGTTTGCTTTCGGGAAAGGGGAGAATGCGCAGATGATGTTTCGGGCGTCTTTGGGCGTGGCCCTTTTGGTGCCTGTGCTGCTTTATATTTTTATCCTTGCTTACCGATTCTGGGGAAAAAAGAAGAAAGATACCAAGGAGGACCGGATGATCGAGAATGTTGTGTTTGACATAGGAAAAGTATTGATGGCGTTTGAGTGGGAAAAGTATCTGGAAGGATTTCATTTTCCTAAGGAAAAGTATGAAAAAATCGCGGATGCGACTTTTCGCAGTAAAGTCTGGGATGAGCGTGACCGGGGTGTTTATGAGGAAGAAGAGTACCTTCGTCAGTTTATCGATCTGGCTCCGGAGTATGGAGAGGAAATCCGCGAGGTGCTGAGAAAAAGTCCGGAAACGATTTCCCTGTTTCCCTATGCAGAAACTTGGGTTAAGTATTTAAAAAGCCAGGGATATCATTTATATATCCTCTCTAATTACAGCCGGTATATGCTGGATCATACCAAGGATCAGATGAAGTTTCTGTCTTACATGGACGGTGCGGTGTTCTCCTGTGAAGCGAAGGAGCTAAAGCCGGAAGAAGGCATTTATAGAAAGCTTTTGGATACTTATCATTTAGCGCCGGAAAGAACCGTGTTCATTGACGACCGGAAGGAGAACTGTGAAGGAGCAGAAAAGCTTGGAATCCATACCGTTCACTTTAAAGATTTTAAACAGGCGGCAGGTGAGCTTGAGAAGTTTGGTGTAAAATAAAAAAAACATAGAAAACAGCGCATCTATATTCAAACGGAAATCCCGCTGAATATAGATGCGCTGTTCATATTTAAGTGAAATTCAGTCCGAAGATTCCTGGAGCTTTCAGACACAGCATCAGAAGTATGATATTCATTGTGATTACAGATACTTTTATGTAAGCCGTAATTATCTGTTTTACAGAATCGAAAAGGACAGAATCAATATTGTGGAAATGTTTGATGAAAGAGAAGGTTTTATGTATAAGTTGTTCGGTATTAGTTCCATATCCCAGGAATCCAGTGATTATTAAGATGAATGAATCGTAACAGCTTATATGTGGATTGGCCGTGATCCTGCAGCTATACGCGTGGTTCGGGTCTGCTATGCAGCCAGCTGCGAACTCTCTTTTTCATGCCGCCAATGTCCAGAACCCCCAGGGCAAAGCCTTTTCGGACCAATTCTTCCGGCACATACTCATCATATTTATCAAATACCGGAACTTCTTTCGGATAGACTAGTTCCAGGGGATCAAATTCCTTTTCCGCCTCCTCTGCTGTGATCTGATAAAATGCTTCTTCTCCCACTTTCATGGTGAACTGCAGATAGTATGGCCTGGAGGGACTTAAGCCCTTAAGCCCCAGCCGTTTTTGGCAGCGGATTTTAAGGAAACGCTCTAAAGCCAGAAAGGCATAGCTGCCAAGCCAGGGAAACAACGCCCACATATTTCCGCCCAAATGTATCAGGGGATGCTTTTCCATCCCAGACTTTAAAAAGCTGTCTCTTGCGTCCTTAAGACGGCATACCGCATGCCGCATGAGATAAGGATAGTTTTTCTGTTCCTTTAAAACAATATACATACGTTCCAGGATGCGCGTATGGATATCGCCCGCCACATCACCGAAATAGGCCGGAATATTGCCTTTTACAAGGGTACACCAGACTTCTCTTTTTTTGTGATCCACCTCTTCTACAAGCCAGACCCTTCCGGCAATAGCAATCTTATCTCCCACTGGAGGCGGCTTTACGATCGTTCCAAGTTCTTCCGAACCGGAATGTACGGAATATTCGATATTCTCCTGGAATACGGCGTAGAATTTGTAATTGTTTACGACCCTCTCCCCGGAAAGTCCCAGGATCAGCCCGCCGTTTTCCGTCCGGCTGATATGGTCGATCTCCAGAAGATGCCTTAGCAGGATACGATAATCCTCCTGGGATATTCTGTGAAAACAAGACAGAGGCAGAACCCGGGAAGCCAGCTCCCCGGGGGTCATTTCCCCGCATGAGGCTAAAGTGCTCATGGTCTGATGGTAGAGAAGACTGTAGGGAAGTCTTTCCATCCTTGGCGGTTCCACAAATCGTTCCTCAATGTAAAGCTGGACCAGCGCGATTCCCTGGATCAGGTACCAAGGGATCATTTCCGGAAGCATGGCTCTGGCCTCCGGATGTTCCTCACGCATGACAAACCACATTTCCGATGGGTCTCCGCGCCTGCCTGTCCTGCCCATACGCTGCAAAAATCCGGACACGGTGAAAGGAGCGTCAATCTGAAAGGCCCGTTCCAGTTTTCCAATGTCAATACCAAGCTCCAAAGTGGCAGTGGCGCAGACGGACATAAGGGAATCATCGTCCTTCATTTCCTCCTCCGCGCTTTCCCGATAGGAGGCGGAGAGATTCCCGTGATGGATAAGAAAGCGGTCGGTCTCATGGTTTGCCTCGCAGTACTGGCGCAGATTCTGGCAGACTGCTTCGCATTCCTCACGGGAGTTGGTAAAGATCAGGCATTTCTTTCCCCGGGTATGCTCGAAGATATAGCCAATGCCAGGATCGGCCGCTTTTGGCGCGGAATCTGTCGGGGATTCCAGGGTAAGGGTTTCCGGCACGTCTTGTTTTCCTTCATCCGCCTGAGGCGCTGTATTATAAAAATGTTCCATGGATAATCGCCATATTTCCTTTCCGCCGTCGAAGCGGGGGATAATGGTCTTCCGGCCGCTGCCTGCGGCGAGGAAACGGCCTGCCTCTTCGGGATTCCCGATGGTCGCGGAAAGGCCGATCCTTCTGGGACTGCACTCTGCCAGCCTGCAGAGCCGTTCGATCAGGCAGAAGGTCTGCATGCCCCGGTCCCCGCGAAGCAGGGAGTGTATCTCATCTATGATAATAAAGCGCAGGTCGCCGAACAGAGACGGAATTTCCATGTGCTTATTGATCATCAAGGATTCCAAAGATTCGGGAGTAATCTGCAGGATTCCGGAAGGCTTTTTCAGCAGCTTGCGCTTTTGAGACTGGGGGGCGTCGCCGTGCCAGCGGGTTACGGATATTCCCGCCTCATCGCATAGTTCGTAAAGCCTTCCAAACTGGTCGTTGATCAAGGCTTTTAGAGGAGCGATATACAATACACCGACGCTGCCCGGCGGGTCTTCATCCAGCAAGGTCAGGACAGGAAAAAACGCCGCCTCTGTTTTTCCCGATGCGGTAGAGGCAGTGAGAAGCACATTGTCATCTGTGCCGAAGATGGCTTCCCCTGCGGCGTTTTGTACGCCCCGAAGAGTCTGCCAGCCGGAGAGGTAAATATAATCCTGAATAAATGGTGCATATCTGTCAAATACATTCATATGGTAAACTCCGCGTAATTTTTTTCTGTCTCATTGGAAACCGCCTTTGAATCTGTATAAGTGAAGCTGTCAGAATGCAGAAGCTCTTCCATATTCATGGACGGATTCTGATACAGTAAGTCCAGAAGCTCGATGAAATCCCGGATTACCTCACGGGGGGTGATGTTCTGATCCGCGCCGATCCGTCCGTACTCCAGCTTGATAAAACTTACCAGCTCATCCGTCCCTATTTTCCTTTCGTAGCCATAGAGATCTCCGTGCATATCGGCGAGCTTTTCACAGAGCACCAGCATTTCCTCTGCTGTCAATGGCTCCAGACGGATGACCGGGGCAAGCAGGTCCCTTGTTCCTGGCCTCGAAAACTTTCCCTCTGCCAGGCGGGAACGGAGGGCCTCATAACTGTATACGCCCCGCCTTTTATCTTCCACTGCCTGGGGCGTAGCGCCCATGATGATGCCAAGATATCTGGCCTTTCCCTGCAGGGTATCGTTGTACATGGTCAGCAGCTTTTCATAATTATACTGCCTGGTTATGGCATTAGGAATTTTATATAGATTGACCAGCTCGTCGATCATGATCATCATTCCGGAGTACCCCGCCAGGCGGAAAAATACGGCAAAAAGCTTCAAATGCTCATACCAGTCATCGTCAGTGATGATGATATTAACACCCAGTTCTTCTTTTGCCTCCCGTTTTAGGGCATATTCGCCCCGGAACCAGCGTACGACTTTCATTTTCAGTTCTTCATTACCGTCTGCGTAAGCATGGTAATACACCGAAAGGAGCCTCGCGAATTCAAAGCCATGCACCAGTTCGCTGACTGCGGAAGTTACACGGTAGATTTTTTGGTCTACGGCCTTAGTAAGAGCAGGGTCGCCGGGTTCCAGCCCCGTTTCCTGCACAGCCTCTGTCTGGACACTGTTGATCCATCTGTCCAATATCAGCGTCAGGGCGCCGCCCTCCGGCTTAGTCTTTGTGGAGAGGTTGCTGATCAGCTCACGGTATGTTGCCAGACCTTGTCCACGTGTTCCCTGCAGCCGTCGTTCCGGAGAAAGATCCGCATCCGCCACAATAAATCCTTTGTCCATGACATAGTTTCGGATTGTTTGGATCAGGAAACTTTTTCCGGAGCCGTATCTGCCTACGATAAAACGGAAGGATGCTCCGCCATCAGAAATAATATCCACATCGTGCAGCAGGGCTTCAATCTCATTTTTTCTTCCTACAGTGATATAGGGCAGGCCGATCCTGGGAACCACGCCGCCTTTTAAGGAATTCAATACTGTCTGCGCGATCCGCTTTGGCACTTTTTTCTTATCTTTATTCATCAATTTTTACCTCTTTCTGACGCACGTTACTCATGGAGTACGTTGGCTGCGTCAATAATGGCAGATTTGGAAGTTTACTTCCAAACTTACCTCCAAGCATTTGCAGTATATCTTCTCTGTAATCTTCTATTATCGTGATGGTATCGCCGTCACATTCCAGAATTGTATCCCCGATCTCATCAAAAAAAGCTTCGTTTATCCGGTCTGTGATAACGGAAGGCATCAGATGATGGGCTTTTATATAGTTTTCCGCAGATTCTCCCCGGAGAAGCCGAAAAAGGATCTGGGAATGGTGCCTATCCAAAAAGGGAAAGGCAGCGGCCATGTCTTCTGTTTCATCCTGGATGACCGGATTTTCGGGCGCTTCTATAGGCGGGATTTTCTGTTCATCCCCTCCGGATGTATTCTTTTGCGGTTTCATTTCCTGCACGTCCCCTCTGGCTTTTTCTAATTCTTCCTCGATTAAAAGACTGTCTCTTGTGACCAGAGCGTCTTGCCGGATCTGTTCCAGATGGGAAAGATTTATGGTAATCTTCGGCTTCGCGGCTTCGATTTTTGCCTGCTGGTCAGCTTTTATGACTGCTTTTGCATAAGCTGCCGCCCATGCTTCCTCTGGGTTTTCCTGGAGATAGTGGCCGGTTTTCAGGTATTTCCGGAACCTTCTCTCTGCTTCGTGGAGAAGGCTGGAAAATATTTTTTTATTAAAATACAGATTATCGTATCTTTCTTCCTGCCATACACCGCTGCGGCAATGATAAATTCTGCATTCGTCTAAATTATAATCCGTATCCGGGTGAATATGCTCTTCCCAGTAAACGGCATTGGCCAGGGGCCGCCAAGGGTATGCCCTTAGTTCCCCGAAGCAGGCGGTGAAAAGCCTTCTGTCATTCAGAAAACAGGTCTTTGATGCATAACGCCAGAGTTCTGCGAATAAATGCTTCCCTCTTTCCGGTTCTTTTTTTATCATCTGAGACTGTTTCAGCTTTTTACCTGCAAAGGTGCAGAGGGACTCAAATATCTCTTCATCCCCGGATTCCTCCGGCGCGTTAAGGACGGCCAGCGCAGCGTCTTTTTCTAGGATCTCAGGATCGGCATATTCTCGGGCTGACGGGGAGGGGATGTCGTGGAGAACGGCATATTCCAGCATCCAGCGGCGCAGGTTTCTGCCCATTCCGGGATCTCCTATCCGGGAATCAAGAAAACCGGCTTCAAATTCCTTGAGTTTTTTAAGACTGTCCTCTGGGGAGTCTGCTCCGATTCCGTTCAGCAGTTCATATACATAAAGATAAGCTAGGGAGGCGGAGATGGGAAAAAACTGTCCTTTTCTTACACTCGTGCGCCAGGTGAAGTAGCCCCGGAGCTGCCGGATATTCAGGTCATGATAAGTAGGAAAATAACGCCTGTACTCTCCAGTCCAGGGCAAATCGTCCTGATAATCCTCCATAAATTTACCCTGCAGGTAAAAATTTCTGCATTTTTCATGAAAAGAGCCGTTTCCATACTGGTACAGTCTTTGCATTTTACGGATTTTTTCCGGAACTTCCGGTATCGGTACGGAAAATTTAGTATAGGCAGGGGGGAGGGCGGTATCAGGATAAATAACCGAAGACTTTACAGGAGTGTTATCAAGCACAAAGGTATAGCCTCGTTCTTCTTCCGAATAGACAGCCCGGTCGAAGAGACGGAAAATAACGTCAGGGTTTGTACGGTCTTCAAATTTTACTCCCACCCATTTCGCTCCCTTCATACGAAAGGGCAGGGAAAGATACGGGGCGGAAATTTCAGATAAGCTTTGTCTGCCGCATTTTATGTCGCATCTTTGTATTTCCGTTCCGGTATCCGAATCCCATTGGCGCATAAGAAGGGCCACCCATTTTCCAGTATTTGGATGAATCAGGACCGAAATGCCAGGAAAATCAGTCCATTTATGCTGCTCACGGATATGAAATTTTTCCTGGGCATATGCCGTCAGTTCTGAAAGCTGCAATGTGCCACCTCCCCTTTTGTTATAGAATGGTCTTGTTAAGCATCTGCCTTGCGGGATATTGGCTAAAGCGAAGCGAACTTTAAATGCCAAATTGCCCCGCTGCTGGTCAGCATGTGACCAGTAATGTATAAAAATTATACTATATCCGGGGGAGAAATCAAGTACACAGAATATTTGTGCATTCGAGAAGGATAATAAATAGTGGAAATCTTTAGTGCTAAAACCCTGGAGGCAAAGGATATTTTTGACAAATGTTAAAATTTACATGATTGCCAATGTTGATTAAAAATGTTAATTTTAAAAAATTAGAGGGATTAGAAATCGGGGAAAATATGAAGAGAGTGGATAGATTGATCATCAGTATAGCGGAGGAATGTCTTGCGCTGGGAAAAGAGGAACGTCCGGAAATCGGGTGGCTGAACCAGGTCTATGACAGATTTCGGAAGGAAAATGGCTGGATCGGAAAGTCGGAAGCAGATAAACTTCTATACATGAAAATGTATGCCTCTGAACCGGAAAAACCGTCAGACACCTTGAAGATCCGTTATTGGAGGACAGGAAGACACTTGCCTGCCGGCAGGGAACAGTGCTTATCTTTCGGGAAGGCCCTGGGTCTTTCTGAGGAGGAACAGCGGTATCTGATACAGGGGTATTACGACAGGAGCGATCAGGTCTTTGAAGCTGGGCAGGAAAACGCTTTATATATAGAAAGAAAAAATTGTATGAATGAACTGGTGCAGGAGTATCTGGATAAGGTACATCCTTTGACTAAGCAGCAACTCTATCGTTCCGGCTCAGATCTGAAACACAGTTTGAGACATTTATATTTTACAGATGCCAAGGGCTATATTACACTGCCGCCTATGCAGCAGACAAGGGTAGAGCCTCACATTGTAAGCATTAATTACGAATCGGAGTTCAGCAGGCAGATAAAGCTGGTGGGAGAGATCCCCAGACGGGCGATGATACGTCACCTTCTGGTGTTTGGGATTCCCTTCATCAACAGGGAACTGCTGAGCGAACGTTTGGAATATTTTGGTTATCTTCCATTGGAGGAAACGCATACGATGACAGACGGAAGCCGTTTGGACAAGCTGATTCTGGATTTCCTGAAACTGTATGAGACCAGCTGTGCAGGAGAAGAGCCAGAGGAATGTATTTTATGGTTCCGCCGCGCGTACAGCATTCTGGATCGGTATCTGGAAAAAATGGAGAATAAAAGCCTGAGATTTTTCTATTTTAAGGCATTAAAAGGAATCATAGGATAAATAGGAAAGCACGGCTGGATGGCTTCATGGAAATACAGAAAGAATCTGTAGCGGCACTGCGGCAGGAAAGGAGCAGGGATGTCTGAGGGAATAGAGAAGGATTACATCGAATGGCTGGAGCATCTTTTTTGGCTTCGGGAAAAATATAAAGACACGCCTCCTGGATTTGCCGATGATAAGGAAAGAGACAAGGCCAGAGAAAAACTGCGCAGGACACAGGAGGAATATAAGGAAAAAAACGAATATAAACTGATGGGAGACTATGCTTCAGAAAAAGAATGTTTTGTGGGAAGACAGGAATATCTAAAGAGCATGGAGGAGCAGTTCGCGGGAAAAGAAGGCCCTGTAATCCTGTATGGGATTGCAGGGATTGGGAAAACAGCCCTTGCACGGGAATATATCCGCCGCCATCAGTCTGACTACGACAAGGTGCTGTTTTTGTCATATCATACCAGTCTTCAGGAGCTAATCTGCGATGACAGCCAGCTTTCTTTCAGCAATCTGCGTTTTTCCAGGAAAAAATATGAAAATAAAAACCGCTACTTTAAGGAGAAAATAAAACTCCTGTGCCGGGAAGCGGAAAGGAACAGGCTCTTGCTTGTGATAGATGACTGCAGCATGAAGGGAGATCCGAAGCTGGAAATGCTGCTGGATGTTCCCTGTGATTTTTTATTTACAACCAGAATGGACCCTCAAATATGGGGAGATTACCGGGGAATTTATGTAAAAGAGTTGGAAACAGAGGGGGAGTGGAGTGCTTTCCGAAAAGCCTATCAGAAAGGAAAGTCTCCCACCGGACAGAAAAAGGCTTTCTTTGACTTTTGCAGCCGTATGAAAGGCCATACGCTTTTGATGAAGCTTTTTATACAGGGAGAGCTGCAGCCGGAGGGGGAATTTCCCCAGGATATAGCTGAAGACGTTTTCGCGAGATATCCTTTGAAAAAGGATGAGAAACAGGCGCTGCGCGAGCTTTCGATCATGCCGGCGCAGGGAATCGCTGAAGAAATTTACAGAAGAATGTCTAAGGTTTCTCCAAGAGCTCTGCAGGAACTGACAGATTGTCTTCTGGTATGTAAGGAGGATAGAACGAAGGAAGGATATGGGCGCTTGACTTTGCACCCTGTGATTGCGGAAGCTGCGCGAAAGGCTTTTATCCCTACAATGTCGAATTGCCATGATTTAGTAGAGGGGTTTACACAGCTGGCGTGGGAAATGTGGAAGAAAGGAAAAACGGAAAACCGCCAGTTGGAGCTTTGCGCGCTGGCTTTTTTAAAGGCTTTTCCTCAGCCTGTAGCATGGATGGCAAGGAAGCTGGATACTGTAGTGACGTTTTTGTGGATTCAGGGATACCATGAAGAGGCAAAGGAATATTGGAAAAAAGTAGTAAAGGCTGTGGAAGCAAACTACGGAGAAGATCACCAGATGACAGCGGAAGTCTGTTTGCGTATGGCTGCCATTTACTACAGCTCCTTAAATGAAAGGGAGGCAGAGAACTGGTATCTAAGAGGATTCCAAATCATAGAACAGTGCAAACCTTATGACAGGCGATATTATTTTGTCCGGGGGGTTGCTTATTATAAGATTTCCCGGTGCTGCCGCCAGAAAAAGGAATATAAGAAGGGGCTGGCTTACGCTGAGGAATCCGTCCGGTGTGTGAAGCGTTACCGGGACAGGAACAGAAAAACAGAAATTTCTCCATGGGATATCAGATGGAAACGTCTGTATAATTGTTGTTTCCTGGAAAAAGCTAAAATATTAATGGAACTGGGACGTTTCCTGGAGGCGGAGGAGGCCTGCCGCAGGCTGAAAAAGATGGTGACAGAAGGATATGGCAGGATGCCCTGGGACGGTGAGACTGAGGAAGCAGAACAATTACTTACTGAGATCCGAAAGAAAAGCCGGGAGAGCGGTTATTGTTAAAGTTTACCTTATTGACGGAATAAAAAAACGAAAATAAGATAAAGCGAAAGTTTTTGTAAGGGAGGGAAGGTAGTTATGGGACTCTTTGGATTTGGCAACAAAGAAAAGAAAATGGAAAAGGAGCTTCAGAAAATAAAGCAATGTGATGCAGAAGACTATGGATATCGGGATACGACCTTGAGAGATTATTGGAAATTAAGCTTTAGGGAAGAAGAGTCCAGGACGGTAGCAGCGGAAGCCGCATATTGTGCCGCAAAAATGATAGAGGACGGTAAATTTGCAGGCTGTACGAATTACAGATATCTGCTGGAATTTAAAGAAAGAGCGGCTAACCTGGGACATGAGAAGGCGAAAGAGGAGCTTGGCCCTTTAAAAAAGAAGGTGATGAACGACTCTCTGGAACAATTTCACCTTTGGTTTAATACACAGGGATACGAGGTGGCGGAGGATTACGCGAGTCTGGCTGCCCGCTGCGGAAGCGAAGAGGCAGAAACCATGCTTAAAGTAATCGATACCCAGAGGAAAATTGTAAGAGATATAGCGATAGATCCTTATAACCAGGCTTGTAAAATGGTATACGCGGGAATCGAGGATAAAGGGGTATTTGAACTTTTTGCAAAGGCGGCAGGCTACGGCCTGACGGAGGCTATGTATAATGCGGTTGTGATTTATTATGACATCGCGTACAAGTACGATTATGACCATCGGGTACAGAGCCGGTTTTTTCCATCCTCACCAGACTGCGATCCCTTCTGCGCTATGGGACCGGGAGGAGCCTGCGCCCTTAGGTGGATCCGCAAGGCAATCCTGGCAGGAGATGAAAACGCCGCCCGGTGGTGGAAGGAACGCCCCAATGAACAGTATCATTCGTCACGCAGCTACTTCCATTTTAATATCGGCGAGTATGAAAAAAATTACGGCCTGAACCGTGTCTGGGATATGCTTCCCAGGCTGGAAGCGCCCGCACCGGGTTATCAATGGCCGGAAAATACTTATACTTACGAAAAAGCGAAGGCAAGATGCAAGGCATTATGGCACTGATGCACGGGAAGGGAGGTGAGCATATGAGCAGAAAAATGATCGAGGGACTTACTCTTTCAACAGAAGAAATGAAGAAATTGAATGAGAAGACAAGAGAATTGGAAGCACAGGGCGTACACGCCGCAAAAGATCATTCTGGTGAAATGAATTTTGCCGGATGTGCTACCGGTTATTGCCAGGCATGGGCGTAATAAGATGACTGGGAAGAACTGATCGGGCAGGGGATTCCCTGCCCGGTTTTTACATATATGGCAGGAAGACGCTTTTGACACAAAGATTATCCTAACCAGCTATACCATTTGCCTGATTTTTCACTGTGCCAATACACTAGTGCACTGACATGTCTATATCCAAACTAACAGCACTGTTAGTGTGAATATGAACATGCCAGCACACTGGTTTGCATATAGATATGCCTGCGTACGAGGTCTGCCGATGAAAGAAAAAGCAGAAGAAGGGAAAGAGACTTATGAGAAAGAACCTAGATAAATTTATGAATAAGCCGGGAACCAAGATCGTGATTCTCACTTTGACGGATAGCTGCAATCTTGCCTGTACTTATTGCTATGAGCGCAATAAGGCGCCAAATACCATGGCTCTTGAGACGGCGCTTAACATTGTAGAAAAGGAAATGACCATGGAGGACGGGTCAGACTTTGTTTGTATTTATTATTTTGGCGGGGAACCGTATCTGCAGTTTGAAGAAATTAAAAAGATCCACAGTTTTCTGAAAAGCCGCCAGTGGCCGAAAGGATGGTTCGGCTTTACTACTACCAACGGCACTTTAGTCCATGGGGAAGTGCAGCAGTGGTTAAGAGACAATGCCTCCAGTATGGAAGTATATGTAAGTCTGGATGGAAAACGGGAGATGCATAACAAAAACCGCTGTGATTCCTACGATAAGATTGACCTGGACTTTTTCAGAAAGGAATATCCCTTCGCCAAGATGACTGTGACCAGAGAAACCCTGCCAGGACTTGCAGAAGGGGTCATCGAACTCCATGAACAGGGATTTGAGGTTTCTGCAAATTTAGGTTATGGGATTCCCTGGGAGGAGAATGATCCGGAAATTCTCTCTGAGCAGCTTCTGCGCCTCATAGATTATTATATGGCTCATCCCCAGTATAAGCCGGCAACCGTCTTAAATCTCGCCATTATGGATATGGCTCCGGAGGGGGAACACCTGAAAAGGTTCTGTGGGGTTGGCCCATTGATGAAATCTTACGATGTGGACGGACAGGTATATCCCTGTCATGCCTTTGCCCCTCTTTGCCTGGGAAAGGAAAAAGCGGAGAAGGCAAAAAGCTTGGATTTTACTTGCCCTTTGACAAAAGATATGCTGGATGAAAAATGCAGAAACTGTCCGGCTGTAGGGGTCTGTCCTACCTGCTATGGAATTAATTTCGGCGCGTCGGGAAATGTTTATCACATTAATGAAGACCACTGCCGCATGATGAAGGTACAGTTTTTGGCCAACGCTTTATTTAAATATAAGTTGTATCAGGCAGGAAGGCTTAGCCTCACCCCGGAAGAAGAACTGCGTTTGCTGCGCAATATCCAGGCAGTACAAAAGCTTGCCCAATAGGCGGGGAAGAGAGTATGGCAGAATATATAAAATCGCTGCATCCCTTTGAAGGACAATGGGAACCGGAAAGAGAGATCGGTGCAGGTTCCTTCGGCCGTGTATGGAAGGCCGCCAGGAAAAAAGAGGGAAAGAAAGAATACACAGCTATAAAAGAAATCCTTATCCCCGGTTCAGAGGAAGTGCTTAGGGAAGCCAGGTTTGAGGGACTGGATGAGGAAGGGGCTAAGCTTTATTTTAGAGGAATCCTGGATCGGGCGGAGAAGGAAGCGGCTTTTATGGGAAAGCTTTCAGATTGTCCCAATATTGTACGCTTTTATGAATATGAAGTCCGGGAGAAAAAAGAGCTGGGAGAATTTGGATGGGCGCTGTACATACGGATGGAACTGCTGGTGCCTGTAAGAGAGAGATTTTTAGAGAGAAAATTCTCCGTCCGTGATGCAGCCAGGCTTGCGGTTCATATTTGCAATGCCCTGGAGTATTGTGGAAAAAAAGGAATCATCCACCGGGATATCAAGCCGGACAATCTTTTTTACGATCCAAAGACAGATACCTATAAGCTGGGAGATTTCGGATATGCCCAGGATTTATCCCGGGCAACAGCCAGTAAGAAAGGACGGCCAGGGACGCTTAGCTATATGCCCCCGGAGGTGTATCAGGGCGGTATGGCATCCGGGCAGTCAGATTTATACGGACTGGGGATGATACTGTACCGGATGATGAACCATTTCCGGATTCCCTTTTTGCCGGAGTATCCCGCTCCATTCAGCCCTGGAGAGAGGGATGCGGCTTTGATGAAAAGACTGAATGGAGAAGAACCTGGGGAACCGCAGATACTGCGGGAGCAGGAGGATGAAGAAAAGGCGGTCTTTCTTGGGAGAATTGCCCGGAAATCCATTGCCGCCTGTCCAAAAGACCGGTTTCAAAGTGCAAAAGAGCTCCGGGAGAGTATCCAGAAGCTGGATCTTTTATAGAAAGGACAGTGTTAAATAAATTAAAAAAACCAGAAAGACAGGTTCAGATCGAACGGAAAAACAGGAGGAAGACTTATGGGACTTTTAGATTGGGGAAATAAGAAAAAGCAGGAAGAAGAACAGAGAGAGCAGGAAGAACGCCGGAAAGAATACGAAAAGCAGAGACAGGAAGAGTTCAAGAAAAGCTACAGCCTTTCCGATGAAGAAAAAAAGAGGATAGCAGAGGCTGATGAAAAACGGCGTCAAAAGTATGCGGAAGAACAGAAAAAGAACAGCAATAACAATAATAACGAGTCGGATCCAAACAAAGGCCAAAGAGAAAGGGACAAAAAAGAAGAGGAAGAACAGGAACGTTGATTCCTGGGGCGGAGGAAAGGATAAGTGTCCATATCAAAACAAGTATTGGAAGGAAGCAGCCTTTATATGAACCGTCCTCCTGCTTTAGGCGGAAAGGAAAAGGTGATCCTTAAAGGGACCCACCAGGGAAAGACCGCCGCTTTTGGGGTGGATGAGAGCATTTTAAGCAAGCATATGCTTTTCGTAGGGGGGACCGGCTGCGGCAAGACCAATCTTTTTTATCATTTTGTGAACCAGCTTCAAAAGAATATGACTTCCAATGATGTGATGATCATTTTTGACAGCAAAGGAGACTTCTATTCTAAATTTTACCGGCCGGATCAATACGTGATCGGAAATTCCAGGCAATACAGGGATAAATCCCTGAAATGGAATATTTTTAAGGAAGTCCTTGCAGACGGATGGAACGGCAGGGATTATATGATGAACAGCAGTGAAATCTGCGGCTCCCTGTTTGAAGAACGGATGAAAAACACCACAAACGCGTTTTTCCCAAATGCGGCTAAGGATCTCTTGTCTTCGGTTTTAGTCTGTCTGATCCGGGAGGTGTCCAAGGATAAATCCTTTGTGAACAACCTGTACAACAGTGAGCTGCGGGCCCTGCTGGACGGCTGCGACTCGAAAATGCTCCAGGGGATGTTAAATTCCTATCCGGATATGCAGAGCATCTGTTCTTATATAGCAGGAAGCGGAGGCCAGAGCCAGGGGGTTATGGCAGAGCTTTTTTCTGTGGTGAGGGAAGTGTTTATCGGCGTATTTGCTGCCAAAGGCGGTTTTTCCATGAGGAATTTTGTCCGTACCAGGGGGAGAAAAGTTCTGTATATTGAGTATGACCTTTCCATTGGAAGTGTGCTCACTCCGGTGTACCGGCTGCTCTTTGACATGGCATTAAAGGAAGCTCTGGGACGGCAGAATAACCAGGGAAATGTATATCTGATCTGCGATGAGTTTAAGCTTCTGCCCCATCTGCAGCACATTGACGATGGCGTGAACTTTGGACGCAGCCTTGGGGTAAAGATCATGGCAGGTCTGCAAAGTATTGAGCAGTTATACGAAATTTATGAGGAAAGCAGAGGGAAAAATATCGCGGCCGGTTTTTCTTCTATTTTCGCTTTTAAGGCAAATGATATTACCACAAGAGATTACATCTGTAATCTTTTCGGAAAAAATATCCTGTTGGAGCGTTATACCTCCACAGGGGCTCAGTATGTGGAAGAAAAAAGGATCGGACAGGTAGTGGAGGACTGGGATATGGCAAAGCTTCAGGTAGGAGAGGCCATTGTGTGCCTGCCCTTTTCCAATCCTTTCCAGTTCCGGTTCGATATTTATAAATAGAGGAATGTAACATGGATGAGATGACAAAAATGATGCGGCTTATGGGAAAAGGCATGTGGGGCGGTACGAAGGTGATGCTGAAAGGCATGGGAAGCCTGATGAACCATTTGGGAGGAAATACCCCGGAGAAACGAAACCAGAGAAAGAAAGGAATCGTAGAGTACAAACCCTCAGAAATCGGAGGATTTTTTCCGCCGGAGGAAAGTTCTGTGAATACGGTGATCTCAGGAGGAAGCGACCGGATACGTGCCGAAGCGGTGGGCGCTTTTTGCCAGCTGGCCCTTTACCACCAGATGCCGGTGATCGTGCTCCATTGTGCCGATCAGGCTTTGGAGCAGTATATGTTTAATCTTTTATCCGGGACAGGGCTTTTAGGAGTGGTGAACCCACTGAACCCCTGCTACGAGCCTTTTGCGGGAAAAAATCCAAGGGAGATCAGCCAGATGGTGGTGGATTCAGCCCCTAAGGATTTTGAGATCAAGGCAAATTTACGAATCTATCTGGAAGGCGCCTGTGCTTTCCTGCAGGCAAAAGGCGTGCGGCCAAATTATCATCTTCTTTCCACCTGTCCCCACGGTCAGCTTTTTCTGAAGATCGACCAGGCTGTGATGGCGGGAAAGATGGGAGCGGATCAAGGCCAGGAGATCAAGCGCAGGCTCATGGCAGGACAGAATGAGTATTTTAAACTGGAAAATTATTTTTACGACCTGGACGCACAGATCGGCGGGATCCTTTGGAAAAAACAGAGAGCCGGACAAAAGTACGCTCCTGTAAATATCCTCCGTATGCTGGGAAACCAGGGAGTTCTCATGATAGATGTAAACGCAGCGGCCAACCAGCTTGTGATCAATCTGATGCTGGCTGAGATAAGGATGGCACTTCAGAGGGGAATTCATTTTGCCTGTGTGCTGGATTCCCTGGAAGTGTCGGACAATGAATATTTAAAGCGGCTGCTGGAGCAGAGCGCCGGACAGTTTGCCCTGGCCTTTTCCAACAGGGATGTGTATGCGGCCTGTAATGCGGATGACAATCTGTTTAATGTGGTGCTGGGAAAAAGCGGAAAGAATATTATTTTTGGCCACAGCTCCAACGTAAGCGCTACCAAGTGGTCGGAAGGGATCGGCTATTACGATAAGGAAGAGGTAAGCCGCTCTTTTAATAAGAGCAAAAGCTACCAGCCGGTACAGTTTTTCCCTACCACTACCAGCGGGCAGAGCACCAATATCAGCATAAAAAGAGAATATATATTGAAACCAGAGGAAATTCTCCGTATGCAGGAGAGAGAGGCTTACATTTATACAAAGACAAACAATGAGTTTGCCCACACAAGCCTTGTATAGAAGAAGTGTGAAAGTAAACTTTCGCATTTACCATTATTGGCGCAGCCCTTGTGTGCTGTGGGTAAGATGCGTCAGAAGGAAGAAAACATGAAAAGCATACCTTTTTATTTTAATTATCTGCCAGCTTTGGAAAAAAATATTTACAAAAAGCTGGCAGAGGGGATCGGGCAATGCGAAACGCAGATCCGGGTAATGGGAACTTCAGCCCAGGTGAAAAAAATCCTTCCCATGGTGTTTTTAGACAATCCCCAGTTTTTTTATGTGGATACCACTCAGTTTTCGGTAGTTGGATCCCCTGTGTCCTGCAGCGTATCCCTGGGCTACCATAAAAGCAGGGCGGAGATCCGGAGCATGTCAGAGCGGTTAGCCCGGATAGAGGCGCGTTTTCTTGAGGAAATAAGAAGAAAACAGATGGGGAACCTTCTTTGTATTAAATACGCCCATGACTTTATTATCCGCAATACCTCTTACGCCCATGAAAACCTGGCTTCTCAGGTGGTATACGGAGATGTAAGCGGGATCACAGGCGTTCTCTTTCAGAAAAAAGCAGTGTGCATGGGAATTGCCATGACTATGAAATGGCTTATGGATAGGGCGGGAATTCCTTCGGCAGTGGTGGAAGGCCATTTGCTGGAAAGAGGGGAAAGCCCTTCCCCGGATTACCGTGGGCAGCCGGACAGGAATGACCATGCGTGGAATCTGGTCTGCCTAAACGATATCTGGCACTGTATGGATGTGACGATGGATTTAGGGGGAAGCAGCGGGGATTTTATTGGGTATGATTATTTTCTGCGCAGTGAAAAGAACATGGACGTATATCTGCAGCATCCGCCGTATCTGGTGGACTGTACCAGGGAGACGGGAAGCTATTTTATAAGGAACCGGGCGGTCTTTACCCAGGAAAAAGAGATAGAAAACTATATCCGCCATTGTGTGCAGGGGCGGAAAAAAAGAATTTATTTTACGTTAGATCAGAGCGCAGCTTGCCTGCCCCAGGAAAAGGTACAAAGGATCATTCAAAAAAATATCCCTTGCGCCTATAACCTGCGCTGCAATGACAGGATGGCTGTATATGACATTTCGTTACAGGTCACACGTTGACCTGTAACGACATTCCTTTGATATAAAAAACAAATATGAACTAAGGAGGAGAAAAGAGATGGCAGACGAAATGAATCTGGATTTTGACGACATGGATTTCGATGGAGGCTGGGGCGACGATGAGGTACAGGAAAAGCCCGGGGAAGAAATCGGGGAAGAGGATTTCCTGGATACCATGGAACCTTCCAAAAAGAGCATGACGATTTTTTTCCTGATCGATACTTCCGGAAGTATGAGCGGAACAAAAATCGGCACGGTAAACGGGATCATGGAGGAGCTTCTGCCGGAGCTTATCGGCATCGGCGGAGCGGAGACGGACATCAGCATTGCGGTGATGAAATACGATATAAGCTGCAAGTGGATCACGCCTCATCCGGTGAGGGTGGAGGAATACCAGTCCTGGCAGCGGCTCTCTGCAACAGGAACGACCGCCATGGGAGCGGCTTTTAAGGAGCTTTGCGGCAAGCTTTCCCGCTCTGCGTTTATGAACAAGCCGTCCTTATCTTATGCGCCGGTTATTTTCCTGATGAGCGACGGGGAACCGACCGACGACTGGAAATCCGGCCTGAATATGCTGAAAAAGAATAATTGGTACAAGTTTGGATTAAAGATCGCGGTAGGAATTGGTTCCCAGGTAAATATGTCCGTACTTGAGGAGTTTACAGGAACCCCTGAGCTAGCGGTACTGGCCCACAGTGCGGAAGAACTGAAACGTTTGATTACCTTCCTGGCAGTCACATCCTCTCAGATCGGAAGCAAGAGTATGTCCCTTACCGATGACGGAAAGGAAAAGAGCGAAGAGGATGTAGCAAAAGATAAAGAGAAGCGGCTGGTAGAGGAAGTAAAGGACATTATGGCCGATGTAGACGAATCTGACC
Organism: Candidatus Blautia faecavium; assembly: GCA_019118425.1. Classification (GTDB taxonomy): domain Bacteria; phylum Bacillota; class Clostridia; order Lachnospirales; family Lachnospiraceae; genus Blautia_A; species Blautia_A faecavium. The sequence goes on along the minus strand of DWYZ01000074.1, from coordinate 11,019 downwards.
TTTCCTTTGACGAGGGATGGTAAAACAAGGGAGAATGGAGGAAAGAGATTTCATCTCCAAAACAGGAGGATGATATGGAATCGCAGAGTGAACTTAAAGTTGGTGACAAAGTAAAAATAGAGTCAGGAGGAGAAGCGGTTGTATGCGAAATGCTTGGCCGTAGTGGAAGGGAGATTTATTATCTTGTAGAGTACAATGGAGAAAATTATGTACTGAATTGGTATATCTATGAGAAGCTTTTCCAGGTTGAAACCTTCAGAGAAAATCTGGTTCGGAATATATCTGACGGTCCACCAGAAAACAGTGACAGCTTCCTATGGCCCCAATATTTAACAGACAGCCGCCAGTATTCTACCTTCGGATATTTGACAAATCTGATTCCTTCGAAATATATGGATTTCGACAAGCTGTACATAGGATATGAGTGGAAAAAAACATCAAAATCAGGTGAAAAGGCAATAAAAAAAGTATGCAGATTTGCATCTTTGGATGCCTTAATGGAAGCGGTCATCAATATTGTAAAGGCTTTTCAGGCACTTCATTTAGCAGGTAAAATCTATCAGACTTTAGATGGAGGTACGATCCTTATTCATCCAGAAACAGGGAAGGTTTTAATGCGTGACTGTGATAACATAACGCCGGAAGGAGAAAAATGGAGGATTGGCGGTTTTCCTGGTTTTATGGCTCCAGAACTTATAACAAGTGAGGTGCCCCCAGGGATATCTACAGAGCGCTATTTGATTGCAGTGCTTTTATTCCGGTTATTTATGCGGGCGGATCCACTAGAAGGAAAACGAGTGCTCCAGAGCATGGTACTCCTTGAATACAGCGATTTGAAATTTTACGGAAAAGAACCTCTGTTTATTTACGATCCCCAAAATGACGCGAACCGTCCCGTGCGGGGAATTCATAATAATGCTATTTTGTTGTGGCGGCTTTATCCGCCATACATAAGAGAAGCGTTTATTATTTCCTTTACAGACGGATTAAAGAGTCCTGAAAAAAGGCTTGATGAAAATCAATGGCTGCGGGTATTGCATCGCCTGCGGGAAACAATAAAAGAATACTGGGGAAACGAAGATGTTTCCCATAAGAAAAATGAATCGGGAGGAGAAAACATGGGAGCACAGTGTGAATTAAAAGCTGGCGACAGAGTGAGGATAGAGTCCGGTGGAGAGGCGGTTGTCCGCAAAGAGCTGGGACGAGGAGGCCAGGGTATTGTTTACCTGGTAGAGTATAACAGAAAGGAATACGCGCTGAAATGGTATTTTTACGATAAGCTTTCCCATCCGGAAGAATTCAGGCGCAATCTTGCCCAGAACATCGCGGACGGCGCGCCGGAGAACAGCAGCCGGTTTTTATGGCCCCAATATCTCACAGACAGCCATCAATACCCCACCTTTGGCTATCTGATGAACGTGGCGCCGTCAGAGTATGTGGATCTTGACAAGCTTTATATGGGATACGAGTGGAAAAAGCCGCCGGTAAAGGGACAGAACGCCATAAAAAAGACTTATAAATTTGAGTCTCTGGACGCACAGGTGACGGCGGCAATCAATATTGTAAAAGCTTTCCGTTCCCTTCACCTGGCAGGAAAGAGCTACCAGGACTTAAATGGAGGCGGTTTCTTTATCAGCCCCAAAACAGGGGATGTGTTGGTGTGCGACTGCGATAACGTAGCGCCGGATGGGGAAAACTTCGGTATCGGCGGATTCCCCGGCTTTATGGCGCCTGAGATCGTCCGCGGAGTGGCAAAGCCGGATGTGCTTACAGACCGTCATTCCCTGGCTGTGGTTTTATTCAGGCTGTTTATGCGAGCAGATCCCTTGGAAGGAAAACGGGTGCTTCAAAGCGTAGTGCTCACCGAAGCCAACGACCTGAAATTCTACGGAAAAGAGCCTGTGTTTATCTACGATCCCAAAAACGATTCCAACCGTCCGGTCCGGGGCGTCCATGACAATGCCATTAAGCTGTGGAAGCTTTATCCCTCCTACATAAGAGAGGTATTTATCTCTGCTTTTACAGACGGCTTAAAGGACCCAAACAAACGAGTGATCGAGAAGAGATGGCAGGAGCTTTTGATCCGGCTCCGCTCTGACATCATTCATTGTCCTGGCTGTGATAAGGTGACCTATTCCACCCTTTTCGACCACCAGGAGCATTATGTATGTGTGTGCAGAAAATGCGGAAGCAAGATCTATACCCTTCAGATAAAGGACATGCTGGCGCCCTTGTACCCGGGACTGAAATTGTACCGCTGTTATACAGAAAATGTGGACGACTATGAGACGATCACCGGAGAGGTGGTGGAAAACAAGAACCGGAGGGGGATTTTCGGTATTAAAAACCTGTCGAAAAATACCTGGAGGGCAAAATTTCCGGATAATTCTGTAAGGGATATCCACCCAGGAAACGGAGTGCCTATCTGGAGGGGCTTACAGATTGATTTCGGCGATGGAATCGGCGCAAGGATTCTTTCTTAAGTGAGGTAAGGATTTATGGATCAGACAAATAAAGAGGGAAAGATTCCTAAGGATTACTATTCCTTTGAGGATTATGCCAATGAGAACCGGGTTCTGCGGGACGGAAATGAAATTACGGTGCGTTTTGCCGATATTCCTGCGGTGCTTGAGGCGGCATGGAAACTGGTGAAATTTTATAAGGCGCTGTATGACCAGGGCGCGTTTTTTCCGGGAGATTTAAAAAAGAGCATCTATTTTCATGCAAAGACAGGGGAGAGGATGTTCGATGATTTTGACAAAGTGAGAAAATTCGGAGGCAAGGTCTATGCAGAAGACAGATTTCATGAGTACCGTGCGCCAGAGCTTATTTTAGGCGAGACGGATACCTATACTCAGGAAACAGAAAACTGGACCATGGCTGTATATCTGTATGAGTTGTTTTATCACAGCGGCGGTCCCTTTAAGGGCTTTTCATCCATGCTTGAAAATTTTTTTGACCAGGAGGAAGAATACCGCTGGATGGCGGAAAAAGGAGTTTTCACAATGGAAGAAAACCTATGTGAAAACAGACCGGTACACGGCGTGCAGGATCGCCTGATCAAGTACTGGGAACTGTATCCAGAAGAGCTTAGGCAGTGTTTTAGGGAAATTTTCGTGGATGGGAAAAAGGACGTTTCTCTCCGCAAAACTCCAAAGGAGTGGCAGATGGTATTAAACCGGCTGAAAACACAGTATCTTATGTGTACCTGTGGAAAAAAAGGGTTTGTCTCAGAATTTGAAAAAACAAAGGAGGGACATTACCGCTGTCCGGTATGCGGAAAAATTTATTACACCTTTGAATCAGGAGAGAACCGGATCTATCTGAGCAATGATACGAAACTGATGCAGTGGCAGCTAAACCCAAAGGATACGGAAAACAATACCTGCATCGGCATGGTCGTGGAGAATAAACAGCGCAAAGGCGTATTCGGGATAAAAAATATGACCCAGGAAGAATGGACTGGCATATATCCGGGAGGAGAGGTGCGGCCGATCGTTCCCGGAGGAGGAATCCCCTTATGGCAGGGACTTGGCATTACCTTTAAAGAGGACTGCGTATGGGGAATCAAAGGGGAGACGAAGACGGAAAGCAAGCTTCCCGATCAGCCTGAAATGACGCAGGAAGAGCGCCAGGAAGGAGAAGACAATGACGGATGTAATGAAGCTTGACGGCGAAGACTGGGATGAAAGTATGTTTGAGGATGTGTTCGGCGACACGGCGGAATACGTAAAGCTTGTGGTGTTTCTTGTGGACAGCTCCGGGAGCATGGAGGGAACCATCATCGGTTCTGTCAATTCCATTATGGAGGAGGTACTCTCGGAACTGGAAAGAGACAAAGGGCATAAAAGGCTGGTGGTGATCGAGTTCGGAGAGAAAGTTACCTGGATGAATTCGGATCCTAAGACAGTGGAAGAATTTGGAAGCTGGAAAAGAATCCACGGCGGCACCCTGTCAAATATGGGAGAAGCCCTAAAGCAGCTCAGTGAAAAGCTGAAGGATCCAAACTGGTGTCCCAAAGGACGCAAGGGAGTCAGCGGAAGATTTATTCTTTTTTCCGACGGACTTGCCACCGACCGTTACGAGGAGGGAATGGAGCTCCTTAAAAGCCAGGAAGTCTTTCAAAAGGGTGAAAGGCTTGCCGTGAATCTTTCCGATAAAATGGACAAAAGCGTATTAGAGGATTTTACCGGAAAAACGGAAAATGTCCTTTGCATCAAAAGCAGCGAGATTGGAAAAGCGGAGAAAAAGATTTTATCTGTAATTACAAATTGATAAAGGAGAAAAGGTATGGCGGATGAAATGAATTTAGAGTTTGAAGAGGTAAAATTCCAGGATATCGGCCAGGATGAGTTCCCGGTGGAAGAGGATGATCCGTTAGATGCTTTGCCTCCTGCCAAAAAGAGTATGGTTCTTTTTTTTGTCATTGATGTTTCTTCCAGCATGAAGGGGGAGAAAATAAAGACTCTCAATGAAGCTATGCGGGACGTGCTGCCGGAACTCATCGGCGTAGGCGGTACAGAGACAAATATCCAGGTGGCGGTTCTTGCTTTTAGCTCAGGATTTGAGTGGATCACTGCGGAGCCTATGATCCTGGAGGAATATCAAAACTGGAGAGACTTAGATGCAGACGGGGTTACAGATCTTGGAGCGGCACTCACAGAGCTAAATAGTAAAATGTCCAGAAAATCCTTCCTGCAGTCCCCGTCTCTATCCTTTGCTCCGGTTATTTTTCTGATGACAGACGGCTGTCCTACAGACAATTATAAGGCAGGACTTGAACTTCTTAGGAAAAATAACTGGTTTAAAAATGGAATCAAGATTGCGCTGGCATTGGGAAAAAGCGTGGATATGGAGGTGCTTGAGGAGTTTACCGGGGACAAGGAATTTGTGCTGACAGCCAATAACGTGTCTCAGCTAAGAAATCTGGTGCGGGCGATTTCTGTTACCTCGTCCCAGATTGGAAGTACAAGCTCGCCTGTATCCGGCGGTTCCAGCGAATTGACAGCAGAAGACGTAAACGGCAGAAAACAGGATATGATGAAGGATGCTCTTTTAGATATTAAACAGGATATTATGCTGGACGACGCGGCAGAGGGTGTGGATTCCTATGATGCCGGATGGTAGGAAGGAGCAGGGAAGGAATGTTTCAGGGAATGAAATGTGTGGTCCATGGAGCGGATCATATTAAAAATCAGATGGTGTGCCAGGATGCGGCTGCGTATCAATGCGGCAAAAACTATGGCATTGCCGTTGTAGCCGACGGCCATGGGGGAGCGAAATATATCCGAAGTGACGTGGGCTCAAAAAAAGCTACAGAATGTGCGGTTGCCACGGTGAGCTCCTACATGGAGGATTACGACCGCTTTGCAGCCGAGATCCGAAGGAATCCGGATTATATCCTGCGTCACATGGGAGAACAATTTCTGGCAAGATGGACCCAGGCTGTAGAAGATTATAACGATGAAAATCCCCTTACAGAAGAGGAAAAGCTTAAGCTTGAAAAAATCAAGGGGAACGAAGAAAATTTTTATTCTTTTTACGGAAGTACCGTGCTGGTGGCAGTGATGGGAGAGGATTTCCACTTTGGATTTCTTATAGGCGACGGCGGGTTCGCGGTAGTGGAAGGAAATGGTGAGGTAAAGATTCCCATTGAGGATAAAAACAGCCGGGCAAACTATACTTCCTCTATCTGTTCCAGAAATGCCATTGATGCGCTGACCTGGTTTTTTGCAGAAGGAAGGCCGATGGCTATGTGTGTATCCACAGACGGCCTGATCAAATCTTTTGACAGTGAAAAGGATTTTAAGGACTATCACGTGCTTCTTGCCACCATGCTTTCTGACATGGAAAAATGCCAGGTTAGTCTGGAAAAAAATCTGACTAAGAGAACGGTTTCCGGAAGCGGAGACGATATTTCTATTTCTGTGGCCTTTGATCAGGAAAGCATAATAGAAAAGCGGGAAATGCTGGTAAGCATCATTGAAAAGAACCGGGCGGAGAAGAAGGCACAGGAAGAAGCGATACGGCTCGAGAGGATAAAGCGTGCCAAGGAACAGGAACGAAAGAGGCTGGAAGAAGAGCGGAAGCGTCAGGAGGAAGAACGCCGCCGCCAGGAAGAAGAGAGAAGAAGGCAGCAGGAGCAGATGCGCTTAGAGGAAGAGCGTATAAAGCGGCAGGAGCAAAAACTCCTTTACCTTGAGAAAGTGCGCCGGCAGGAGCAGAAACGCTTAGAGGACAGCAAAAGGCGTATTTCCCAGTTAAATGCAGAGAAAGAAAGAGGCCAGCAGGCCATGCAGGAAAAGAGAAGAATGGATTTTTCTGTTCTGGAAGAGGGGATTAAACGGATCGGGAATCATTTGGAAACAGGGAAAAGACTTTTTGAAAAATTAACCTTGGATGAAAAAAGAGTATCAGACGAAACGGCTTCCCCGGAGGATAAGCGCACTTTAGTGGAGCGGTTTGCCGATTCTATGGAAGAGCCTTCGGGTATCCGAAAAATGGAAGAGGACAGGGGCGTATTCCGCTTTATGACGGATGAAGCAGCAGAGGAGATGCCGAAAGGCCCCTTAAAGAACAGCCAAGAGAACGACGAATAAGGAATGAGGGAGAGAGAATGCGGGTAAAGGCAAATGTGATTCTTGCCAAGTGCAGGACCGAAAGAGAATTATATGGAATGCGTGTGGAAGAGCGCGGCGGAGACTGGATCCGTACATGGGCATTTCCTATCAAACAGGAGCTGGCAGAGAAAGAAGGCTTTGATAAGGTGCAGATCCATGGAAGCTTTGATACTACAGAGGACTATCCGGGATGCCCTTACTGCGGTACAGGCGCTTTTTTTGTGTGCGGCAAGTGCGGTAAACTGAACTGCTATCATGGAGAGGAGACTACCTTATGCCGCTGGTGCGGCAACCGGGCAGGGGTGCGCTCGGTATCCCAGCTAGACGTAACCGGAGGAGGATATTAAGTATGCAGACAATTCCGCAGATTGATGACCCACAGGAGATACAGAAAGCCTATCTGTCTATGACTCAGATTTATGGAACGGATATTTTTTCAGAGCCCCGCCGGGCGCTTGGCTGTCTGGCAGATATGGCGCCTAAGCTTGACAGAGAGTATGAGATCCTTTCCATTGCTTTAAAGAATGGGATTCCGTCCCTTTTGCAGTCCGCAGGAAATGACGGAAAGGCATTAAAGGAAAAGGGGACGGAGGCATTAGATATCCTAAAGCAAAATGGCTTAGGAGGCGAAGAAGCCATTGAGCTGGTGGAAAACTTGGGCGCAGCCCTTAAGCTTAAGATTTCCGTCCGGCCGGATTACACAAAAGGCGGGGATATTCCCTATGCCAAGGAAAATTCCAGGGATATCAGGGAAGCTATAAGGGCAATGGACCATATCCGATGGTTTTTAAATCATGAAAAGGATTACCAGTGGCACAGCGGGAAAGACGTGCTTTCCAAGCTGCGGAAAATGATGGGGAATCCGGAGAAAAATCGTACAGATCTTGAAGAAAAATATAAGGATCTGGTACACCGCTTCGGAAACAATCCCTATAAAGAATACATTCTTTTGGAGGGGGATGAGCCAAAGGCGGATTTTGAGTCGGACGCTTTCAAGGATTATTTTATTACCATAGAGGGCATGCCCGTGCCGCTGGGTTTTGCTAAAAAATTTAAGAGCCAGGAAGTAAGCGCCTCCAACCGTTCCTGGGATAAGAAGAAGGAAGATTTAAAGGATAAGGTGGAAGAGCTAAAAAACCGTATTTCATCGGCTGCACCCTCCGGCGATATCCAGACTGCAAAAAATTTTCTGTCCGCAGGAAAACGGTTTATCATTTGGAGCCTGATCTTTATCGGAGTTTTTCTCTTTTTGGTAAAGGATTTCGCCCCGAATGTGGCCTATGAACCTTTCTTCCTGTTTGCAAAGGCTTCAAAGATGAATGTGATCGCCATGTTCAATGCTTTAAAGACTATGAATTTTGGCACAGATTATTACAAATATATAGGAATCCTGCTTTTAGGAGGTGTCGTGGGCGTATTTTTGCTTATCAGTGTACTGGGAACGGTCATCCGGTGCGTGAAGGTTAAAAAAGCAGGGGGAGGGCTTCCGAAAAAACTGGAAAAAGCGGAAAATGTACTGAAAAAGGAGATTCCTGATGCCATAGGAAATATGGAAAAGACCATAAAAGGATATTTAACAGGCAAGCAGGAGAAGGCCTCTTTTAGTAAAAAAGATTTCCGTTCTGTATTAAAGGACGCCTCAAATGTAAGTGCTGGCGGAAAGCTGAAAAATCCTGTATCGACGGCCGGAAGACGTCTGCGGGTATTGCTGTTCCTTCTGGCGGCAGTGAATGTTTACAATTTCCAGAATGGGGCGGTTTCGAACAGCGCTTTGGGTGCCCAGGAGATCGTGGGGTATATGGCAAGTGGTATGCCTGGTTTTGGAGAAGAAAGCGAATTCGTGGCTAAATCTCTTACTGGAGCCAATGTTTTAAGAGAAAAGAAAGATGTAGATTTAAGTAAGTTTACCAAGGTTACGATTGCGGACGCGACCCAGAGCAGCAATGTGAATCCCAGCAACGGATATTCCTATACCGTATGGGAGGCTCTTGACGGAGATGAAGTGACCTCCTGGCAGGAAGGCGCAGAAGGAAGCGGAGACGGGGAATTTATCTATATGACCTTTGACCGGGAATATCAGGTGAAGTATCTCTCCTTAAAGCTTGGAAACTGGAGAAATGACGGTTATGAGAAAAATAACCGTCCAAGCCATTTGCTTTTCACCATGGGAGGACAGGAATTTCTCTATGAATTTTCAGATGAGAAAAGAGAATTTATTCTCATGTTCGATACACCTGTAAAATCCTCTGAGCTTCGGATCACTCTCCAGGGAGCGTATAAGGGGAATAAGTGGGACGATACCTGTATCGCGGAGGTTGGGCTCTACGAAGATCCAAATGAGGAGCAGGCATCGGCCAAGGAAGAGGAGAAAAAAGCAGAAGCTTCCGTGGAAGAAGCTTCTGCAAAAAAACAACAGTCTTCCGATGAGGAAAATCCATGGAAGGGGCGCATTAACAGAGAGGATCAGAATGGGTATATCAGCGCTGGAAAAACACTGGTGCAGGATACTATGGCTTCCTATCTCCTGTCTAATGTTGCGACAAGGGCGGCCTATGTTTTGGATGTGGGAAACAGGGAGGAATACGGGGTGGAAAACTCTGATGAGCCTATGCCGGCCTCTGCACTGGTGGCGGTTCCTATTATGTTTACTGTAGCGGCTGAGGCGGAGAAGGAAAATCTTAACGTAGCGGATATGGCCACCTTCCATTATACTTTTAATGGCCGGGGAAAGCTGAACCAGAACAGTGACGGGCTGCCCTTTACCATTCTGCGGCTTTTGCAGGATGCCCTGCAGTACAGCGATAATAACGCCATCAATTCCTTGATCGACTTTTTAGGAACGGACAGGATCAATCAGGTGTGCCATGATTATGGTTTTGAAAGTGTGAACATACAGGCAAAGATCGGAGAGACAAGTGCAGAGAAAGAAAATTATATCAGCGCCAAGGATGCGGCTATGATGGTCAATGCCGTTTACCAGGATAACTTTGACAGAATTGACCGAAGTTTTCTGGAATCGAATTTCCATATGCCGTCGGATGATACCGCAAACGGCGGCATGTACAGTGCTGGACAGAATTATCCGGTATTTTTAAATTTCAATGGAGTGAGAGAAAATTTATACAATGAAATCGGACTGTTCCAGGACGGGGATAAGATATTTATCGTATCCATCTTTACTACGGACGGGAATTACACTGCGTCCATGGACATGGTGAAGGAGCTGACGGGATACATTGCCTCCACCCTTTAAATGCTGTGTCAGATTTGTGTCAGCCGCCTCCGAAGCAAAAACACCCCATCCGTCACAAAGGAAGCAGACAGGGTGCCTTTTAAGGGGAGGATATAAGTATTTCTGAATTTGTCTTTTGTGGTGTTGCATTGAAGGGGGTTCCAATGAACATTTATAGTATGGGCGTTTTGGGAAGGGTTTATACAAAAATCTGTGAACTTTTTTCGTAAAAAATTTTTTACAAATATTGTATTTTGATGAAACATAAATAGTATAAATTTGTCTTTAACACTTTTGGAAGCATAAGAGCGCTGCGGCTATTGTAAATAAACGGCTGCGGCGCTTTTTTAGTTCTTCCTATAAAATTTAATCTTTCAGACAGCCAATCGGAACTACATATACTCCATCCTGTCTCCTGTATGCATAATCTCCCACTCCGATAAGTACCATTAAAAAGGATGGGGCTTTCATTTTTGTTGTATCAATTTTATCCCTTAGAGTTTTAAGATTTTCTGCCCCTTCCTCAATCAGTCTATCTCCTCCAAGCTTCACTTTCATTCCTTATCCAACTGGAAAGAGGTGTTTTGTTTCCCTGTTCAAAAAAGAATTGCAGGAAAAACAAAAATGCGCCCGCCCGCAAGACGCGGACGGACGCAAAGGAAATGTAAGCAGCATTTATATGTATTGACAGTTCATACTCATGGCCGTAATATCCTGTATCATTGCCAAGGCTTTTTTCTTTTGCCTCGTCCGGCAGGTTTGTTGTTAATCTTCGACTTTTTCAAGATATTCTTCTAAACAAAGACCCTGTTCATACATCTCTGTTGCGGCATCCACACCTACATAGCGGTAATGCCATACTTCTTCTGCTGCTCCGGTAATATCACTTTTTCCAGCAGGGTATCGAAAAATAAAGCCATATTTGTAACTGTTTTCCTGAAGCCAAAAATATAAATCATAAGTGGCTCCGTTAATATCTACTGCAAACCCTAATTGGTGTTCGCTATATCCAGGTACAGAAACCCACATATTGGCTTGTTCAAAAGCCTCATCGTCTGAATAGCCCTGTTTCTTAAACTCTTCAATTTTTTCATCAAGTAGTTCTTGCTGTTTTTCTTGTGTTCGGTAGCCGGATACAACTTTTGGAAGTTGATCCCAGTTATCTTC
>DWYZ01000073.1 GCA_019118425.1 Candidatus Blautia faecavium | reverse complement strand
TGGGGAAACGTATATACTTCATCAAGGGATCCAGATGCATATACTTCATAAGGGGGTACGTAAAAAATACGGATGATTGTTCAGGAGACCATCCCAATAAGTATTCGGCCGCGTATCTGATCACGGCAAGGGCCTGACGTTCATTCCCTGCCGGCCCGTAATGGAACATTTCATGGGAAAAAGCCTGCCGCCTTCCGATCAATATCTGTTCGTATTCGTGGATCAATTTAATCATTGTAATTCCCGGGCAATCCCTATATGAGGAATTGCTATCCTCCTTTCCGTTATTTTATTTTCTTTGGATAATGTGCGTGATAATGATAAGAGGAAATTGCAGACAAAACCCAGTGTATTTACCCACATTATATCCGTAGGCACGATGGAGCTTTTGGCGTGCTTAAAAGTAGAAAGGAGATGGTGGAATGCAGACAAATGAACAAAACCCGCGAGGCACTATAAAAAGTATGCTGGACGCGGCAAACCTGGTGGCCAAAGGTTCGGAATCCCTCATGGCCATGATCCAGTACCTTAATCTGCGCAAGGAATATAATACCAAGGCATTGGACTTGTATAAAAGCGCCCAACAGAACGGAAGCCTTGGATTCCTTACAGTTTCGGGCGCAGATGCCAAAGGGCTTACGGATGCAATGAGGGCACATGGGATTAATTGCATGGCTTGTAAGTATGGAGGTGAGGAAGAAGATCGCATTGCGATCATCTACGGATTGGAGCAAGCGAAAGAAGTCTCGTTTGTAAGGGACGTATACCTTGCTGCACAGAAAAAAGTGGTACATGTGGATAAAGAGGTATTGTCTATGTTCATCAAAGAACCAGATGTACGTGAGAAAAGGGGCTTGTCTTATGCTGAGTTGAACAGTATAAAGGACCGGGCGCATCTAAGCAAGACTATGTTCGCTACGGAGCACAATAAAGACGGTACATATACTATTTTTTACCGTGGAGAAGACCAGAAAAAATTTGACATGTACTTTGCCGGCATGCAGAAAGAAAAGGAAGGATCCGGGAAAAATGTCTTCAAACAAGAGGATTATGACAGGGAAGAAAGGGAAGAAGCGGTAAACCGCGTTATGGGTGACCCGGACAAGCCGCATTTTTATGGAAGCCGGAATGGGTATGCAGCCATATACGTGACGAAAGAAGGCTATTATTTTGAGAAAGAAGGGCAGAAACCAGCCAAGGAATTTGTATCCCGCTCTGACCCATATTTTGCTGAAAAACTATGTAAATGTTTTGACCAGATGTACGATATCAGGGGTGTGCATGACCAAGCGGAGGAACTTGGGGAAGCCATGAAAAATGAAATCCTGCATGGAAAAAAGGATGTCTGCAGGGTAAAGGATGCGCTAGGCCGGTTTGGATATAAAAACTTGAAAGAGGTCAATGAAGTGGACTTGGATAATAAATTTAAAATGCATATCAAGGATAACGACATTGGACCTGAGATCACAGAAGCGTATTACCGGTTAAAACGGTCTGTGTCACTATATAACACAGTCAGGGATGGGTATGCAAGGCCGTATGTAAGCCAAAATGAAAAACAATTATACACTGCTGAACACGAGGTACGCATGGCGTTCGAGAGATGTATAAATACGAACAGCACGGTTTACCGCAACGAAGCGGAACAATATATGTCCGGGGATATGGGGTACGATGAAGTCAAAGAATTCGTTGACCAGCATAAGGAAGAAATCGATGAAATCCTTAAGGGCAGAAAGTGGAGCGAGCCTTATGATATGCCGGATATGGGCCAGCATGCAAAAGAGGGGCCGGATGATGTTTCGAAAGATCTAGGTCAGGAACTGGGAAAGGATCCCGAAACCAAGGCAGACATTGACATAGGGCTGGATGGCATGGATATGCCTCCTAGAGATTAGGGGGTGTCGGCATGCCTAAAAAAAACAGGGACTTTTTACCATTTTTGATAGGGCTATGTGTTTTTATATTGATCCTGTTCCTCCTCATCGCAGGCGGGATCGGATATTATGTGACCTATCACGGGTATTCTGGTATAAGTGCTTTCCAATATTCGTTGGCTGATATAGCTGCTTTACGTTTTCATGTCAGCTTAGAGTATAAAAATTACTATATCATAGCGGTTGCAGTCTATGCACTATGCGTGTTGGCTTTTTATACAGAAAATGGAAGGTATGCCCACGATGCGGATGGGATAGAAGCAGGGTCGTCCAAGTGGAATGAAAACCTAAAGATTTATAATAAAAGATTTACGGAACCTTTGGGGAAACCTACAAATGAGGGGATGGATAATACCATCCTTTCTAGGAATATATCACTGTCATTGAACGACCGAAAGACGAACCGTAACAACAATGTCATCGTGCTCGGCCCTTCTGGATCAGGTAAATCCCGTTATGTGCTAAAACCAAACGCTTTGCAGGCAAATTGCAGCTGTGTGATCAACGATCCATCCGGCGAGATCTACCGCTCTACAGCAAAATTCCTGAGGAGCCAGGGGTACGAGATAAAAGTATTTAACCTTATAAACATGAGGTACTCTATATTCTATAATCCTTTTGTTTATATACGGGATGATGCGGGGATCGGGATATTGATCGACACTTTGATCCAAAACACAACACCTGGGGACCAGGTGAGCAAAGGGGACCCATTCTGGGAAAGTGCGACTTGTTCGCAGGTGGTGAAAAGCCTGCGCACAGGCACGATTATTTCATAATCAGTCTGTGAACTGATAGTTTGATAGGTGGAATGAAGGGGTAACGCCCTGAAACGCCTAGCCTTGACAGACTAGCGTCGGTGGTAAAGACCGGGGTTAGAAGCTCTGTGACAAAGGCCGAGAGCAGCCGCAGGAGTTGCCAAAAACTCCCGAAAGCGCCCCAGAGGTGGGGTGTGCTGCCTATAGGCCGAGGCTCTATAAAATATCTATGGTTAGAATGTTTGCTTTGGCGGGCAAACCGACGAATCTGCGAAGGTACGGTTCTAAAAGAAGACCATGTAGAAATGCATGGGTACGTTAAAGCGCAGCCAGTGTGGTTTAGTAGAAATTTTCCTTACGAACGACCATGATATGTTACAGGCATATGCAAGCTGGCAGGACTATAGCAGAGACCTAAGGGTATACATGCAGAGATAGAACTATTGGAACAAGGAAAGGTATCAGGTCTCCATATGGAGATTTTCTGGCGAAGAACTATAAGCAGATTAACTGGTGCCGAAAGGTGGAGATCGAACCGCAGATCGCTTCTGTAACGGGAGTGGGAGGAATGGTCTCTAGTCGGTTGTGAATGCTGGAAACAATCGATGGGGCGCCGGATGCGGTGAAAGTCGCATGTCCGGTGCTAATCGGGGGAAAAGCTGGAGATTGCATCAAAGGCTTACCTATCGAAACAATCGGAAAAGGCTTTATTAAGTGCTTGTATCTATTATGTAAAGGATTTCTGCCCAAAAGAGTATCAAAATTTTGAGACGGTACTGAGTATTATAAGATTGGAGCAGCTAAACGAGAATGTGGCAGTCGCCCAGGAAAGTAACCTGGAAAAGCTATTTACCGGGAAAGCGGTCCTTAAAAACGGCAGATTTACTGTCCTGAAAAATAAAGAAGAACAAAAAATGATGGCGAAAAAATTGGAAAATTCCCTCGCCTGGAAAAACTATATGGACTTCAAGCTTGGCGGAGTAAGGACCTTAAAGAGCATCCTTATCAGCGCCGCTGTCCGTCTCAACCCCTTTAATATCCCTGAGGTTGCTAACCTTACCTCACGGGATACACTGGACCTTACAAGCATTACCGAACATAAGACCGTATTGTATATCATGATCCCGCAAACGAACAAAACCTATAACTTTATCGCAAGCATCCTCTATACACAGATGTTTGACACCTTGTATTATTATGCAGATACGCAATGCGGGGGAAGGCTTCCCAACCCATTGCGGATTTACTGGGACGAATTTGTCAACACAGGGAAAATCCCCGAGTTTCACAGTAAAATCTCGACATGCAGGAAATACAACATTGGGCTTATGATATTCATCCAGGATATCCCGCAGCTTAAAGAAATGTACAGGGATTATTACGAAACGATCCTGTCTAATTGCGACAGTACCATAGTCCTGAGCACCAATGATGAAACCAGCGCAAAATATATCTCAGCAAGGCTCGGGAAAGCAACGATCACCTCACGGTCTTTTAACCGTAAAAAAGGGAACCCGATGTCCAGCGGAGTGAACTTGCAGCAGACTGGGCGAGAGCTTATGATGCCCGACGAGATTACCAAAATGGATAACGGTAAATGTATCGTGATGGTACGTGGGCTTGATCCGTTTTTAGATGATAAATATGATCTGACACAGCATCCAAATTATCCTGAATGCGGGGATGCATCGCCGGAAAACCAGATGGATATCACCAAGCAAGAGGGGCTTTATAATTTTGCAGACAGCACCTATGCGGATCTTGAGAAAAAAGGGGAAGAACCAGAAGAGGCGAAGGAAACTGTGTCACCTCCGGGAGACCTGAATAAAGACTCATTGGGGGATGGCTTCGATAAAATGACCCTGAAAGAAAAATTTGCAAGCATTAGGGACTTTGAACGCCAAGACGCGGTAGAGTATCTGGTGAGGGCCCAAAAAACGCTGGAAAGGGAAGCACAGAAAGCTGCGGGTAAGAAAAAGCCTGTACTTTGCATGCAGGTGGCGGTAGACGATTCCCTGGTAACGCCGTACTTGGAGCTTTTTTGCCGGGAGTACCATAAGCCGGTGATCATTTTCAATTTTACGATAAATGGGAGGACACAGGCGTTCTTCGTGGATCCTGCGGAGCGTATCCGGAACACAATGGACATGCTGGAAGTCCCATTCCATGTTTTGGAAGAGGCGGGTGTAGATATCGAAGAATATCCTGTATTTGCTACAGGCGAATTGCCGCTGGATAAATATGACTATATCCGGTTAGCTTTGGAAGATGGGCTTCCGGATATGGGAATAGGAAGCCAGATGGAAGATGAGATCATTAAGAAATTCGGATATTTTTAAAGGTTGAGGAAGGGAGCCCTCTGGGGCTCCTTTTTTAGTGGGCTTTCTGTGGATTCTTCATCAGAAATACATAATGATATTTTTATGACCTTTATTTTTTTTCTTTAAAAATTTCTTTTTGAGAGGGATGATCCGCTATTTATATTTCATGTTAATTATTAGCTGAATAAAAATGGAGGGACATAAGTATGGCAATAAAGATGACATATAAAGATTTTGAGCGCCTGGAAACGGCACTCGAAAGAGTAGAACCACTGACGGACGAGTATCCTACAAAAGAAGAATTTATGGAGATAAAAAAAGATCTGGACGGGTATGGGGTATATCTCTTATGGATCTCTTTGCATTTGGGAACCCCAAAGGATGCAGACGAAGAAGCAGTACGTCATGAGATACGCCGGACAGTGAATCATCTCTTTGAACTTTACAGCGAATGATATGGATAAGAGTGAGGATAAGGTTATGGATAAGAACAGGGGACAAAAGAAAATCTTCCCGTCCTTTTGTGACAAGGATGTATTTAAGAAGTTTTTAAAGAAAAGAAAAAATGCAAAAAAGGATTTGGACACGATAAAGAAATTCTGCGGCTTGTTCCGGGGAGAAGTAATGATGTATGGCGGGAACAGCATACATCGGCTGAAGGACTTAGAATCCTGGATTCATGCAGCAAATTGCAGGCAAAAGGTATCCCTTTGGGAAAGGGAAGGGGAGAAAGAAATTTTACGCACCATAGCGGTAGAGGGCCGGCCAGGGATCGGATTTGAGATTGAGCCGACATACGTGATCCATATATCTAAGGAAAAGGTACAATATTTATGGTGCTTAAAGGCAGGGGTGAACACATATATGAGTGATGCAGTCCGGGCATTAGTACAGACCATTTGTTATCTGCACCCTGGCGTAAAATCTCTACATACATTGGATACTGCCTATGTCACCGTACCTGGAATCCCTTCTCTAAGAAAAGTATTCTGCTCTTATATGGAAGAGATTGGGAGAAAATATTCCTATGGGGAACTTTGGGATGCGTTTGGCTCAAAGATGCCGGTACGGGGATATTCCCTGAAACGCTTTCTGAGATCCAATAAGTTATATATACCCGGGCTTGAGACAACACACCAGTTTATTTGTATCGACCGGTTAAATAAAATCTTATCTATCCGTTTTACGAAAAAAGAATTCCAGGAGAAAAAGGCGTCTATCCTGTTCTTGCTCTGGAACTTTGCCCTGGGGGTAGGGATGGATAAGGATGCTGTCATCTCGTTCTTATATGGTTATACCGGACGTATGGGATATGCGGTTTCAGAATCGGATATCTTATTGGCATACCCTAAAAAAGATTACCGCTTTACAAACGCTAAGATCGTGGATATGCTAGGAAATTGTGCAAAAAAATATTTCGCTGTAAAAGAAAAAGAGACAAAGAAAAAGAAACAGGACTTCACAGGACATATCATATCGCTTGCGAATGCTGGGATAAGCATTCGGGTGATCGCACTCGCGCTGCATATCAGTACATCAAAAGTAAAACGGATACGGTCCCAAAAAGTAAAAGAGGGCCTGATCCGGCCGCGCAAAGAAAAAATAGCAGCGGCTTGATACCCTGGTTTTTCCATATGGCATTTTTTACGCCTGCCCGTTTTGGGGAGGCTTACTTTGCGTACAGGCAGCCGCCTGGGACTAGGGGGTCCGGGAAAAAAATGTGCTTTACCATGGGTGCGGGCTATAAACGGCCCCATTTTGCTTGTTCGTTTTTGCGCTATATATATTTATCTTTATCCCTTACAATTATAGGTTACAGGTAGCCGCTAAGTTGAGCGGCCCAAAAAAAGGGATGCGTTATGTTTGCAATTCCCGTTATTCCGCTGAAGGTTTTCGTAGCTTGTATCTATCGCAATGGTTCCGGTAAAAAGTGCATTCGAATGCACTTTTCTAGTTATCTTATCTCCAGTTAAAAAATAGACGGAGATGAAAATCTCCCGCTGGAAAAAAAATCCCCCACAATAATAGCTATAATATTCCCATCATTACTAGGGAGGTGGAAAAGTTATGGCTTATGTACTAAGGCCATATCAGCAGGAGTGCGTGGATGTGATCGATAACATAGATCCGGGAAGCTATCTGGTAGTGCTTGCGACAGGGCTTGGTAAAACGATGATATTTTCCCATATCAAGCGTAAGGGGCGTGTCCTGATATTGTCACATAGGGACGAACTGGTACGGCAGCCTGCGAAATATTATGAGTGCAGTTTTGGCATAGAAAAGGCAGGAGAGGTTTCCCATGGGGAGGAAGTCGTATCTGCAAGCGTGCAATCCCTGATTCACCGCCTGGACCGTTTCCAGCCCGATGATTTCGACACGATCATCACGGATGAAGCGCATCATGCTGTGGCTCCGTCATACCGCAAGATATATGACTATTTTAAACCGAGGCTCCATTTAGGGTTTACAGCCACCCCAAACCGTGCCGACCAGACACGGCTTGATCTGGTATATCAAAAGATTATTTACCAAAGGGATATGCGTTGGGGGATCACAAATAATTTCCTGACAGATATTGACTGCCTTCGCGTTGATATTGGATATGACCTGAGCAAGGTAAAGATCAAAAGAGGGGACCTCGACCAGGAGAAGCTTCAGGCGACCATTAATAAAAAAATACTAAACGAAGGGGTTGCCAATGCGTACCGTAAATATGCTGTCGGGAGGACCGTTATCTTTGCCTCTGGTGTAGCCCATGCTCATGGCATCGCTAGGGAAATTTATGGCGCTGTAGTGATTTCTGCCGAGACAAAACAAAGGCAGGATATCTTAAAACGCTTCCAGGATGGGGAGATTCCATGCCTTGTAAATTGCATGGTGCTGACAGAAGGGACAGACCTGCCGTCTATCAGGACGATCTTAATTGCGCGGCCAACTGTAAACAGCAGTTTGTACGAACAGATGGTAGGCCGTGGGCTCCGTATGTATGATGGTAAGGAACATCTTACGCTGATTGACTGCGTGGGCGTGACTGGAAAACTGGATATCTGTACTGCCCCTAGCCTGCTTGGGCTGGATCCGTCTGTTGTACCTGAAAGGCTTCGGGGGCGTATCAGTGGGATGCTCACACAAATGCCGGATAAGATCCTTGAACTGATGGATTATCCGGATGCGTGGATACTGAATGCCACAAAAGTAGACTTGTTCGCGGAGAAGAACCAGATTGACCTTATGGGGCTCAACTGGCAGATACAGCCGGATGATTCTTTGCTCTGCTATACCGGGAATAACGGGGAATATATAAAAGTGTCATCCGTAAACCCGCTGGGGCAATGTACGGTTACAGCTTTTAAAAACGGTATAGGGATAGACCTTGAAAAAGATACCAGCCTGCAAAGAGCGGCCGATGTTTCTTGCGACTATCTGAGCAGGAATTATGAGAGGAACCGCCCTTTATGGGATATGCGGTATGTAAAAAATTGGGGGCAGGGCCCGTCCACCCCGATGCAGCAAAAATATATAAAGGGCCTGTTATCCAAGCCACGTAATAAAAAATACAGGGATTTTGATTACACATCTTTAGATAAATATAACGCGTCCATCGTGATAGAAAAATTAAAAAGGGATACCGGTAGAACAGGGGGGATGCCATGATACATGGGAAGGCCTTACGTCTGCTGAAACCCAGGGATGAGGCTACGGGATATTCCATATTTGTTTACCTTCCAGAAGAACAGGGCCTGCACTGCAATTCCAGGTCCGAGATCATCTGCGCCGGAAAGCTCCCTCTTTTTTCGCCGGGAATCCCCCTGGAATTAGAGGTGGAATGGAAGCATGACTGCTTTTACCATGTAGCAGCGTCCAGGATCTGTACCTCACGGAAGGCTTACAGTCTCTTTTTCTTAGATAAGATAAAAGGAATTTCTGCAGATACGGCGAACCGGATATTGGAGGGATTGGACAACGATATCCGGAAACTTTTGGAGCTCGATGACCCGGAAGGATATCTGGCAAAGATACCTGGGGCGAAGCGTTTTGCTGGCCCGCTTCTGGAACAGTTAGGATATATCAGTGCCACAGAAGGGCTCTTTTTTGAGCTGTCGTCCCTTGGCATAGAGTTCATACAGATCGACCAGCTTGTAAAAGTTTATAGAGCGGATGCACGGGAATGTTTAAAACAGGATACCTATGATGTATGTTCATGTATCGGGATACCTTTTTTACAAGCAGATTATCTGGCCAGATATTTCGAAAAGGGCAGGATGGATGTGGACCGGATGCGTGCGATTGTATGGGAACTCGTACGCAGATATGAAGAGGCAGGCCATACGAGGATCAGGATAAAAGATATGATCACAGAGTTTTACCGGCTGTTGAAACGTTCCCCCTGGCCATGGGTGATCAGCCCGGTATATCTTTTTTGCATTATGCAGGGTATGCCTGAGATACGCATAGACGGTATCTGGATCGCAAGGAATAAGCGGTTCCAGCAGGAAAAAGAGATCGCAAAAAACTTATCCCGCATCTGTTCAGCATCACAGGTGAGGGATATATCGGAAAATGACATAGAAGCTATGGAAGCAGACCTGGATATCCGTTTTTTAGATTCCCAAAAAGAATTGTTCCGGGCTATGGGGAAAAATAAACTGATCCTCCTTACAGGTGGGCCAGGGACCGGAAAAACAACGGACATAAAAGGTGCAATCCGCCTATGCCTAATGGCTGACCCGAAAGCCAGGATCGGGCTGTGTGCGCCCACCGCGAGGGCAGCGCAGGCAATGAAAGCGGCATCCGGGCATCCCGCATCTACGATCCATTCTATGGTTGGGATTACCCCGCATTCTGCATGCGAAGGACACCAGGAACTGCCTTACGACCTGCTAATTGTCGATGAAATGTCCATGGTTGATACGGAAATTTTTTATCATTTATTAAGGTCGGTAAAGACTGGATGCCAGGTCATTTTATGCGGGGATCCTGACCAACTAGAAAGCGTAGGCTGTGGTGCGGTATTCCGTGACCTTTTGGAATGCGGCAAATATTTTACGGTAAAACTTTGGCAGATCATGAGGCAGGAGGAGGAATCAGGTATTGTTGAAAACTGCCGGAGGATCAAACAAGGGAGAACGGATCTTGTCGTTGACCAGACATGCCGGATTTACCGCTGCGGCACGGAAGAAGAGGCTGTCCAGCTCTTGTTGCCTATGTATGATAAAAACACAGACTGGTCAAAGCAGCAGATATTGTCTACTACCAAAACGGGCATGCTTGGGATCGTCAGTTTGAACCGCCGGTTTGAAATGGCGGAAGATGGGCAGGAATGCTATCGCTATCGCGGCTTTGATTACAAGAGGGGGGATAAGGTTGTCTTTGTAGTAAATAATTATAAAGCCGGGTACTGCAATGGGGATATCGGCAAAATAGAGGACATACAGGCAGATGGGGTGGTGGTCCGTTTAGAGGGGAAACGGATTTATCTTTCAGGAAAAGGCATGGACGATATCATGCCGGGCACCATTATGACGATCCATAAAGCGCAGGGCTCAGAGGCGGATGAAGTTATCATTCTTCTTCCGGAATATCCCAGGACGCTGCTGTCCAGGAACAGCTTAAATACGGCAGTTTCCAGGGCGAAAAAAAAGGTGGTTATCCTTGCTGTGGGAAATGCGCTGGAAACAGCGATCAGCAATGTGATGCAGCACCGGCGCGAGACATGGCTGTCGGAACTGCTGTGATAAATCTGGTTGGCAGCCAGATTGGGAAAAGCCAGGTTATTCCATCATATTAATTGCCAAAACCAGATGAGGGGAGGTGAGGAAAATAGCTGGCATTAAGATTCAAGAGAAGAAAAAAAGGAACCCGTTCTTATGGCTACTCTTGGCCCTGTTCGTTTTTGGGGCCGCCGGCATGTTCTTTTTCGCGGCGAAGGAAGAACTGCCTTATGTGATTGCGGCGATAAAAAATGCTCAGATACAGGATGGGTACACAAACTTTGAGGATGGGGCAGGGAATCCGGAGCCTAACAACGCTTTATCCGGCCAGGATAAGCCAGGGGGAGGGAACGCGGCAGGCGGTAATGGCGTGCAGGAGCTCCCGCAGGATTGGAATGGGATAGACTGGCAAGGGTTACGGAATATGAATGAGGATATCATTGGGTGGATACAGATACCAGACACTTCCATCAATTATGCCATCCTAAAAGGGACAAGGGGAGACTATTACCTGAACCATCATATGGATGGCACTTACAATATCCTTGGATCTATTTTCCTGCAAGCCGGGTCTCCGGATGATATGTCAGATGCGCATATGATTTTATATGGACATAACATGGCTTCCGGACAAATGTTTGGGGAATTGTCTAATTATGGCAGCGTGGATTTCTGGAAGATACATCCTTATGTGTATATCTATACACCGGATAAGACTACTACGTTTGCGGTCTACGCCGCATATGGGACTAAGGATAACAGCAGTACCTATACAACAGGCTACACACTTGGGTCCAGGGAATATAAAAAGTGGATCGCATATACCCTGGAACAGGCCGCATACCGGACAGAATTCGAACCGGATGGGGATGCACAGATATTTACATTGTCCACATGTGCAGACTATGGAGTGCAAAATGACCGCTATGTAGTCCATTGTGTTGCCATTGATGAGGTGACGAAAGAATCTGTTGAGTGAACAGGAATGCAGAGGGAGAGTAAGATTGTAAAAAAGCTATAAGAAAGAGAGGTATTGAAAATGTTAAATGAGACAATGGGATGGGAAGATACCAGTGTATTAGGAGATGCGCCGGAGAGTGTACCGCAAGGCGGCCCGTACAAGTCTGGCTCCAATATTTTGGGGAACAACAGCCATCCGGACGATAAGGAAGAAAATCAGGGGGATCCTGATTGGGAGAATATTGTAGATGGGATTAAAGAACCCGGCCATTTTACGATCGAAGTTGATGATTCAGAAAATACAGAGCCTATCCAATCGAACCTGGAATCCTTTCTTACCCCATTTGAATCCCTTATACCAAGCGAGGACAATACCGTGTTCCAAATGGCTGATATTACGGAATTGGCAGAATCAATCCGGGTCTTTGGGCTCTTGCAGCCCTTGAACGTGATACACGCCGGGGACGGGACATATATCATAAACCAAGGGCATCGGAGATATGAGGCAATAAAACTATTGCGTGAGCGCGGGTATAATATTTTCCCGGATGGGATCATGTGTGTATCCTCTAAAACAAAGATAGGCGACCTGGATGCCACCATACAGCTTTACGAGGGCAATATCCATAACCGCAATTTGAGCAAAGAAGAATACTTCCGGTCAATCCGCGAGCTATACTACCTGTACCAAAAACGGGTGGAAACCAACCCCTCTTTCGCAAAATGCAAACTGATCGAGCTTCTTGAACAGAAACTGGGCATTGCAAAGAGGCAGGCGAGGAAATATTTTGACCTGATCGACACCCCAGCCTCAGATAGCTGGCTGCAAAACGCTTTCCTGAAGGGAGACATACCTGTTGACCGTGCATCCATTATTGCTCACCTCGATGATAATTCTAAGCTTGCACTTAAGGAAATCTATGAAAGGGATGGGAAGATACCTGACAAGGTGCTTGACACATTCCGTAAAAAGAAAGGAAGCAATGAGTTAACCGCGCCCGGCAGCGATGGGGGGACGGACGGTCCGGCAGGACCTTCCCGTGAATCATCTATTCCCATGGGGAAAGATGCGAATCAGGAGCAGACTTCTCCAGTGCCAGATGACAAACAAAATACGCCTGGGAAGGCCGCCAGGGACAGCAAAGGCGCATTTGACCCTAAAGGCTTTATGGACAACAGTTTGTCAGAGGACCTTGATATGGAGAACGAGTATCTGGCGCAGGTGGGTAAATACCGTGAATCTATGTCCCCAGAAGAATATGACCCGGACTATGCAGGCAGCTTTGACGGGGAGAATGAGTATATAGGGAATCTGGATGAGATAGGGGATGACTTATCTGGCTTTATGCCAGCTCCGGAATTCCAGGCAAAAGTTAAAAACGATGTACCCATATGGAAAGAAGACATGAACGGCGGGACATGTAGCAACATTGATGACCCATCCAGCGCATTGCTATGGTTCACCCATATTGATGACAGAGGCAAAATGACCCTGGATGAGAAAGTGATCATAGACAGCATGGTAAAGCTCCTGTCAAAATTCTATTTTTCAGATGTTGAAGAGAAAGGGTACATAGATGCAGAAATGCAGCCTTACATGCTACGTATACAGGAGGTACTGAACAAAGTCCTGCGGGATGTGGAATAATTTATGCTATTGGGGGTGTGGCCGCTAAGCGGCACCTCCCATATTTTGGTTTTCACTATAGGAAGGGGGCTTTTATGGAAAGAGCGATACAAATATCTGACGATGCTTTCGGAAACCTGGCAGGTTGGATGGAACAGAGCTTTAAGGTAAAAAATATCGCCCCGGTGGTCGTTTTCTTAGCTGCCTATTTATGCCTGATGACCTATCTTGCAGTTTTGATGACAGATTTTATGTTTAATAAACGGCTGTCCAGGGAGCGCAAGGTATTTCCAGTAGGCATAGCATGCGGAATCGGGCTGTCTTTTTTAATAGACGGGGTAATGGGGCGGCTTCCAGCATATGTGCCGCGTCTCAAAGATATACTCAGCAATGCATCCTTTATTTTGGGGGCTTCTGGGAATAGTGAGAAATTCCTGGGATCACTCGGATTGTCCTTAGAACAGGCAGATAGGATCCCGGAAATTGTTTATAAGATGAATACTGGTGAATGGGAGCAGGCCATCAATGGGGCTGGGAATATGGCATGGTATCTTAGAAGGATCCAGTATTCCCTTGATCGGACAGTAAGTATGTTTGGGACAAACGCGCATTTGGGAAGACAGGTATCTATGCAAGGGATTGGGGCCCTTCTCCCGATGCTTCTCCTGTTGGCCTTTGCGATAGGGCTTTTTATCATGCGGCATAGGGCTTCCGCTTTGGCAACAGCAGTCATGGCAGGGATTTCATACCGCCTGTACCTGGGATCGTCTTTTTTTCTTGTCTGTTATCTTATCAGCCTTTTTCTCTTTTTTCTGGTCGGAAAGGCATGGCGTTGGAAGAAAAAAACTCAAGTTGTGCAATCCCCACGGGAAGAGAGGGCTTTTTAAAAAAGTGCATTTGGATGCACTTTTTTATTTTTTGTTTGCTTTCGGCACATTAAAAGCAAACAAAAAAACGAAAGGAGCGATCATATGGCAAAGGAAAAGCTATTTGATATCGATATGATTAAAGCCCAGGTGAGCGTGGAGATGGTATGCGATAGGCTCGGATTGGAGACAAAGCCGATAGGACGGCGCATATCCGTATTATGCCCGTTCCATGGGGACACACATTTTGGCAATGCGTTTATTTTTACAGACAACTTATATTGTTATGCCTGTAATACAAATGCCGATGTTATAAGCATCGTACAAAAGGTAAGCAACCTTACATTTGTGGAAGCGGTTGACTTTCTGATCAGAGAATTCAACCTCCATGGATGTTCTATATCTATAGAACAAGATAGGACCGAAAGATTTCCTTTTACCAAAAATGAACTTACCTTGATTGGACTCTTAAATGAAAACAACCATAGGAAAGAAAAATATATCATCTCGTATGCAGAAAAAAAAGAAGATAAGGACAGTTATGTAATGCGTTCGGGCGAGGAATCTGTGTTGGTCAAAAAAGGAAAATCCATGATGTATCATAATTATACGCTATTCAATCAAGACAAAAAGCTTTTTTTAACATTAGCAGCTAATAAGGCGTTGGAAAAGAAAGCAAAATTGTCATCTACCATTAAGCAGACATTAACTTATTATCTGGAACGTATCCCATTGGAGGATAAGTTCAAGGAGAACAATTTTGCTGTCAACATATGTGGACACATAATTGATAAATGTGCTGCACAGCTAAAAACAGTGGAAAGTGTGTTGGATAAATGCCGTTATCATCTCGGATGATCAAACGCGATATAGCATGCCTTTGCGGGAGCTGTTGCCTAGACTAGATGAACAACATCTGGAGCAATGGCTCTTTTTTTATGCTCCCAGATATTGCTGATGGTGTATTGGGAAAGATATATTGCTTTTCTCACAGAACATGGCGAAAAGGCATATTATAGGAGAACTATAAAGACGAAAGGAGAAAGATCCAATGAAGAATGAGACCATATGCCTATACACTGTACATCCGCCACCTGTCCGTCAACTGGTGTAGAATCTGTTTACAAATCGGTTAACGTCATATATAATATATACCATAAAAGGAGAATCACAATGACAAATACTATATTCGATGATGTCTTCCGGACGATCATTGAGAAAATGTCTTATCTGGTAGTCCCGCTAATCAACGAAGTCTTTGGGACGGACTACCCGGATGACGTTGAGATCGTACAGTTGCGGAACGAACATCATGAGGAAAATGGCGAGATTATAACGGATACGAGCCTGCAGATCGAGAATGTGGTTTATCATATTGAGTGCCAGAGCACGGATGACAAGACTATGGCAGTAAGGATGATCGAATACGATTTTTCCATCGCTTTGGAACGTTCTGCCCGGGATGGGAGGGAATATGTAATTGAATTCCCTAAAAGCTGTGTTTTATATATCCGCAGCTATGATACCCTCCCGCCAGAACTGAAGGTACGTGTGCTGTTCCCAGACGGGACAGAACATACCTACCATGTACCTGTTGTCGAGGCGGCAGATTATACGAAAGACAAGATTTTCCAGAAAAAACTGTTAATGCTGCTGCCATACTATATCATGAGGTACGAGAAGCATGCTGCAGAATTGGAACAGCAGCCAGAAAAACTGGGACAGCTTTTGCAGGAATACAGCGACATCCAGCGGCGTTTGCAAACAGAATTGTTCCCGGAACATTCAGGACTGTACTCTGATCTGGTCGGACTGATCACAAAGATATCTGATTATATTTTCCGGGATACCGGGAACGTCAAGAAAGGATTAGGTGATGTTATGGGCGGCAAAGTGTTAGAATTAACGTCAGAACGGCTATTAGCGGAAGGCGAGAAAAGAGGTATCGAAAAAGGTATCGAAAAAGGTATCGAAAAAGGAGAGGATAAATCCTTTCTATTAACTAACCGCCTAATAGCCGATGGGCGGAATGAGGAGA
>DWYZ01000072.1 GCA_019118425.1 Candidatus Blautia faecavium | reverse complement strand
CAATAGCAGCCCCTTTATTAAAATAAGGCAGAAAGAGCTTTGTAAGATAAAAAGGAGCCGTTACTCCCACCCTTAATGCATACTCAAATTCCTCATAAGAGCACTCATTGATTCCTTTCATCAAAGGAAGGGCATTGTGGATCAAATAATCCACCTTTCCATATTCTGCGATTACCTTTTCCACAAAACGATGCAAAATCTCCTGGTCAGCCAAATCTCCTGTAAAATAAGGATTCGGCTGCTTATCTATAATGCAGACTGACGCGCCGTCCTTCTCAAATTCCTGGGCTATACATTTTCCTATCCCCTGTGCGCCTCCTGTAACTACAGCGATTTTATTCTGAAACATGACTTTCCTCCCCGTTCTTTTTCTCCAGAATCACAATGGACATTTTACAGTCATTCAACAGTTCCATCTTTTCTTCCCTTACCTTGTGAAAACCATTTTCTTCATAACTTTTCCAATCTAAAAGGGAAGCTTCTGCATGAATGGTTTCATATATTTTATCAATATTCTTTTCCAACTCCTGTATCATATGTCTTTCGCAGCCCTTTTCCCTGTTTTCTGAAAGCATATAAATATCGGCTATCTGATTCTTATCTAAAACAGCGGTTCCTATTATCGCTCCATCAAGCTGATAAATCCAAATCTGCTTTGCCTGGATCATTGCCTGGATTCTCTGTCTTTCATAATACATACAGATAAACTGTATTACTCCGTCCGGATAATATTCAGGATAATCCCGCTGGACGGCTTTATGGATCAGTTTCATCACCTCACGCCAGTTTTCCTTCTTTGCTTTTTTTAATCGTACCTGGGGCTTCTCCTTGGGATTTTCCAGGCTTCTCTGCACACTTGTGATCCGCTCTCTCACTTTTCGGACTTCCTGGTTTTTCCAGTCCTCCAGAATAGGAAGGAACTCCTTATTTTTACTTTTTCGGATCATTTCCAGAACATCCATGACTACCTGTCGGTTTATACTGGACATCTCTGAAAGAATCTCCCTTTTATTTTCTATCACGTTTTCATAGAGTGCCTGATAAATCTCCTGGGCAAAAAAGTCCTCCTCAATCTGCCAGCCCTTCTCAGAAAAAATGAGCATAGGCAGTCTTCCATTATAGCTGATGCGCAGATAATCCTCTTTTATCATCCAGTCCACACGGTAGGAAATCTCCTTCAGTGTAAGTTTTTTATAAAATCCATACGCAGGACAAAGGTCCAGCTTATATTCCAGCACTTTTTTATCCCTGGAGCCCTTTAATAATTTAGTCAGCAGAGTTCTTCCTCCCCTATCGATCAATTCGTCAGCTCCCCGAAGGATCATTTTAATCTCCTGATCTGAGAGCTCTTGTATATTTCCCGAATCCAATTCATAATTTACTCTCGGGCGTCTTCTCATAAACAAATACCTCCCTGCCGCAATGTATTTATAGTCAATCTATCTTGCCTCCGATAAGTGCTTTCCATCTTTTTGATCAAACTAAAACCTATGCCTTTCTTTTCTTCTTTCCCAAATCGGCCAGCACACCGATTCCCGCCCCGATCACTGTGGGCAAAAGCCAGCCGAAACCAGCCCCAAAGCCCGGCATATTTCTCATTAGAGAGGTAACTACAGGAATAGAGATCCCCTGTTCTTCCAAAACCAAAACTATACTGCTGATTCCGCAAAGCAAGGCCGCCCAAGGGTAGATTTCTGGATATCTCTCAATATATCTGTGTACGCAGGACAATAAGATCAAAAGAATCGCCAAAGGATAAATCGCATTTAAAGCCGGAACAGAAAATTTTAAAATGCCGTCCAGTCCAATATTGGAGATCACCATAGAAATCACTGCAAAAATATACACCCAGCCTCGATAACTTATCTTAGGAAATACAGAATTAAAATATTTTCCGCAGCAGCACAGCAATCCCACACAGGTATTGAAACAAGCTATAACGAAAATAATCCCCAGAAGGACCATTCCTCCCTTTCCAAACAAAAACTGCACCATATCTGTCAAAGTTTCTGTTCCATTAGAGGCCCCTGGAAATCTGCCGCTGGAGCGCATCCCAATAAAAGCAAGCAGACTGTATATAACAAGAAGGACCACTCCGGCGATCCACCCGGCAGAAATTGTTTCCTTTACCACCTGTTTTTCCCGGGTAATCCCCTTTTCCCGAATATTCATTGCCACGATCATTCCAAAATTTAATGCAGCAAGAGTATCCATGGTCTGATACCCGTCTAAAAAGCCCTGTGCTGCCGCCATATTTTCGTACAGACTCGCCGGTTTTCCAGGATCTCCCGTGGGTTTTAACAGACAGGCAATAAAAACTACTCCGATCAGGATCAGTAAAATAGGAGTCAGTCTTTTTCCTAAATACTCTGTAAGTTTTTCCGGATGCATGGCAATTCCCGCCGCCAGCACAAAAAATACAACGGAATACACCAGCCGTGCAGCCCACAGACTTCCCTCTCCGCCCCAAAAAGGCTGTACCGCAATAGAAAAAGACGTGCTGGACGTCCTGGGAATCGCCAGACAGGGACCGATTGCAAGGTACAAAATCAAAATGTAAATAAATGAAAATTTAGGATGGACTCTGGATGTGAGTTTTTCCAGCCCACCGGATTTCGTAACAGCCAGCACACCCAGGATAGGCAGACAGACCGCACTAACCGCAAATCCTATAAAAGCAATCCAGGTGTGCTCTCCCGCCTGTGCTCCCAGAAAGGGAGGAAAGATCAGATTCCCGGCTCCGAAAAACATAGAAAATAATGTAATTCCTACAAGTATTTTATCTTTAAAACGAAAAGTGTCCATTTTTTCCTCTTTCTGACGCACTTTACTCACGGAGTACATTGGCTGCGTCAATAATAGTAGATGTGAAAGTTTACTTTCACACATTTCTCCTGTATATTCTGTTAGACCGCAGGTATAAGAGAGTACACCTTTATCTATCCTTCCCTGCTTTCTATAAATTCAAGTGTGTCCAATGCAGAAATCGTATGAAAACTAATCTGGTATGTTGGATGATTATATTTTGCTAATTTCCAAAATGCACTTCGGGATATTTTTCCATCTACAAAGTTCTGGACATAATTAAAAATTGTCTCATCTGCCCTGGGACCTTCTACGATGTCATAGGAATGTCCATTTCCCAAACGGCAGGACGCTACAAAATCCAGCCATTCGTCTGTTATTTTATGGAACCGCAGATATTTTAAATCTCGGTTCGGTGTATATTCATAAATATTCAAATACCACTTATTATAAAAACGCGCAGCCTGGCGTACCGCCTGTTCTTCCTGTAAAGTACAGTAAAATCCAAAATAAAAATCTTTATTAAATACAGCTTTTCTGATTTTAGGAAATCTCACCTGTTCTTTGCTTCCATGATAGAGCAACATTTCCACCCCTCCATTTTTAAATTTTCATACACAGTTTATTGTTTAAACACTATCATTTAGCAGCAATATAGTCAATGCTCTTCTTTATTTTTAGCTGCATATAAAAAGCAAAAGGGGAACCCCCTCAAGCCTCCTCCGGCTTTAAACGGATTCCCCCTCACATTTTTACCAAACTTCCGACTCTACCGCCGCTCTTTCGATTCCAAGTCCTTTCTGATACCGCTCCATAAATACGTTAAAGCCTTCCACGCCTTTAGGATCCGGATTTAAGGTGCTTCCTTCGTTTCCTGCAAATACCTTTTCATCCAGGAAATGATCCAGAGTCTCTCCTTCTTCCTTGTTTACAAGGTAAGAAGCCAGAAGAGCGATTCCCCATGCGCCGCCTTCTCCGGCAGTTTCCATTACGGAAACCGGAGCGTTTACTGCGTCTGCGAGGATCTGCTGGCCTACGCCCTTTGTCTTGAACAAACCGCCGTGGCCTAAGAGCCGGTCAACTTTTACATCCTCTTTTTCGAATAACAGGTTTAACCCTACTCTCATAGCTCCCAGGCAGGTATAAAGATTGGTACGCATAAAGTTGGCAAGAGTAAATTTACTTTCCGGTGAACGCACAAACAAAGGACGTCCTTCCTCAAACCCGGTCATATGCTCTCCGGAGAAATAACAGTAGGACAACAGTCCGCCGCCGTCCACATCTCCTTCCATGGCTTTATTATAAAGAGTGCTGAACAATTTATTCATATCCACTTCCATTCCCATGGACTCTGCAAACTCTTTAAAAACATTTACCCAGGCATTCAGATCAGAAGTACAGTTATTGGAATGAGCCATAGCCACCAGATCTCCCGCCGGTGTAGTCACCATGTCGATCTCCTTATATGGTCTGGAAAGTTCTTTTTCCAAAACAATATTGGCAAAAACAGAAGTTCCCGCAGATACATTTCCTGTGCGCACCTTTACGCTGTTTGTAGCTACCATTCCGGTTCCTGCGTCTCCTTCCGGAGGACACATAGGAATGCCGGCTTTCAGCTTACCGGTAACATCCAAAAGCTTCGCGCCTTCTTCCGTCAGATATCCGGCATCCTCTCCAGCTACCAGCACCTTAGGCATGATATCCCTGAATTTCCACGGGAAGCCATAAGGAGCCACCAGCTCGTCAAACTTCTGGACCATAGTTTCATTATAGTCCTTCGTCTCTGTATCGATGGGGAACATCCCCGCCGCATCTCCGATGCCTTCTACTCTTCTTCCTGTCAGTTTCCAGTGAACATAAGCTTCCAGGGTGGTGATATAGTCGATATCTTTTACATGCTCTTCCTTGTTCAGGATCGCCTGATAGAGGTGAGCCACGCTCCATCTCTGGGGAATGTTGTAATTAAACAATTCCATCAGTTTTTCAGAAGCTTCCCCTGTGATATTATTTCTCCAGGTACGGAAAGGTACGAGAAGCTCTCCTTCTTTATTAAAAGGCATATAGCCATGCATCATGGCGCTGATGCCTAAAGCGCCTACACTGGTAAGCTCTACCTCATATTTTTCTTTTACATCATTGGCCATATCCTGATAACTGCCCTGCAGGCCTTTCCAGATTTCGTCCAGGTCATAAGTCCAGATTCCGTTCACGTACTTATTTTCCCAATCATAGCTTCCAGAGGCAATCGGCTCATTCTTATCGTCTACCAGGACCGCCTTGATCCTGGTGGATCCGAATTCAATGCCCAATGCAGTTTTGTTGTTCAGAATTGCTGCTTTTGCTTCCATAACACCCATTGTAAAATCCTCCAATAATCCAATCGTAATTTACGTCCGCCCTATTTCCTGAACGCGCTTTCATTCCATCTCAGTTCATTTTTGAAATTGCGGATCGTTGTATCTTTGTCAATGCAGACAGCTTCGATTCCCATAGCGGCTGCCCAGTCTCCCATCTGCTCTGCGCTAAGATCATAAGAAAATGCCGTATGATGGGCTCCTCCGGTTAAGATCCATGCCTCCGCTCCTGTGGCAAAATCCGGCTTGGGGGGTCCTGAACACAGTGCCTACCAGCAGCTTGGGCATGGTTTTTTCTACCTTTTTTCACTCTACATCATTGATAATCAGACGGAAACGGTCACCAAGATCTATGAGGGAGGCGGCGATCCCAGGGCCTTCCTTTGAAGTAAATACCAGCCTTGCGGGGTCTTCTCTGTCACCCATGGAAAGAGTGCACACCTTAATGGCAATTTTCCCTTCCACGACAGAGGGGCACACTTCAAGAATGTGGGCCTGCAGGATTCCCTCCTTGCCAGGAACAAGATTGTAAGTATAGTCTTCCATAAAGGATGTACCTTTCGCGTCCTTGACTTTAGCAGTCATGATTTTCATGAGACGCACCATAGCGGCTGTTTTCCAGTCTCCTTCCCCTCCGAAACCATATCCTTTCTCCATCAGCCTTTGGATGGCAAGACCTGGGAGCTGTTTCAAAGAGCCAAGATCACCAAAATGAACAACAATTGCCTGGTAATTTTTTTCCTCCAGGAATCTTTCAAATCCAATCTCAATTCCTTCCTGTACTTCTACATGACGTTTGAACTCCTCCGGGTCGCGTCCTTCCAGAAGGATTTCATACTTATTATAATATTCTTCCACCAAAACATCAATATCGCCTTTTTTACATCCTGCACATATTCTGCGATCTCATTCACCGGATAGGCATTAATCTCCCAGCCAAACTTGATCTGAGTCTCTACCTTGTCTCCTTCCGTCTGTAAATCCTCCTTTAAATTTTTTATCTCTTCCTGCAGGAATCTCTTATGATCAGCCCGTCAATTTCCTTCTGCAAAAGCTCTTCCTGACATTTCGCCTCTTTTTGCCGGCTGTTTCCTATATTTTTTAGGATAATGCTGTAGCCGTTTATCTTCTGAAACGCTTTGTACAGCCAAAGGGACGCGCATCTACTCTCCCTCTTCATTCCAGCTCCACGTTTCCACCCGCGTGCCATGGACGAGCATCCGGATATTCTCGTCCAGGCGGGAATTGCAGGTCACAAGGGTCAGAATAGGAGCAAACGCCTCCGGCTCCACCCCTGTGTCATAAAAAGAGCGGTTCTTCATATATTGCAGCAAGTCCTTAAACTCCGTGCTTTTCAGCTTCTGTCCGTAAGAAAAGCTTGTACTGCCCTCTTCTGCCTGCTCCACGGAAAAAATAAGATAGCGGTATTTCTTCCAGGGTGTGTACAGATAAATCTCCGGGCATTGTTCCAGGTATTCCTGGCTTTCATATCGGTTCAGGTTAGCAAACATCATATTTCCTTCCATATTATGGCCGTAAAGAAAGCTGTGGGAATCCTGGAAACGCTTTCCATTCCGCCAATCCAGAAAGATGGTTCCGAAAAGGTCCTCTTTTCTTTCAAAAGAATGGGAAAGGTAAAAACTATTGTCCTCCCCCTGTACCACCGGATAGGAAATATCGCCGCCAGGAATCTGTACCCAACCGGCAATCTGTGGATTAACCTGACGAAGTTCTTTCCAATGGATTCCAAAGGATTCCTCGATCTCCTTTTTCGGAGCCGGCGACACAGGCAGGACGGATAAAACAGGTTCTGTTTTTTTCTTTTGAGGAACAGGATCCTTTTCCTCTTCCTCAAAAGCAGTGTATGTTTCCTGGATTTCTTCATACTTATCCCGGGCCTGCTGGTTTTCCAGATAACTTTTCACAAAAAAGCTTCCGGAATAAAAGAGCAGTCCTGCCGCCGCCCCTGTCATTGCCAGTCCAATGGAACGGAGCCATTTCACTTTTTATTCTCCTCCTGCTTTTTATTTCTCCGGTAAACGAAAATCCCAAGACCTAAGAGCAAGGCTCCTGCCCCTGCAATTTTTGCCATATCTTTAAAAGGTCTTTCCTCACCAGTCTTCGTTCCTCCTCCATAGGAAGTTCCCTGATAACTGCTGCCATAAGAAGAAAATCCGCTTCCGGAAGACGGATAATTGGTATTTCCTCCGTAAAGGCCGGTCGCCGTCCTCGTGGGAACCGGGGTGATCCTGGGACATTCCGCGGCAGTAGGACGTAAGGTAGGCGAAGGTGAGGGAACTCTCGTAGGCACAGGCGTTCCTGTAGGAGGCACAGGCGTTCCCGTAGGCGCCTTTGTAGGGGTGGGAACCGGCGTCTTTGTTGGAACTGGTGTTTCCGTAGGCGCAGGCGTTTCTGTAGGAGCAGGCGTTTCTGTAGGAGCAGGCGTTTCTGTAGGAGCAGGCGTTCCTGTAGGCGCAGGCGTTCCTGTAGGCTCCATCTCTCCAATTTCCACCTCATGCTCTGTGCGCGTCCAGATGGTATCTGCATAATGCACGGTCGCATTTGTATTAAAAAATCTCGGAGATTTCCAGGTTTCTTCGGTCACATCCTCCCGCGAGGCTATTGCCGAACGCACCTGAGCCAGATTTACGATACAGTCCTCCCTTTGCGCCTCTGCGCGCAGGACTTTAAATGTGACGGTCCTCTCTTCTCCCGGTTTAAGCTCGTCTATAAAAAAGGCGGCATAGGTTTTTTCATCCAAAGTAAGGAGCTCGCCCTCTTCTTCTCCAAAAGAATCAAATTGTACATGCTCCGGCAGAGCATCTTTGATCATAATATTTTTCCTCTCCTCCTTGGAGTTATTCTTTACTGTAATGGAATAGAGAATAGGGTCTCCTTCTGCTACAATACTCCCGGAAGGCGGGTCGGAAGTCTTTAATGCAGTCAGGCCGTCTCCCACTGACACCGGATCTGACGGTTTTTCTTCCTGCGGCCTTAAGTTATCCCCAGTAACCATAGCTACATTCAAAAGTTTTCCTCCGTCTGCCTCTTCCAAAAACCTGACCTGATACTCTGCCAGGAGAAACTGCTGATACGCCAGCTCCATTCCTGTATGTATGGTATATCCCTTTTCTGTAGCTTCTATTTCCGGTTTATCTAACTCTACGCCATTTTCGTCATATAGCTTCACACTATCCTTTATGATCTGAGCTCCTTCGTTTTTCAGGATGTCTCTCAGCACCACATTCCTTGCAACCGCGTCTTTCTCTGTCTGGGTCACCTTTACCTGATAGGTTCCTGTTTCGCCGGGAAGATATCCGTCCTTGTCAGATTTCTTTTCAATAGAAAATACCGGACGGATATCTCCTATAAATACCTCATTTTCTGCGATTTCTTCCGGTGTATTGTCCCCCTTGGCCCAAGCCCGGTTTACGACTGACACTTGATCAAGCTGCGGACTTTCAAAAAGAACATTATAAAAAATTTCCAGCTTGTCTCCATCCGTCAGATTGGTTCCGGTAGCAATACGAAAACCGCTGGCAGAAGCTTCTACTGCCGCCTCTTTTAAAACTTCTGTATTTTTCTTTACCAGGATACTCTCTGTTAAAAGAACTGCTCCAGGATGATCCAGCGCGTCTTCGATCACCACATTCTCCGCGGTTACATCTTCTCTCAGCTGGCGAACTGTAAGCTTATAGTATCCGGTTTCTCCCACGTGGTATTCTTTTTGGTCGGATTCCTTTACGATATCCAGGATCGGACTGTGGATTTCCACCGTCTCCTCATCCTGGGCAGGATAGCCTTCCTCG
The DNA here is from genome assembly GCA_019118425.1 of Candidatus Blautia faecavium. Taxonomy (GTDB): domain Bacteria; phylum Bacillota; class Clostridia; order Lachnospirales; family Lachnospiraceae; genus Blautia_A; species Blautia_A faecavium. Next base: position 31,013 of record DWYZ01000072.1, on the reverse strand, counting down.
CTGGTCACTTCGGCTATATTATGTACGGTCTGTCCCGCAAGATTTTCGTCAATGACAGCCATCTGATACTCTACGATCATCTCTTTTTCACTGGTCAGCTCCAGCGGATTTTGGAGAACCTGTTCAAAGGCGCCTCCTCCTTCTCCGTCATAAACAGAGTACATTCCTTCGCTCAGCAATGGCCGTCCGGTGAGTACACGGAAGGTATTGTCGTCATTTGCCTCTACTCCCGCCTCAACGAGATCTCCATTTTCATTCAGCAGAACGATCGAATCCTTTAAAAGGCGGACGCCAGGAGTATCGATCACATCGCTTATGGTCACATTTCTTGCCACACAGCCCGGCTGCTCCTGCCATACCCGGATCCGATAAGTGGCAATATCCCCATACTTATAGGTAGGTTTATCCGCTGTCTTTTCCATTTTTAATACAGGCGTATTTACCCAGATCTTAGAGGTACCCCTTACTTCTGCTCCGTTTGAAGCCCAGGCCTTCGCTGTGTTTATCACTTCCCAGCCATTCAACTCTTCTGTCACGGTACATCGAAACACGATAGAAACCGGCGTCTGATAGGGAAGGTCTGACACCTGGAGCACCCATCCGGTTCCCTGACGGACCAGCTGATATTCCACAGGCTTTTCCTCCACCTGATTATAATTTTCCGGATCCAGCTGGTTTCCCATGTCATCCGTTCCAGCCACCGGGTTTAAAATTGTCTGGGGGATTCCGGATACGGTAAGCGCGCCCTCGTCCTGATCCAGCGCAAGGCCTTCCGGAAGGGACACATCGCTCACCACCAGATTTCTGGCAATGGAACCTTTTTGCAGATTATTTACAATAACCTCATACTCCACCTTCTCCCCTACCCGGAATTCATTTGCGTTTCTTCCGTCTCCCAGTTCCAGATAAGGATTTCTTACATTCTTCTCAATAGAAAGAACCGCTGTATTTACGTATACTTCTGCGTCGTCTGTTTCCTCCGGGGCATTTTCTGCCTGGACAGAGGCCGCGTTGATGCTTTCCATTCCATTTACAGCTTCTGTCGCTGTACAGGAAAAACGAATGGTTACCGGAGTGCCTGCCGGAAGATCAGAAAGATTCAAACGCCATCCATTTCCCTCAGGAAGAAATTCCCAGGCCACCTGTTTGGCGGCAGTTTCCTGATACAGCTCGGGATTTAACTGACTTTCCGGATCTTTCGTGCCTTCCACAGGATCCGCTATCGTCTCCGGAATCCCTTCAATAGACACTCCCTCCGGCGAAGTCAAAGCTAGTCCTGCAGGCATGGAGGTGTCCCAGATCGTCACATTTCTTGCAATGGTTCCCGGGAACTGGTTTGTCACCACTACCTGATACTCCACTGCTTCTCCTACCTGCCATTCATAATGATCTGCAGTCTTTTCTATCCAAAAAGCGCCTGTATTTACATACGCTTTTGCATCGTCTGATTTTTCTGCCGCGTTTTCCGCCTGGACAGTGGCTGCGTTTATATTTTCCCGCCCATTGCAGGTCTCTGTGGCCGTGCAGTGAAACAGGATCGTAACAGGATGGCTATACGGCAGATAGGAACAGTAAAAGTTCCATCCTCTCTCATCCGCATCCAGCGCGGTGGCCACCTGCCGTACTTCTGCCGCCTGCCCTGTTTTCCTGTCCGGAATGGGATAATCCACCTGAACAGGCGCGTTTAATACTTCTACTGAGGCAGTTCCTCCGGAAAGCACCAGCCCCTCCGGGAGTCCGATATCTGATATATAAACCTCTCTGGCGATCGTGCCCGGAGCCGTGTTGGTAACTACAACCCGGTAACTGACCTGATCTCCAACTCTCCATTCATATTTATCCGCAGTCTTATCAATCTGCAGATCCGGGGTATTGGGCCATACCTCCGCCATATCCTTTGCCTCTTTAGGCGCTCCGGTACGCTCGTCCATATAGTTTTCCGCTCTTGCCGCAGCTGTATTGATCCATTCCTGCCCGTTTCCTTCTGCCTCGGCTATACAGCGGAAGGTTATCTGGATGCTTTCATCATACTGAAGGAGAGGACAGGTTACACGCCAGCCGTTTTCCCCTTCTTTCGCTATCACACAATGCTCAACTCCCGGTGTACTTTCTACAAAATACTGTCCGTCCATCAAGGACAGGCAGGAAGGAAGAGACAAGTCCTCCACCACTGTATTTACTGCCCACGCGTTTGGCTTTTTCTGCGTGACCTTAACCGTATAGTCCACCTGGTCCCCTACATTCCACTCATATTTGGAGGCCTTCTTTTCCACTATCAGATCCGGAATGATCTTTCCTGTCACCCAGACGGTATCCGTGGTCATGGTTCCTCCCTTTCCATTTGCCCGGACGTAGGTCAGATCCGCAGAATTGGGAATCCGGAAGGTATAGCCGTCAGGATCCAGGAAGTCCGACACATCGGCTCCCTCTTTACGATGCACCCTAAGATAAAAGGTATATACCTGATTGTCCGTAAAACTTTCTTCCTTTAAAAATTCTTCTTTTGCCGCACAGGTGACTGTCTGCCCGTCAATGGTGATATGGAACTGACCGGTCACCTCTTCCCCCAGGTCATTTTTTATGATCACTTTAGAGGTTCCATCGATAGCCAGACAATCTTTCAGTGTATCCTGCACTACAAAGGAGCTTAAATGATTAGGGGTAACCTCTGCCTGGATCATATATTGAAATTCTTCAAATTCATAGATAGGAAAAGCGTTTTCCTTGCTTGTAACAATACCGTCCTCCCAGGCACAGCCGGAAGCTCCTACCCTTTTTTCCGGTTCCTTTTCCATGGCGATCCCGCCAAAGCAGTAGGAGGTAAAATCAAAATAAGCATGTCCTCTTACGATCTTTCCGCCATAGTAATTCCCACAATAACTGTTCCCATCCTCATCTACATATGTATTGCGCAGAAGCCTCGCCCAGTTTTCTTCGGATCCTCTTTTAGCGATTCCGTCTTCCCGTTCCTTATCCCACCGGTCCAGTCGGCTCTGGTGATGGAAGTTAAAATGGATGGTGTCTGTATCGTAGAGCATATTTACCCAGCCTGACTTATCTGAAGTCTCCAAAGAACCGTCCCCGGCCTGTACATAGGTGCCGTCTACCTCCAAAAAACGGTTTCCCTTCAGGATATATACATTTTCCAGATTGCTGTCCTCCGGTATGGATATCCCCTGGCCCGCGTCCAGGTCCCTGGCAGTGCCGTGGCCGCTGATGGAAAGAGGCTCGTCCGTGCCATGCTTATAAAACTGGTAGCGCACCTTTACAGAGCCGATGCAATAGGTAGCAATGGCAATCGCCTCTTTTCCAAAGCCCACCACAGGCTGCCCCATTCCATTTTCCCAGTCATAGCCATCTCCCGTATCTTCCTGAGGATCTTTCCACAGATGGAATTTGTAATATGGGGTAAACATATCGTACCGTGGTTCTGCTCCTGTGACTCCCATTACGCTCAGCTTAAGGTCTACGATATTCCCTTCACCGTCTTTTCCTACATTATTATACCGTACCCCCGCGCTTCCCGGCACATAATCCCCGGTCATCCTCTTCGTATATACCCGGAGAGTATTCCTTCCATGATTCGTCAGTGCCTCCACATCCTGGTTGTCACAGCCAAAGGGCTCCACTGTGGTAACGCCTTTTTGAAATTTTACATTGAAGCGGTATTTATAATCCATAATGTGATTTTCATCCCACTCTTCAATGGCTGAAATGGCCGCTCTGGCCTCAATGGGCGGCAAAATTCCAAAAACTGCCTGTACCAGAAACAATGCCGCAAGCATACCTGCTCCCAGACTTTTTAACATTTTCTTTTTTCTCTTCATGTATTTCTCCTTTCAAAAAATTTATTCTCTGCCATAGGCAGGCATTAGCGAATGGGGTAATTAAATGAATTGAATTTCGTTTGAATCATGCTGACCCGTAATCACGCAGCAGGTGCGTAGTACGGTATGACATGTAACTGAATTTCAGACCTTCTTTGATTCAGATTTTTCAGATTAGATTAAGATTTAAAACGTGAATTCTAAGGGGAATAAAATAAGATTTTTATATTTCCGGCGCCATTTTTCGAAAGGCACCGGAATAAAATTTTTAAGATTTTCGTAAAATAGATAAGATAAATGCAACAGCTGCCACTACTAGAAAGATAGGAATAAGCACGCCGGCAATCACCAACAGGGCAAGGATAACTAGAGCCGCCAAAAAAATGACCAGCGCTTTTCCATACCAGGTGGACAGATCCACTTTACGTACATGCTCTTTACTGGCACGTACCTTATTTTTCTGAGGCTGGCTGTACTCCTCATACTCTCCGTAAGCCTTGGTGTCTCCGTCTGTGTCCAGCAGGGTTTTCGCGATCAATCTGGGATCTCCCAGCTCATCAAGAACTTCTTTCTCACTTCTGCCATTTCTGATCTGCCGGTCAATATAGTCCTGATAATATCGTATATGAGCGGCTGTCTTTCCCTCCTGCATGCTGCCGGAAAGGGCTTCTCTCAGGGTATCCAGGAATTCTTTTTTATTCATAATCTGCGGTCTCCACAATATTTCTCTTTCATACATACTACATCCCGCTTACATACGTTGCCGAAAGGCCTCCTTACAGGATACAGCTTTGCTCTCTATTCTAGCATACTCTCAGGAGATAGCAACCTTTCCAATTATAAAATTTTTATGAAAAGAATAAATAGAATAAATATTGATAAAAGCTTGACAATTTTTTCAAAAAATGTTAGGATAAATTCGTTAAATGAAAAAAGTCTTTGGTTACTGACGGAAATAGTGGAGAGAACCACAAGGGAATCAGAGACTTGTGAATAGCCGACCGTCTGGGCAGTATTTGAATTGATCAAATACTGTCCTTTTTTGTTCTTTTCCGAAAAATATAAATATACGGCCGGTCTCAAATCCAAGGAGGTAATTTTTTATGGGATTCAAAACAGACATTGAGATTGCACAAGAGTGCGAAATGCTGCCAATCACCGAGATCGCAGCAAAAGCAGGTATTGATGACAAATACCTGGAGCAGTACGGAAAGTACAAAGCAAAAATTGATTATAATCTTTTAAAAGAAACAGATAAAGAGGACGGCAAGCTGATCCTGGTAACGGCTATCAATCCTACTCCTGCAGGAGAAGGAAAGACCACCACAACAGTAGGTCTGGCAGACGGAATGCAGAAACTCGGCAAGAACGTAATGGTTGCCCTTCGTGAGCCATCCCTTGGACCAGTATTCGGAGTAAAGGGCGGTGCTGCAGGAGGCGGCTATGCGCAGGTAGTCCCCATGGAGGATATCAACCTGCACTTTACCGGCGACTTCCATGCCATCGGCGCAGCCAATAACCTTCTGGCAGCCATGATCGACAACCACATTTTCCAGGGCAATGCGCTGAACATCGACCCAAGAAAGATCACCTGGAGAAGATGCGTGGATATGAACGACCGCCAGCTTAGAAACGTGGTAGACGGCCTTGGCGGAAGGACAAACGGCATGCCCCGTGAGGACGGCTATGACATCACCGTAGCTTCCGAGATCATGGCAGTCCTTTGTCTGGCAAGCGACATCAAGGACCTGAAAGAAAGACTTTCCAGGATCATCATTGGCTATACATACGGAAAAGTTTCCGAGCAGAAACCGGTTACCGCAGGAGACCTGCACGCAGAAGGCGCAATGACCGCTCTTTTGAAAGACGCCTTAAAGCCGAACCTGGTACAGACCCTGGAGCATGTACCGGCCATCGTACACGGCGGCCCGTTTGCAAACATCGCTCACGGCTGCAATTCTGTGACAGCCACCAGGATGTCCTTAAAGCTTGCTGACTACACCATCACAGAGGCTGGATTCGGTGCGGACCTTGGCGCAGAGAAATTCCTGGACATCAAGTGCCGTATGGCAGGCTTAAAGCCAAACGCAGTAGTCATCGTTGCTACCGTACGTGCCCTGAAATACAATGGCGGCGTTGCCAAGGCAGACCTTAACAACGAAAACCTGGAAGCACTGGAGAAAGGCCTTCCAAACCTGTTAAAGCATGTAAGCAACATCACAAACGTATACAAACTGCCCTGCGTAGTAGCTATCAACGCATTCCCCACCGATACCAAGGCAGAGCTTGACCTGGTAGAAGCGAAATGCAAGGAGCTGGGCGTAAACGTAGCCCTTTCAGAAGTATGGGCAAAAGGCGGAGAAGGCGGAATCAAACTTGCAGAAGAAGTGATCCGTCTCTGCGAAGAGCCAAACGATGCTTTCAGCTACTCCTACGAACTGGACGGCTCTATCGAAGACAAGCTGAACCAGATCGTACAGAAAATCTACGGCGGCAAGCGGGTAGTCCTTACAGCTAACGCACAGAAACAGGCCAAAGAACTGGAAGCCCTCGGTTTCGGCAACTGCCCGATCTGTGTAGCTAAGACCCAGTACAGCCTGACCGACGACCAGACCAAACTCGGAGCGCCGACAGATTTCGAAGTTACTGTACGTAACTTAAAGATCTCCGCAGGAGCCGGCTTCATCGTAGCCCTGACCGGCGAGATCATGACCATGCCAGGCCTTCCAAAAGTTCCGGCAGCCGAAAAGATCGATGTAGATGAAAACGGCAAGATCACTGGTTTATTCTAACAACTTTATTTGTTTTTTACTATAATTTATCACGTTCACTCATAGACACTCTTATAAATAACCCAAAAAGAGGGCTGTACCAAAAAGTACAGCCCTCTTTTTCTCCTAGTATAAGCCTTAAATGCCTTACTGTTTCGCTGAGAATGTTTTTTCGAGAGTGCCGGTGTAAAAGCAGAGACGTAATGGGCTACGCTGAGCATTTTACACCTGTGCTATCGGAAAACAGACCAGCGAAACGTGAGGATATTTAAAGTGGCTTATACTAGATTCGGAAAAGCATTTTCATTGAAGCAATGAAGCATCTAATGTGAATCACCAGATATAGACTTATGAATTTTTCATGACAACGCTCTCAACCGTATCCGCCACATGCTCACAGGCGTCCGCGCATTTTTCCATATAATGGTAAATTTCTCTCCAGGCAATAATGGCCAGAGGATTCTGCTCTTTTTCGTGAAGCTCCCGCATAATAGACATAAACAGACGGTCTGCCTCTTCCTCCATTTCATTGATCTGTATAATATGTTTTTTCAATGTTTTCGAATGTCTGAAATCAGCGAAATCCTTCAGCAGTTCTTTCATCTCTTCACAGCACTTAATCACTACCTCCATGAGAGGGATGGCTTCCTGCCTGATACTCACCACATAATTCATATACAAACGGATCAAAACGTCTTCCAGCCGGTCAGTGACCTCGTCAATATTATCGCTTAAAAGCACGATATCTTCACGTTCTATGGGAACGATAAACGCCTTTGAAAGCTTATCTATCACCGCATGCTTTTTTTCATCTGCCGCATGCTCTACTTTGTGCATTTCTTCCATCCTGTCACTGATGGTTTCCTGGCTGAAGTTCGTCAGCGTATCCTTCAGAAGCTTAGCCGCTTTACAAGACGCCTCCGCACATTCAATAAAGCTCTGAAAATAAAATTCATCCTGTTTCTTTGACATTAACTCTTCCTCCTCTTAAAAGATGAACATAAATAGTTTTGCCATCACAAAGCTGATCAGGCCGCACCCTGGGAAAGTAAAAATCCAGGTCAGCATCATATCCTTCACAACCGAAAAATTAATTGCGGAAATACGTCTTACCGCTCCCACGCCCATAATAGCGCTGGTCTTCGTATGGGTAGTGGAGACAGGGATTCCAAACAAGCTGGAAAGAAGCAGACAAAAAGCTCCCGCCAGATCCGCAGAAAAGCCCTGGTATTTTTCCAGCTTTACCATGTCCATCCCTACGGACTTGATGATCTTCTCTCCTCCCACACTGGTTCCCAGTCCCATCACAACACTGCACAAAAGCATCAGCCATATCGGGATCGCCATCCCGGATACCTGACTCTGTCCATTGGAAAAGGCAAGTCCCAGGAAAAGAACGCCGATAAATTTCTGTCCGTCCTGCGCCCCATGCATAAAGCTCATCGCCGCGGCGCCTACAATCTGAGCAATTCTGAAAAAATCATTCGCTTTCCTCCGCTCCAGATTCTGACACAGGATCGTAAGCAGCTTACAAATGAGCCATCCCGAAAGGAACCCAAGGGCAAGGCTTAAAACAAGTCCGTATAAAACCTTTACCCACTCTGACATATTAATCCCGCCGACTCCCTGTTGAATCGCAATAGCCGCTCCCGTGACACCGGCGATCAAGCTATGGCTTTCACTGGTGGGGATTCCTAAAAAAGAAGCGCCCACACTATATACCACGATGGAGAATAAGGCTGCGCACAGAGCAATCATCGCTCCCTGCGTATCCTCTCCAAAATCCGCCATGTTACTGATTGTAGCGGCAACCGAGCTGTTTATCTGTGTCATAACAAACACGCCTAAGAAGTTAAATGCCGCACTCATCCATATAGCTGTCCGTGCCCTTAAGCATCTGGTAGTCACACAAGTAGCGATCGCATTCGGCGCGTCTGTCCATCCATTTACAAAAATAACCCCTAAAGTCAGCAATGTAGTGACAAGCAGTGCTGGATTAGATGTTAGCTGCTGGGCAAAACTAATAATTGATATGTCCATCTTTTCCTCTTTTCTGACGCACTTACTGCGTCAATAATGGTAGATTTAGAAGTATACTTCCACATTTTTTCTTCCGGTATTTTATATATTTTCTTCAAAACGATCTATATTGTTCACTTTTCCGATGACAACGATTACATCTTCTTCGTTCAGACGGTATTGAGGAGATATTTCTATATTTGTATACTTTTCATTTTCAATAGCAATGATGTTCAACCCGTACTCTTTTCTGATATCCAGATCTTCCACTGTCTGTCCTACCAGTCCGTCCGATACTTTTATCTGCCGGATTTCCACACTGTTGTCCAGAGAAATATAATCCAGGAAATTGCTGGAAACTAGTTTTCTACCTAAAAACAATGCCATATCCCTTTCCGGATACACTACCTCAGCTCCCAGTTTCTCCAGCACCGCGCCCACTTCCGGGCTGATCGCCTTTGCGATTACTCTTGGCACACCCATTTCCACAATGCGCATGGTAGTAAGAATACAAATATCTATCTTCTCGCCGATGCAGACAACCACCACTTCGCAATTCTGAATTCCCGTCTCCTGTAAAGTTTCCGTACTCAAATCCGGAGCAACGAAAGCATAGTCTGTGTACTGACGGATCTCCCGCAGCTTGCTTTCATTCCTGTCAATAACGATAACTTCTTTACCTGCCTGTGTCAATGAAATCGCAAGTGCCATACCAAAACGGCCAAGTCCGATAATTCCAAATGACTGCGCGCTTTTCTTTTTTTTCATTTCTATTCTCCCTGTAAATAATTCTATCTTTCTTACGATCTGGCTTCTTTCTTATCCTATGGTGATCGTCTCCTCTGTATAATGCACATTAGGCTCTGGATGATCAATCCACATGGAGATCAGAGTCATCGCTCCAAGCCTTCCGATAAACATAATAAGGATGATCACCAGCTTGCCGCCCACACTGAGATCCGGAGTGATGCCAGTAGATAAACCGACTGTTCCAAAAGCGGAAATCACTTCAAAAAGGAGCTGTATCAGCTCATACTCCGGTTCCAGCACACACATTAAAAACGTACCCACGCACACGACTCCCAGAGAAAGAATGGTAATGCTGGAAGCTGTGGCAACTGTTTTTCCTGAGATGCCTCTTTTAAAGGCAGCAATCTGCTTTTTCGAAAACATACTTCGTGCAGACTGAAAAAGTACGAAAAATGTGCTTGTTTTGATACCGCCTCCGGTAGATCCCGGCGAAGCGCCTATAAACATCAGTATACACAGCACAAACAATCCTGCATTGCTGAAAGAACCAATCGGATAGGTGGAAAATCCCGCCGTCCTTGCCGACACGCTATGGAAAAAAGCTCCTAACCAGGTAATATCCTCTGTGGCTTTAAGCAAAAGCGTTCCTACTGCTAAAAGAGTAACTGTAGTGGTAATTACTACTTTAGAATGCATGCTCAGCTTTTTAAAGCTCCGTTTCTTTATTATATCCAGTATTACTAAAAAGCCTAATCCTCCGAAAATAATCAGCACACAGGTGATCAGGTTTAACAAAATATCGTTTTGATAAGGAATCAAATTCTGTAAATTGCCAAGCACATCAAATCCTGAGTTATTAAATGCAGCAATAGAATGAAAAACACTGATCCCCAGAGCATGAACCGGGGGATAATCCTGTACAAAAACCAGAAAACTTAAAAGTGCTCCCGCCCCTTCAAAGCACAGGGTCATTAAGAGCACAGCCTTTACGATCTTTACGATTCCTTTGTAGCTGTCTGTATTCAGCGCCTCTCTTATCAGCACACGGCTTTTAAAGCCAACTCTTTTTCCCATGGCTATAATAAGCCCGACTCCTACTGAGGTAACACCCAGACCGCCCACCTGGATCAAAGCAGCCACCACGCCTTGGCCAAAGGCCGTAAAATGATCCGCCGTATCAATGGCAATCAGACCTGTCACACATACTGCGCTGGTGGACGTAAAAAGAGCATCTATAGGGGTTACTACAGCATCTTCCCTTACTGATACCGGAAGTAAAAGCAGCAATGCTCCGAACAAAATAACCAGCGCGAAGCCCATTGTAATCAGTCGTCCCGGAGGCTGCTTTTTTATTCTTTTTATCATGATTATTTACTTTTCCTCCTGCATTTCACAGATTTCAACTATAAGCAGACATATTAAGCAATATGTAATGAAATACAGGTTTTTTTTTTCCATCTTCTTTCAAAAGAATAAACAATTCACGCAAAAATCGCGCGCGCTGAAATAGGCATACCTGCACATATGCATAAAAACATTCCATCTTAGGAATAAATAAGATCGATTTTCCAAAAAGTCTAAATAATACAGTAAAAAAAAGGAATGTTTTTAAAAGGCCTGACGCGCGCAGCCGGACAGGCAGCTTCGAACTTCCCAACTTCATTCCGCCCATAACATACGCGAAACTATGTTCCGGAGCTTCCGCTGTCTTTAAAACCGTCTCTTCGTCATTTGAACAGATAATATGGAAATCCTCTTCCGATTCCTCATTCATTAGAATAGAATCGGAAAAAAAAAGGAAAAAAAACACAAAAAGAAATCCTATCGCAATTCTGAAAAACGAATATTTACTTTTCACTGCTTCTTTCTCCTTTCTCAAAATCCATTTAAAAATAGCACTATAATTTCCTTTTGTCAATATGTGATCTATTGCCAGCTAATCGAATAATTTTTTTGCTTTTTCCATTCTTTCCACTACAGGAACACCGAATGGACAACGTTCTTCACAGCCTCCACAGGCAATGCAGTCTGCAGCGTTTGCAGAAAGCGCTCTGTAGTGTTCTCTTACGGCTGCCGGTACTTCCTTCTGCATCACGGCAAGATCATAAAGCTTATTGACCATGGCTATGTCAATCCCTGCCGGACATGGAGCGCAGTGCCCGCAGTAGGTGCACTGTCCTGCATATGCATGATGCGGTGCATTGGCAAGAACACTTGCGTAATCTTTTTCTTCCTCCGAAGCGTTCTCGTATGCCACAGCCTCCTTTACATGTTCCACTGTGTCATAGCCAGCCAGCACACTTGCCACTCCCGGCCTGGTAAGCGCATAGTGGATACATTGGACAGGCGTCAGCGCTACCCCAAAGGGTGAAGTCTTCGGTGAAAATAAGCGGCCTCCCGCGTAACCTTTCATAACGGTGATACCTACTCCCCGCTGCTCACAGATCCGATAAAGTTCCGCCCGTTCCGGATCAATTCCGCCCAGATTTTCTTCATATGTCTCTGCAAAGTAAGTGTTCAGATCTTCAGTTGCCGGAAGAAGGTCAAAAGCTGGATTGATGCTGAAAAGGATCATTTCTATTTCTCCGCTTAAAGCAGCCAGCTTAGCCACTCTGGGATTGTGAGTGCTCATCCCTATGTGGCGGATCACTCCGTTTTCTTTCTGTTCTTTTACATAGTCCAGGAACTCGCCCTCCATAATACGCTGGAACTCAGCCTCCTCATCTACGAAATGGATCATACCCAGATCGATATAGTCTGTCTGAAGGCGCGTAAGAAGATCCGCAAATGCTTCCTTTACTTTATCCATCTCTCTTGTACGCACATACTGTCCGTCCTGCCAGGTAGATCCGAAATGCCCCTGGATGATCCACTTATCCCTTTTTCCTTCCAGGGCCTTTCCGATATTAGAGCGGACATTAGGCTCTGACATCCAGCAGTCTAAAATATTGATCCCAAAGCTTTCACAGCAGTCAATGACCGCCTTTACTTCACTGGTATTATGACGTTCCAGCCATTCCGCTCCCAGCCCGATTTCACTGACCATCAGACCGGTTTTCCCTAATTCTCTGTATCGCATAACAAACCCTCCCTGTCGTTGAATGGTCTCCTGTTAAAATCCATTCCCTTATTTTCCAGATTTTCTCCTGAGCAAATGTCTCTTTTTACCCTGTCACATAGTACAGGCAATATCTTTATTATATCATTTTTATAAAGATTGGGAAGAGTTTTAAGAAAAATTGAGGGAGAACCTGCAGGTATAAAAACACCTGCAGGTTCTCCCTGTTTCTTCTTAATTTAAAGGGATGTCTGCAATGCCTGCCGGCACGCGTCCACTTTTCGTCTTCGATTAAATCAAAATTCTCGCGGCAGTCACCAAATGGACATGCTTGCATGTCCGCTTGTCTCGTTGCTCACGGGAATAAAGGCTTCATTGTGGGATAAAGCGTGCGGAATTTCTGATATTTCTCTTCGTATTTTGCAACCAGCTCCGGCTGTGGTTCCACAGTATCCACAATCTTTACGATTTTTTTCGTAATGCTTTCTACATCCGGATAAGCGCCGCAGCCTACTGCTGCCAGCATAGCCCCGCCCATGGCCGGTCCTTCTTCATTTTCCAGCACGTCTACTTTCAAATTCATCACATTGGCAATGATCTTTTTCCAGAGAGGACTCTTAGCTCCGCCGCCGCAGATCTTCGTCCTTTCGATGTGGATGCCAAGGCTCCTGGCTACTTCCAGAGAATCACGAAGGCCAAAGGCCACACCTTCCAGCACAGCCTGGGTCATATCTGCTCTTGTGGTATCCATGCTCATTCCAAAAAATACAGCTCTGGCATCCGGATTGTTATGAGGAGAACGCTCACCCATAAGATAAGGCAGATAAAACACATTGTTCTCTCCAAGCTTAGTGATGTCTTCCTGCTCTTTCGCAAAATCGCTGGTGCCCAAGATATCCTCTACCCACCACTTATTACAGGAGGCAGCGCTTAACATACACCCCATCAGATGGTAGCTTCCATCCGCATGGTCGAAAGAATGGAGCGCATTGTTCTCATCTACTCCGAACTTCTTGCTGGAAATAAAGATCGTTCCGGAGGTTCCCAGAGAGATATTGCATTGTCCGTCCCCTACTGTTCCTGTGCCGACTGCTGCGGCCGCATTGTCCCCGGCTCCCGCTACTACCTTTACTGTATCGGCAAGTCCCAATTCCTTTGCGATCTCCGGCTTTAAGGTACCTACTACCTGCCAGCTTTCATAAAGCTTGGGCAGCTGTTCCTCTTTGATCCCACATATTTCAAGCATTTCTTTAGACCAGCAGCGATGCTCCACATCCAGAAGGAGCATTCCAGAAGCATCGGATACATCTGTACAGAAAGAACCGGTCAGGCGATAGGCCAGATAATCCTTGGGCAGCATGATCTTTTCTACCTTTTTAAAATTCTCCGGCTCATTTTTCTGCATCCACAGGATCTTCGGCGCGGTAAAGCCTGCGAAGGCGATATTGGCAGTATACTGTGACAGCTTGTCTTTTCCGATCACATTATTCAGATAGTCTGTCTCCTCTCCTGTACGTCCATCGTTCCAAAGGATCGCCGGGCGGATCACCTCATCCTTTTCATCCAGGGTAACCAGTCCGTGCATCTGTCCGCCGCAGCCAATCCCGTCCACCTGGCTTTTATCAATATCCGCTGTCAGTTCCTTGATCCCTTCCATACTCTGGGTAAACCAGTCAGTGGGATTCTGCTCTGACCATCCCGGGTGAGGAAAGTATAAAGGATATTCCTTTGAGATGATCTTGCAGATTTTTCCTTCTCCATCCATCAAAAGGAGTTTAACTGCGGAAGTTCCTAAATCAACACCTATATAATACATGTTTTCCTCCTTATTATAGGTACATCCCAGGGAAATCCCCCGGGATGCATCCTGCTCTTTTTATTTCCATGGATTTTCTGTAGGATATCTGACTCCTGCGGGCTGATTGTAACCGATCTCGTCCACAGGCACGCCAATATATTTAAATACTTCAAACAGCTCTTTGCCGAAATGTCCGAAAGCAACGGCTCCGTGATGAGGATAACCGCCCTCGATCAGTACATGACGGTAGAAACGTCCCATTTCCGGAATCGCGAAGATACCGATAGAACCAAAGGAACGTGTAGCCACCGGAAGTACTTCGCCCTGTGCGATATATGCGCGCAGTTTATTGTCTGCAGTGCTCTGCAGGCGGTAGAAGGTGATCTCTCCAGGAACGATGTCTCCTTCCAGTGTACCCTGAGTCACTTCTTCCGGAAGTGTTCTTGCCATAATCATCTGGTACTTCATCTCACAGGATGTAAGCTTGCCGGAAGCTGTATTTCCGCAATGGAAGCCCATGAAGGTATCTTTCTGGGTGTAATTGTATTTGCCCTTAATATCGCTAGCGTACATATCGTTAGGAACCGTATTGTTAATATCAAGAAGAGTAACGGTATCGCTGCTTACCACAGTTCCGATAAACTCGCTTAAAGCGCCGTAAATATCTACTTCACAGGATACAGGGATCCCCTGTGCTGCAAGGCGGCTGTTTACATAGCAGGGAACAAAGCCGAACTGTGTCTGGAATGCCGGCCAGCATTTTCCTGCGATGGTTACATATTTACGATAGCCTCTGTGCTCTTCTACCCAGTCTTTTAAGGTAAGTTCATACTGTGCAAGTTTGGAAAGGATTTCAGGTTTTTTATTTCCTGCTCCCAGTTCTTCTTCCATTTCTTTTACGATCGCAGGTATTCTCTCGTCTCCTGCATGCTTATTAAAGGCTTCGAAAAGATCCAGCTCTGAATTTTCTTCGATCTCAACGCCGATATTGTAAAGCTGCTTGATCGGTGCGTTGCATGCAAGGAAGTTTAATGGGCGCGGTCCAAAGCTTATGATCTTCAGGTTATTCAGTCCCTCAATTGCCTTTGCGATCGGAACGAACTCATGGATCATATCTGCGCATTCCTCTGCATTTCCTACCGGATATTCCGGAATATATGCTTTTACATTGCGAAGCTGCAGGTTATAGCTTGCGTTCAGCATACCGCAGTAAGCGTCGCCTCTGCCCTGTACCAGGTCGTTTCCAGTCTCCTCAGCGGCAGCGATGAACATCTTTGGTCCTTCAAAGTGCTTTGCAAGAAGAGTCTCGGAAATTTCCGGTCCAAAGTTTCCAAGGTATACGCAAAGAGCGTTGCAGCCGGCTTTCTTGATATCTTCCAGAGCCTGAACCATATGTATTTCGCTTTCTACGATGCATACTGGACATTCGTAGATTTCGCTTGCGTCATATTTCTTCGCATAAGCCTCAATCAGAGCTTTTCTTCTGTTTACGGAAAGACTTTCCGGAAAACAGTCACGGCTTACTGCAACGATTCCTATTTTTACTTTCGGCATGTTATCTATCATGATTTTATCTCCTTTCTTTATCCCCGGATCAGCTTCTTTCCTGCCTCGGGGCATCCCTTCCTATTTTTCATCAGTCAATAGTGATGTTTTCTCCCTTAAGGCCGTTAAAAGCCCCTTCAATAGCCGCTTCCTCATGGCCGATCAGCCATTTGTTCTTCGCGGTCATAAGAGCGTCCTCTCCGGTCTTAGCAACTGGGAAAGTGATATCTGTGTTCGTTCCTCTCGGAAGGACTACCACACACTGGAAGCCGCCCTCTGCTACATGGCAGGGCGCATAGTGAAGAGTAGTGGCATAAACCTCAATGGCTGTCCCTGCCGGTACCAGGAATGCCTCGATCTTTGAGGTATCATAGGTGAAATCTTCTGTGATATCCTGCTGGCATCCAATGAGCAGCACCAGATCCGTAACTGCTACATTAATCTCAGAACAGCGGTGATACTCTACTGCGTTCAATTTTTTATTATGTCCGTTGCAGTATCCGATCTGAATGGGGAGTCCCCCGTATCCCCGATTCTGGAATTCTCCGGCGATATCCAGAGCCTCCAGCTCCTCCACTGACGGAACATAAACCGTATCCTCCGGCACTGGTGTGTGCTTCATTTCACGCAAAAGAGCGCCCAGATCATAGCCAGTCAGTACTTTTCCGTATTTCCCAAATGAAGCATCCGTCACATTCTGAATCTTCAAAATATACCTCCTCCTTTTCTTTTTCCGGATTTTTAAAGCAGAGATCCTTTTAGGATGAACAAGATCTGCTTTTTAATCCTTCTTTATTTTGAAAAGATCATACCACAAAACAGGGAAGGCTTCGCCGTTTTTCTTGTCGTATCTACGGCACTTTTTTGACATTTTTATTCTCTGCAGCCCTTTTTTTCCTTGCTTGGCTGGGTGGGGTTTTATACCGTTTCTGAAACTCTTTTGAAAAAGACCTGCTTGTGCAAAACCCGTGTTTTATAGCGATTTCGCTGATGGTCGCATCCGTATTCATAAGCTCCCGGTAGGCGTATGCCATGCGGATGTCCTGGAGATATGTCTTAAAATTGACTTTCGCATATTTATGGAACATTCTTGACAGATATTCCGTGGAGTATCCGAAAACAGACGCCACCCCGGAAAGCTTTATGTCTTCCTGATAATGCTCCCTCATATAGGTGGTAATCTTTGACAGGGTGTCCAAATGTCTGCTGTGGCGGATTTCCTTTTCTTTGGCTTCGTCCACTCTGTAAATGTTTACAAGCTGATATAAAATTTCATAGAAAAAAGATCGTACGCGGAACTCATATCCGCTTCCTTTTTCCAGATACGTCTCATACATTTTTTTCAAAAGTTTCCACAGAGTTGCACTCTGTCCTTTCCCCGCCGTAGAAAAACGGATAAAGCGCTGCGCTGTATAATAATCTTCAAACTGCCTTAAAGGAATCTGCAGCACTACCGTCTTGTTCTTTTCAGGCGCGTGGATGGAATGAATCTCATTAGAATTGATGATGATCAATTCTCCTGCCGCAAGAGGATACTTTACTTCGTTTAAAAAGAACAAAAGGGAGCCTTCTAAAACCGCAAATATTTCCACTGATGTATGCCAGTGCTTTTCTCTTACATAATTTCCTCCTGCCCCTTCGAAAAGGAAGAGCTTAAATGGCATTCCCTCATCAGGAATGATCAGTTCATGCTGAAATTCCATAGATCGGTCACTCCTTTCTGATCGTTTCTGTTTTTATAGGACAAATTTATAAATGGCTTTTCCTACCCCGTTCTGCTCGTTTGTCTCAGTGATATAGGAAGCGGATTTTTTACAGTTTTCTGATCCGTTTTTCATGGCAATTCCATATTTTACCAGAGAAAGCATTTCCATGTCATTGTCCCCGTCTCCGAAGGCCATGGCCTCCTCTTCTGTAATCCCAAGTCTTTTCAGCATCACAGAAAGAGTATTTCCCTTCCCGGCATTTATATGGCCTGCCTCCAGCATATGGGAGACAGACGAGGTTACATAAATATCTTTTACTTCCTTTAGGAGCATAGACCTGATTTTTTCTTTTACAGCCGGATCTGCAGTAGCAAAGGCAATGCTGTCTATTTTTTCTCTGTTTTCCAGAGCAAAGGCATAGATGTCCTTTACGCTGATCCTCGTTTTTTTCACATATGCAGCTCCAAAGGACGTAGCGCCGAACCGCTCCGGTTCCTGTATGTAATCCTCCTGCCCATAGGGAATCCCTTCTATAAAAATTTCTAAAGCCGCTTCCGGATATCTGGGCAGACCAGCCACTGTCTCTATGGCGCCGGGGCACATGCGGCATTGATACACGCGCTTCCCTTCAGATACAGAATAGACTGCCGCTCCATTGGAAGTGATCACATATTCCACTCCTGGAAAATGAAGCACCTCCTTGGGGACAGCGCCAAGCGCTCTTCCTGTTGCAGGTATGAAATGACAGCCTTTTTCTATTGCGTACATAAGCGCTTCTTTCGTATAATCAGATATTACTTTTTTCTCTGTCAGAAGGGTTCCGTCCAGATCACTGACAATCAATTTGATTGGCATAATAAGCCTCCTCTTTTATACGCTCCATGTAATTTAACCATACCATTCTCTGCTTTTATCCTATCATACACAGATTTCACGCACAAGCAGATTTCTTTAAGAGCAGCCAATTCCTTTTTTGTGTGCGCACTGGGATCGTTCCTTATTTTGCCGCTGAAAAATATGGCCAGCCAAAAACACCTGTCCCTTTTTCCTTTCCGCGTGTTATAATAGACCTGAGAAAATTTTATGGCTCCCATATAAAAATGGAGCCCATTGTATGTGCATATATAAAACTGCACGATCACTTTTCTGTCAGGAGGTATTTTATGTATACAGTCACCCGCCATGAAGCATCTGTTTCTGTAACAGACTATATAGAAGGGTATGTGGATGTCCCAGTCTTTTTAAAAGCCTGTCAGGCCTGTCCTAATTACAATAAGGTATGGTCCTGTCCGCCCTATGATTTCGATGTGCTTTCATACTGGAGACAGTATAAAACCCTTCGGCTTTTGGCTTCTAAGATCACTTTCGATGAAGAAGTCCTGACAAAAGAATACACGAAGGAGGAAGCGGACGCCGTCATAAACAAGGTTCTATCCCCGGAAAAGAAAAAGCTCAGCGATGAACTGTTTCTCCTGGAAAATAAATATCCGGGGAGCGTCAGTCTATCTGCGGGGAGCTGTGCCCTATGCAGCAATGGATGCGCAAAAAAGGACGGTCTTCCCTGCCGTTATCCGGAAACTATGCGGTATTCTATCGAATCTCTGGGAGGAAATGTGGGACTTACCATTGAAAAGCTTATGGGCTTAAAGCTGGAATGGATGGAGGAAGGACGGCTGCCTCATCATTTCGTTCTAGTCTGTGGACTTTTGCAAAAATAAGGATGCCGTCCTAAAATAAAGCGCCTGACACCGGCTAAACCGATGTCAGGCGCTTATTTTCCAATCTATTTACCGCTCCACGATCGTGGAGCATCCCATCCCGCCTCCTATACAAAGGGTAGCAAGGCCTCGCTTTGCGTCTCTTCTCTCCATTTCATGAAGGAGAGTGACCAGGATCCGGCAGCCAGAGGCCCCTACAGGGTGGCCCAGTGCGATCGCCCCGCCGTTTACGTTTAACTTGTCTGAAGGAAACTTAAGCTCTCTGGCTACTGCCAGGGATTGGGCCGCGAAGGCCTCGTTGGCTTCGATCAGGTCCATGTCTTCTATGGTAAGCCCGGTTTTATCCAGAACTTTTCGGGTAGAGGCCACAGGCCCTACCCCCATAATGGCCGGATCCACCCCTCCCAGGGCTCCGGCTGAAAAATAAGCCATAGGAGTCACCTTTAGCTCCCTTGCCTTTTCCTCACTCATCACCACTACCGCAGCGGCTCCATCATTAATGCCGGAGGCATTCCCCGCAGTCACTACCCCTTCCTCTTTTCCGGAAGCGCATCTTAAGGCGGCGAGCTTTTCTTTGGTGGTTCCCGGTCTTGGCGCTTCGTCCTTATCAATGAGGCGTTCTTCTTTTTTCACTTTCACTTTGACGGGAACGATCTCTTTATTGAATCTGCCTTCCTCCATGGCTTTTTCACATTTTTGCTGGCTTACAGCCGCAAAAGCGTCCAGTTCTTCCCGGGTAAGTTTCCACTTCTCTGCCACGTTTTCCGCCGTGATCATCATATGGTATTGGTTAAATGCGTCCCAGAGAGCATCATGGATCATGGTATCCACAAGGGCGCCGTCATTCATCCGGTATCCGAACCGGCCGTTCATCAAGGCATAAGGAGCCTGGGACATGTTTTCCATTCCGCCTGCCACTACAATATCCGCCTCTCCTGTCTGGATCATCTGCGCCGCCATATTCACACAGTCCAGTCCTGAGCCGCAGACTGCATTTATAGTCACCGCTGTGGTCTCCTTTGGAAGTCCGGCTTTTATCGCGGCCTGTCTTGCCACATTCTGCCCCAGGCCTGCCTGGATAACACAGCCCATATAGACATGCTCCACCATCGCCGGAAGGATTCCGGCTCTTTTCACTGCTTCTTTTATAACAATAGAACCAAGGGTTACCGCCGGAACATCCTTTAACGCTCCGCCCATTTTCCCTATGGGCGTACGGCAGGCTCCTGCTAATACGATCTTTTTTTCCATTCAGTCCTCCTTTACAAACTCAGGTACAGCCTTTGATAAGCATTCAAAAACTGTACCTGCTGCTATTGCTTAGATCACTTTTTCTTCTCTCAGTTCCTGTACTTCTTGCGGCGTATATCCCAGCATTCCCTCCAGGATCTCTTCATTGTGCTGTCCCAGAGTCGGACCCGGATAATTAATACGCGGCATGGTCTCCATCAGCTTGATGGGGCACCCGTTCACCTTCATTTTCCCGATCACAGGGTGATCCACTTCAATAAACATTTCCCTTACGTTGGCGATATGCTCGTCCTCTGTGATCTGCTTTACATTAAAGATAGGCCCTGCCGGGATTCCCTTGGAAAGCACTTTGTCCACAACTTCATCCACGGTATATTTCATGGTCCACTCTTCTATGTATTTCTTCTGGATCTCGTTGTTCTCCACACGCAGGGGAACGGTTAAAAATCTTTCATCCGTGATCATCCATGGCATATCCACTACCTCGTTGCAGAACTTTTCATACAGCTTCTGATTGCCGCAGGCGATCACCACATAGCCGTCTTTTGCATGGTAGGTATCATAAGGCGCGATGGATGCATAGGCATTTCCGTTTCTTACCGGAATCTCATGAGATTTAAAATAACGTACATAAGCATTTTCCAGACTGGCCACCACAGAATCCACAAGGGAAACATCCACTCTCTGTCCATGTCCTGTGATGTTTCTGGCATTCACAGCCGCAAGTACGCCAATCACCATGTTCATTCCCCCAAGGATGTCTCCCATGGCGTTTCCGGAACGGGTGGGTTCTCCGCCTTTGCAGCCGGTGACACTCATCAGTCCTCCCATTGCCTGGGAAAGAATATCATAGCCCGGCCGATTCGAATAAGGGCCATAGGATCCAAAGCCTGACACAGCCGCATAGATCAGTTTCGGATTCAGCTCTTTCAGCACATCATATCCTAAGCCAAGCTTATCCATAACTCCCGGCCTGTAATTTTCGATGATAATGTCTGCCTTGGCAGCCAGCTTTTTAAAGACTTCTTTTCCCTTCTCTGTCTTTAAATTTAATGTAATTCCTTTTTTATTTCTATTCAGATTGGCATAATACATGCTTTCCCCATGTTCGTACGGGCCATACCCTCTTGCATCATCTCCATTGCCTGGAATCTCGATCTTTATCACATGGGCTCCCAGATCCCCCAGCAGCGCCCCTGCATAAGGACCGGCAACTACTCTGGTCAGATCGAGAACTGTTAAATTCTGCAGAGCCTGAACATCTGATTTTTTATTCTGTACTTTCATTCTCGTCCTCCTTCTTTATGTCCTATATCTCTCCATCCTCCACATGGATCTTCATGCGCATCACCGCGCTTCCCATAGACTTTCCAAGAGAATCCAGACGAAGGCTCATGGTCGCCCCGCCTCCGAGAGCGTGCTTCATAACGAAATTAAAGCCTCCAAGGCTTGGCACCTCGTACCGGGTGATCTCTCCTTTGACCATATCTCCAAAATATTCATGGAGCTTTTCCGGGGTTACCTCTCTTTTTATAATCTCGTAATACTCCGGCTTTCTCGCATATACGCAAACATTGCTGGTATCTCCCTTATCCCCGCTGCGTCCGTGGGCGATATCATTTAAATAAATCTCTGGCATTTTTTCCCCTTTCCGACGCACTTTACTGCGTCAATCATGGTAGATATGGAAGTTTGCTTCCAAACATTCCTCCTTCTGGCACACTTGCCGCGTCAATCATGGCAGATGTGAAAGTGAACTTTCACAGTTTACACTTCCAGAATATGAGACTGTATATCCAGCGCATCTCTGGGTACTGTAGTGGGCCAAAGGGCCATTACCTCCTGTACATGCGCCCTTCCTCCAAAGAAGGAGGCTCCGGGAGGTCCGTTAAGCTGCATCGGGCTGATCTCCGGTATGATCTTCGCGCATTCATTTTTATCTTCGCTGAATACCGCAATACGCAGAACACATTCATTGAGATTTTTCAGGGCCTCCTCACTCATATCCGCCACTCCCAGGTGCAGGCTGTTCAGGCCGATGTAGCTGATATGGACGTCATCCGCTTTCATGCCTCGTTTTTTCATCTTTTTCATAATGATCTCTCCGCAGTATTTGGCCTTTTCATATGCGTCCGGCCATGCGAAGCTTAACATGGATACCGTTTTCCAGCCCTTATGATAGCCTACGCAGAGCTTCAGGGTATCCGGTTTTTTCTTTCCGTGGATATTTCCGATCCGCACTCTGTCCGGCCCTGCCTGGGTGATGGTTGCCTTGCTGATATCCACATTTACATCCGGTGTGATGTAATTTGCCGGGTCTAAAACTTCATAAAGAAACTGCTCTTTGCAGCTCTGTTCGCAGATGATGCCGCCGGAACCAGGCGTCTTTGTGATCTCAAAGGTATCCTCTGTCAGCTCCGCGATAGGGAAGCCCAGATCCTCCATATGAGGCACGCTTCTCCAGTCGTACATATAATTTCCGCCGGAGCCCTGGCCTCCGCATTCCAGGAGGTGACCTGCCATGATCCCTCTGGCAAGATTATCCCAGTCGTCATCTGCCCATCCAAATTCATAGGAAAGAGGCGCCAGGAATAAAGCGCTGTCCGCCGCGCGGCCGGTGACTACCACATCGGCTCCGTCCGCGATACACTGTTCGATTCCTTCATGACCGATGTAAGCATTGCAGTTATAGATTTTGTCTACAATGTCGTTAAAATTTCCATCGTAATCAAAATTAGGGAAAGTCCAGCCGTCTTTTAAAAGCTGGGGGATTTTTTCTTTTATGGAGTCCCCTGTCACATAGCCAATCTTGTATCCCTTCATGCTTTCACTTTCCGCCCAGCTTTTGATCGCGTCCACGCAGCCGGAAATATTCATTCCTCCAGCGTTTGTACACAGGCGGATCTTCTTTTCCCAGGCTTCCTTTCCCGCTTCCTTTAAGATCCGGGTTACAAAATCCGGGGCAAAGCCTTTTTCCGGATTTTTTAGCTGCTGCTTTGCCATAATGGAAAGGGTCAGCTCCGCTAAATAATCGCAGGCCATATACTGGATGCTTCCATCCCGGATCATCTGAATCGCAGCGTCCGGGGAATCTCCCCAAAAGCCCTGGCCTCCGCCGATCGCAATTTTTTTCATCCTGTTTTCTCCTTATCTTTTCAACGGCATATCCTGCCGGTTTTTACAGTTTACTT
The DNA here is from genome assembly GCA_019118425.1 of Candidatus Blautia faecavium. Taxonomy (GTDB): domain Bacteria; phylum Bacillota; class Clostridia; order Lachnospirales; family Lachnospiraceae; genus Blautia_A; species Blautia_A faecavium. Next base: position 7,379 of record DWYZ01000072.1, on the reverse strand, counting down.
GTTGCTTAAATGATCTATATCTGCCGCCGGAATCTTAAGACAGGAATCCTGTCCTTCTCCGGTATAAATCGTCTGTCCGGCGCGTTTGCTTTTCTCCTGCCGGGACCAAATTCCCGGGTAATTGGTATGGACGGCGTACTGAGGAAAATCAGAAGAAGAGATATCCACTCTCAGTCTGGATCCTTTCTTAGTCCGCCAGCCCACGGGCCACATTTCTATGCGGACCATGACTTTGTCATTGGGACGATAGGCCTGCCTTTTTACTGATCCGTTCCGATACGCCAGAGTCGTGATGCTTCCTCTTATATTGACGCAGCTTCCATCTGCAAAAACTTCCATTATCTTTGCCGTAAAAGCCGTATCCTCCGCATCAGAGCTAACCCACAGACAAACCTCCATCTTTCCAAGGATCGTGACCGGCTCTTCTAAAAGTTCTGACACAAAGCTTGCCACATCCTCCCGATATCCCTCTTTGGGCTGGAAAAGGCTTCCTATTTCCTTTCGGGATTTAAAGCAGGATTCCGTTCCATGAGAAGGCACCGGATCCTCCGGGTCATATATATAGGAAACTTTTCCTGTTTTTCCCGGACTGCTTTTAAGTCTGCCTGCTTCCTTTTTCCCTTCTGCCGCGTCTAAATGCAGGATAATTTCTTTTGTGTCAAGCTCCTTTGGATCTCTGACGGTTATCCACCTGTCCGCGCCGATCACATAAAGCTCACATTTCTTTTCCGGCTTTCTCTCTTTTTTTAATGTCTCCTCAAACCAGGAAAGGACAGAAGAAACACTGTCATCTTTTATATTCTCTGTTTTTTGCCCTTCCAGCACGTAATCATAAAAGTGCCTCCATGGACCGATCTGCAAGGTACTGTGTTCTTTGCTCTCTTTCCCCAGTCTCTCCCAGGTCACCGCAGCGCTTCCCAGATGATGATCGTACCACCCTTCCCGGATAAAAACCGGGATCTTTGTCTTTTGGGGAATGTCACGCATCATTCTCCAGAATCCTTTACGGGACCAGTAATCTGAGTCCTCATCTGTATTGGTGATCCAATCTCTGTACCAGGGAAGGCGGGTCCCCCAAAGCGCTTCGTCCACCTCTGTCTGAGGGCGGTATCTGCAGGATTGCAGGTAGTCTGCCGTTATAGGCACTCCCGCGTTTTCCATACTCCACCAGGTAAAAATATCCTGGCGGAATAAACCGTCCTGGTAAACCGACACATACCGGTCCGTTCCATATACGCCCAGATACATGCTTTTTACCTTTTCCGGAACCTTATCCGCCATGCACCAGCCGGTGGAGGCCAGATAAGAGTTTCCCCAGTAACCGATATTTTTTATCTCCTTCTTTTTTGACAGATACTCCATGGTACACAGGCCATCCTGGCGCTCATAGGTATTCGGTTCCCACTGACCCTCTGAGCCGTTCGTCCCCCTGCACCATTGGACGACAAAGCCAAAGCCTCTTAACGCGCACTCTTCTCCATGGACTTCCATCTCTGCTTCCTGGGAAGGATAACAGCTCCTGGTGACGATCACGGAAAGAGCCTTTACCCCTTTCGGTTTCCAAAAGACTGTGCGAAGCCTTACGCCATCCTCCATGGGAAGCATGATCTCTTCTTTTATAATCTCTTCCTTTTTATATGTACTAGGCAGCTCTGCGTACAAGGCTCTTAACCTGGCGGTCTGCTCTTCTTTCTTATTCATAAGACACCTCTTGGCTTTCTTTCATTCCAGGATAGGAAGCTTTAAATAAGATTCCTCATACCCTCCGAAGTAAACCTGCAGTACCGCCTCCCGGACATTTTTCTGTTCCGCCCAGCATCCCGGATAATTGCTATGGACACTGTACTGTGGAAAATCGGAGGAGGTAAGGTCGATCCTGATCCTGGAGCCCTTCTTAATCATCCAGGCAAGCTCCCAGGTGTCAATGGCGATCCTCACCTTTTCTCCCGGCTCGTAGGTCTGCCTTTTTCCGCTGTGTCCCCGATAAGCCAAAGTCGTGATCCCGGTGCGCATATTATAGGCTTTTCCGTCTTCCCTGACCTCCATGATCTTTGCCACAAAGGCCGTGTCCTCCACATTAGCCGAGACAGTAAGCACTGCCTGCATTTTCCCCATTATGGTCACATCTCTGGCAAAAGGTTCAGATATGCAGGAGATCACATCCTCCCTGTATCCAGGTTCCGGCTGAAGGAGACTTCCCTGCTCTTCCTTGGTTGCCAAGAGAGATTCTGCCCCATGTGTCATTACCGGATGTTCCGGATCGAATTTCCATGACAGCAGGCTTCCCTGTCCGTCATTGGAAGCCTTTAACTTATAGGTTCCTTCCTCTCCGTTCCCGATATACAGCCGCAGTTCCTTCCTGTTTTCCAGCTGGAATTTTTTTCTGTGATGCCATTGGTCCGCTCCGATGATATAGTAATCGATAGATGCCTCCGGCGTTTTTTCTTCTTCCAGAAGCTCCTGGAACCAATAAAAAGAATTTAATGTATCGTCATTATCAAAATGCTCTCCCTGCCTGTCCGCAAGCTTGATCTGGAAACCATGATCCCAGGCTCCGATGCGGAAGCGGCTTTTTTCTCTGCATTCCTCAGATAAAGACAGATAGGTCTCAATGGCAGAAGCAAGATGATGGTCATACCAGCCTTCTCCTACATAAAGAGGCACTTTAACCCTTTTAGGAATCTCCTTTAAGAGCTGCCAAAATCCTGTATTCCAGTAAGTATCTTCCCGGTCTGTGCTTGTGATCCAGTCACGGTACCAGGGAATCTTTTTTCCCCACAGAGCCTCGTCCACTTCCACCTGAGGACGGTACATGCATGAGCTTAGATAATCCGCGTCAACAGGAAAGCCTGCGTTTTCCATAGTCCAGGAAGTAAGCACATCGTGACGGAACATACCGTCCTGGTAAGCAGACACAAACCGCTGGGCGCCGTAATGTGTAAGATACATGGTCTTTACTTTATCCGGAAGGATATCGGCGATCAGCCACCCGGTAAGGGATAAATAAGAACAGCCCCAGTATCCTATATTTCCCACCCAGTCCTGGGCGGCGATCCAATCTATAGTCGTCTTTCCGTCCGCCCTCTCGTTTACGTTCGGCTCCCACTCTCCCTGGGATCCGCCGGTTCCCCGGCAGTACTGATAAATATAGTTGTATCCTCTTTTACAGTATTCCTCTGCTGTAGCCCGGTACACCTGATCATTATCCGGATAACAGGTCCTCACTGCGATCGTAGGTGCCGGGCCTTCTCTGTCCGGCCTGTAGATAATGGTACGAAGCTTAACCCCGTCTTCCATCTCCAGCATCTCTTCTCCGCAGGTTTTTATTTCATATGTGGGTTTTACCCTGCATTTCCCGAATTCTTCCCGAATCCTTCGTAATTCTAATTCCATTTCTGGTGTCATTACTCTCACCTCCCGCATAATGGCTTTCTGCCGTATTATTGTTTTCTACGTCTTAGTGCAACGTTTTAGTATAACGTTGTACTAATGTTATCATTCTTATCCCTTGCTGTCAAGACGCCATCCTATAATTTGTGGTTTTATACTGCCCGCGGCCACGCAGCTGATGCGTGGTCCGGGTCTGGCATGCGGCTATTTTTCAAACAGTGTACATGCCGCGTAATGTCCTGGCTCCACTTCCTGCAGGGGAATATCCCTTCCTCTGCATTTATCCGATACATGAGGACATCTGTTTGCGAAACGGCAGCCTGGCTTCGGCTCGATCGGGCTGGTAAGCTCTCCTTTCATTACTTCTGTGGAAAGCTTCTTTCCTGTGAGACTCGGGACAGGAACCGCATCGAGAAGTCCCTGGGTATAGGGATGAAGAGGCTTTTTAAACAAATCTTCCGTCTTCGCATACTCCACACATTGGCCCAAATACATAACAATAATCTCATGGCTGATATGCTTTACTACACTGAGATCATGGGTAATAAAAATATAGGTAAGTCCCTTTTCTTCCTGAAGATCCATTAAAAGATTCAAAACCTGGGCCTGAATGGACACGTCCAAAGCTGACACCGGTTCATCGCAGACGATAAATTCCGGGTTCATAGCCAGTGCTCGTCCAATACCGATCCTTTGCCTTCGTCCGCCGTCCAATTCGTGAGAATAGCTTTCCTCGTAGCGCTCCGCCAGTCCTACTGTTTTCATGATCTCGCGGACACGGGCTTCATATTCCTCTTTGTTTTTACATGCTTTAAAGTTTTTAAGCGGCTCTCCAATGAGATCCCTTACATTTTTTCTGGGGTCCAGGGACGCAGAGGGGTCCTGAAAAATCATCTGCATTTTCTTTCGGATTTCCACAAGCTGCTTGGACGTATAATGCGTAATGTCCTCTCCATCGTAGATGATCTGCCCGGATGTAGGCTCATGCAGATGGAGGAGTACTCGCCCAAGAGTGGATTTTCCGCATCCGGACTCTCCTACCACTCCCAGTGTGGTTCCTTTCTTTATTTTAAAATTCAGTCCGTCCACTGCATGGAGCATTCCCTTAGAGGTCTTAAAATATTTCTTCAGATCTTTGACTTCTATTAATACTTTATCTTCCATCTATGTTCCTCCCATGCAGTCAGCCTTTGTTATTTTTAAACAAATGACATTTTATAAAGTGACCTTTTTCTACCTCCACCATAGGCGGGGCCTGCTTACACGCAGCTGTCGCATGCCTGCATCTGTCTGCGAAGCGGCAGCCTTCGATCTTCACCGTAGGATCAGGGATCATTCCCTCGATCGTTTCCAGACGGTGCGTATCCGAATCCAGCTTGGGAATGGCATTAAACAGTCCTCTTGTATATGGATGAAGATATTTTCCTCCGAAAATATGCTCTGCCAGACCGATCTCCACTGTCTCTCCTGAATACATGACCGCCACCTTTTCACAGGTCTGCGCCACAACGCCCAGATCGTGGGTTACCAGGATCATGGCTGTGTTCAGACGTTTTTGAAGGTCATTGATCAGTCCCAGCATCTGTGCCTGGATAGTCACATCCAAAGCTGTAGTAGGCTCATCTGCCAGAATCAGCTTAGGCTCACACACCAAAGCAATGGCGATCACAATCCTCTGCTTCATTCCTCCCGAAAATTCATGAGGATACTCATTTTTTCTGTTGGCAGGTATGCCTACCATTTCCATCATATTGTCCACTGCCTTGTCCAGTTCATTCTTATGCATGTCTTTGTTGTGGATCTTTAAAACTTCCTTGATCTGATCCCCTACTGTCATAACCGGATTCAGGCTGGACATGGGATCCTGAAAGATCATGGATACCGTATTTCCTCTGAGATCTCTTACTTTTTCTTCCGGAAGAGCCATCATATCATGTCCGTCCAGAATGATCCTTCCGTCTGTCACTTCTCCAATCCCCTCCGGCAGCAGCCGCATCACGCTCAGACAGGTCGTGGTCTTCCCGGCTCCGGTCTCTCCCACCAGTCCCAGTGTCTCGCCGTAATTTAATGATAAGCTGAGCCCGTTCACTGCATACACCGTGGCGATTTCCGTATTGTATTCTACGCAGAGATTTTCAATTTCCAATAATTTTTCTGCCATAATGCTTATCCTTTCTATGCTGTTGCCTTTTTCCTTCTTATTTTTCTCTTTTTGCCCAATGTTCCTCTAAGCTTGGGATCCATAGCGTCCCTGAGGGCATCGCCTACCATATTAAAGCAAAGAACCGTGATCATGATAAACACACCCGGCGCAATGGCGATAACCGGGTTGGAGCTCATATAGGTGTAGCCGTCGTTTACCATGCTTCCCCAGCTGGCTGTGGGAGGATTGATTCCCATTCCCAGGAAGCTTAACGCAGCCTCATTTAAAATGGCATTGCCAAGGTTCATGGTCATTAATACGATGTTGGATGAAATACAGTTCGGCAGAATATGCAGCAAGGTATTTTTCAGTTTCGATGCTCCGCATAGGGTTCCCGCTGTGATATAATCCATTTCACGGACAGTGAGCACCTGACCTCTTGTAACACGGGCATAGCTGGGAATCATACTGATTCCGATCGCAAGACAGATGTTTCCAAGTCCTTTTCCCAGAATGCTTCCGAGAAACAAAGCCATAATGATCATAGGAACAGACATCATGGCGTCCATGATCCTCATAATGATGGAGTCAATGATGCCTCCCGCCATTCCGGCAATAAGCCCAAGGATCATGCCCAGACCGCCTGCTACAAGCACAGATACCAAGCCTACGGTAAAGGATACTCTTCCCCCGTAGATGATACGGGATAAAAGGTCACGTCCCATAGAATCTGTACCTAAAAGATGTTCCGGTGATATTCCCATCAGCATATTCCGCAGATCCTGCTGGTAGGGATCGTAAGGCGCAACTAACGGAGCGAAAATTGCCGCCAGGACCATAATAAGCAAAATAACGATACACACTACAACCGCTTTCCTGGCAAACAATACCTTTACGATCCGGGAGTTTTTGATTTTTTTCCAAATTTTCTTCATTCTATGTATCTCCTTTTTCGTTGTCCCAACTAATCGTTTCGGATTCTGGGATCGATGATTCCGTAAAGAATATCTACTACCAGATTACAGATCGCTACCGCGATGGCTATGATAAGGACTCCATTTTCCACTACCATGAAATCACGTCCCTTAATGGCAGTGATCATCAAATTTCCCAGCCCTGGAATAACAAAGATGCTTTCCACTAATACCGTACCGCCGATCATTCCTCCCAGCTGTACGCCCATAACTGTGATGATGGGGATCAAGGCATTTCTCAGCTGATGCTTAAAAGTAAGGTCCCTTTTGGTAACGCCTTTGGCTCTCGCAGTAGTAACATAATCCTGCCGTATCACTTCCAGCATCGAAGAACGGGTCTGTCTGGTAAACTGGGCTAAAGGCCCCATCGCCAGCACGATCACCGGAAGGATAAAATGAGATACATAAGCCCAGGTTCCATCCGATGCATCTGCCAGACCAGAGGTAGGAAGAATTCCCAGCTTTAATGCGAACAACATGATCAAAAGCATACCAAACCAAAACATAGGCATGGACATACCGATATTTGCGAAAAAAGAAATCACTGTATCGATCTTGCTTCCCCTTTTCTTTGCTGCGATGATCCCAAGCACTACCCCAAGGATCACTGCCAGAAGGAACGCAGGAATTACAATGGTAAGGGTAACTCCCAGTCTCTGGAAGATTACTTCTGATATCTCTCTTTGGAGAGAAACGGACCGTCCCATCTCTCCATGGAACAGACCAATGATCCATTTTCCATACTGTACCAGAACTGGCTGGTCATATCCGAACAGCTCCGTATAATGTGCGATCTGTTCTTCCGTTGCATTGGCTCCCAGGAAATTAACGATCGGATCTCCAGGTACAAGCTGCATCAATAAAAACACGAG
>DWYZ01000071.1 GCA_019118425.1 Candidatus Blautia faecavium | reverse complement strand
ATAATTTTCTCCATATAGTCAGCGGACACCCTTCCGGTAGTAAACACAGTGACCGTTCCAAGACCGATCCCATTTAGAAGGCAGTACCCGATTCCTTTATCCAGAGCATTATGCCTTCCTATATCTTCTATTTTACAAAGCGTTTCCTCTCCGGAAACAAAAGTACAGCAATGGGCACAGCCTGTACTGGAAAATAAAGGTCCTGGATTTAAAAAAATCTCTTCCGCCATGGAAAAAAGTGCCTCCTTATCCAGCAGATCCGGCATCTTCTCTTTTTCCAGATTCCTGTTCTCAAAAAGGGAAGGGGCCTTAAGATCAGCATAGATTTCCCCTGTCTCCGGAGATATCTTTATTTCTTTTATCTCTTCTATACTTTGGATATCTCCCCTGGCAAACAACATTCCCACAGTAAACTCATCCAGATCCCCAGGAGTGCAGCTTGCCCGGTACTCTCCGCCTCTGGAGGTCTTTATGCGAAAACTTTTTTCCACAGCCACCTCGTCTATTTCTTTTTTTATCTCGTTATCCTGGATTTTTCCAATCTCTATACTTTCTTTTATCATCGTCGCTGACCCTATTGAATTTCTGCCTTTCCTTTGCTATAATGATACAGGTTTTTTAATACTTGTACAGATTCTTTCCAAAAAGACTGTCTGTACAGAAAATTTTACGGGCGTCGAAGGGTAACTGGTGTGCCCCCTGGTCTTCAAAACCTGTGTTGGATGTTAACAGCGTCCTGGGTGAGTTCGATTCTCACAGGCGTCCGCCAAAAAAATAAGTTTCACTGCCGGCTGTCTGTTCTCAGACAGCTTTTTATTCCTTCCAGCAGCAGCTGCTTCTCCTTAGGCATCACAGTCCGCATATCCAGAAAAATTTTCTCCTCTTTTATATGACAGATAACCGGAATCGGAAGATTTCGCAGTCTTTTGGCAAAAGCCTCGCAGGATTCACCCTGAGGGGTTATGGTAAGCGCATAACTGGGGATTTTTTCTCCCGGAAGAGAACCTCCGCCCATCATGGCTGCGCTTTCTTCTATAAGAATCCTTTCCCCTGCTTTGGCTTTTAAAAGCTCTTCTTTAAGCTCCCTTGCCTGCTCCTTTAGCTCCTCCTGGCTTCTGGAAAGCATCTGCAGCACAGGGATACTTTTTTCTGCCTTCTTTTTATCCCGATACGCCCTAAAGGTGGCAGCCAGCCCGGCTGTAATGCATTTATCCAAACGGACTGCCCGCATCAATGGATGCTCTTCCATTTTTTTAATATATGCTTCTTTTCCTGCCAGGATGCCGGCTTGCGGTCCTCCCAGAAGCTTATCTCCGGAAAAGCTTACCACATCCGCGCCTTTTTTTAAAATCTCCTGGACCGTAGGCTCATGGGGAAGTCCATACTCTTCCAGATCGATCAGAACCCCGCTTCCCATATCCATCAAAACCGGAAGATGGTATTTTTCTCCCAGCTTTGCCAGTTCCTGTATGGAAACCTCTTCTGTAAAGCCTACGATCTTATAATTGCTGGTGTGTACTTTTAAAAGGGCGCCTGTATTCTCATTAATGGCAGTCTCATAATCAGAGATCCTGGTACGGTTGGTACAGCCCACTTCCTTAAGGACGGCCCCGCTTTGTTCCATCACCTCTGGAACACGGAAACGTCCGCCGATCTCGATCAGTTCCCCTCTGGAAACAATGACCTCTTTGCCCTTTGCCAGAGCGCTCAGCATCAGGGTGACGGCAGCGGCGTTATTATTAACCGCCACCGCGTCTTCCGCTCCCGTTACTTTTTTAATCTCTTCTGCATAGTGTATGAACCGCCTGCTTCTTTTTCCTTGTTCAAGATCGTATTCCAGGTTTGAATATCCCTGGGCCGCATGAAGCATGGCATCCATCTGGAACTGTCCCAAAGGGGCTCTTCCAAGATTGGTATGAAGAAGGATTCCCGTAGCATTTATTACAGGCCGCAGAGAATATTCTTCCTCCTTTTTAAGCCTCATAGCAATCCTTTCTTTCAGGCTGGAAAGCGCCTCTAAAATCTCCTTTTCGCCTGCCTGCCTTACCGTGTCCCGAAGCCGTTCCAGCTCCTCATGTATGGCTTCTAATACAACGTCTCTTCCGTAGATGCTGCAAAGCTCCTGTATGGCATCTTCCTTTAAGAGGGTATCCACCTTTGGTATTTTCCTAAAATATGCATTTTTGTCCATATTTATCCCTACATTCATTTTAATACAAGATAATGTTCTTTCTTCCTGCATACCATTCCTACAATGGCCGATCTTTGTTCCAGGGAAGAAAGCTTTTCCAAAAGAGCCTCTGCCTCTTTTTCCTCCACGCACAACAAAAGACCGCCTGAGGTCTGGGGATCAAAGGCGAGATCCTCTAAATAGCTTTCTTTTATCCGGGAGTCTGTATACTCCGCTGCGTATTCCCGGTTCCGGTACGCTCCTGCAGGAATCAGGCCCATTTGGGCATACTCCCCGGCTCCTTTTAAAACAGGAACCTGATCCATATAAAGTTCGAATGTCATTTCACTTCCCCGGGCCATCTCTAAAGCATGTCCGGCAAGACCGAAACCAGTTACATCTGTACAGGAATGGATGGAATACTCCTTCGCTATATCCCTGGCATATTTATTAAGCGCCGCCATATTCCTCGCGGCTTCTTCTGCCTCTTTTTCTTCTGCCAGACCGCCCTTCACCGCAGTAGATAAGATCCCGCTTCCAATGGGTTTGGTCAGGATCAAAAGGTCTCCCTCCCTGGCTCCGTAATTTTTCCATAGTTTTTTCGGATGAACAAAACCAGTTACACAAAGCCCGTATTTTGGCTCTTCATCCTGTATGGTGTGTCCGCCGGCAAGCACCGCTCCGGCCTCCATCACCTTGCTTGCTCCTCCCTGAAGGATTTCTTCCAGGATGGAATAATCCAGACAATTAGGAAAGGCTGCGATATTTAAAGCAAGCCTTGGCTCCCCTCCCATGGCGTATACGTCGCTTAAAGCATTTGCTGCTGCGATCTGCCCGAAAAGATAGGGATCGTCCACCACCGGAGTAAAAAAGTCCACTGTCTGGATAAACGCCAATTCTTCTGATACCTGATAAACGGCTGCGTCGTCTGAAGTCTCCGTTCCCACCAGAAGATTGGGATCGTAAAATTTCGGCAGCTTACCCAAAACTTGGGCAAGGGTCCCAGGACCTACTTTCGCCGCTCATCCCGATGTGCGGGACATTTGTGTTAAACGGATCTTTTCCTCTGCCATAGGCTCACCTCCTTATTCTGTCAAATATTTTCTCCAAATTTCCAGTTCCTTTTTCAGCAGCAGCTGTTTATGGATTTCTGTTTTCCGGACGGGAATCTTATTTCAGAACCCTTCCCTCTTCGGTTTTTCTTGTAAATCCATTTTTGTCAAAATGCTCTAAAAGGGCAACTGCAATCTTTCTGGAACATCCAAGCGTGTCCCTGTATTCCCCCAATGTCACAAAGGGCCGGGTTTTCGCCATCTCTTTAAATACCTGGCGGGCATTTTCGTAATACTCTTTGTGGATACAATACTGCCCATCCAGACGGATCAATAGTTTTTTGTTCAAAAGAGAGGTGAACACCGGCTGAAACTTTTTCTGGCCCACATGCTCTTTTCCGTACAGAGCCGTCGTCAAAGGAGCGTAACCGGCATGCAGATAGTCCTTTAGTATGCCCTGCATGATCGCGTCTTCATCCTCTTTTACTACTACGCGGAAGCTCTTTTTGCTGATGCATCCATTCTCTATTTTTATTACTTTCTGTTCTTTTAAAAGAGCAAAGATCTGATCTGTGATCCCGCTGTCCTTTAGTCCAAGACGGCTCCTCGCCTCTTCAATCCCCATTCCCTCTTTCAAAGGATAGTCCTTATGGAACTGTCCCAGGAATTCTTCTGTCTTTTTCCGGTAGGTTTTCAGCTCTTCTTTATGAATGTAGATTCCCTGCCCCAAACAGAACAAAATCTTTTTCTCTGCCAGCCTGTCCGCAGTATTTTTTACCTGGGAACGGTCAAGGGAAAAGCGGTCAGCAAGCTCTTCAAGGGTAAAAAACTTTCCCCAGCTTTCCTTGGCAAAAAGCTCCAGCAGTTCCTCCTGTGTCCCGGATTCCAGGATCTGAAAAACCTGAAGGGACTTTTTATCCCGCCTCCTTTTTTGGAAAGGACAGGCATCCAGGATGACGCCTCCTCCAACCGTCTCCACAGGAGAATAAAAACGAAGTACAAACCGGTCCCCTTTTCTGGCCACGGCAGTCTGCTCCAGCCTGAGCTGGGCATAGGCGCTTTCTCCCGGAAGGAGTTCCTGTCTGTCTATCAGGATAATTTTCCCTAAAAGTTCGCTGGTTCCGTGATAAATATGCACCCGGCTTCCATTTTTTATTTTATGGCCGGCGTGTTTTAAGGCGTCCACTTTTACGTCCAGCATATAGGTTGGATACAGGCTGTTTTTTGTGGCCAGCACATCGCCCCGGTTAATCTCTTCTTTCTTTTTATCCGGGATATTTACGGCCACACGTTCTCCCGCCCAGGCAGTTTCCCTGGCCGTTCCATGGACCTGTATGCTTCTTATCTTAACGGGAATTTCCTCTGGATAAAGCATGGCTTCCTGTTCCTTATTCAGCCGTCCCTCCATTAAGGTTCCTGTAAGTATGGTTCCAAACCCTTTTAAGGTAAAGACTCTGTCTGCAGGAAGGCGGAAACGTCTGGTGGCTTTTCTCTCAGGAAGGGAGGCACATATTTCACCCAACGCCGTTTTTAAAGCTTCTAAGCCCTCTTTTTCATATACAGATACCGGAAGGATGGGCGCGTTTTCTAAAAAAGTCCCCTTTACCAGCTCTCTTACATCTTCTTTTACCAGCTCTAAGAAATCCGGTTCCACCAGATCGGTCTTTGTAAGGACGATCACGCCGGCAGAAATACCGAGAATGGACAGAATATCCAAATGCTCCACAGTCTGGGGCATAACCCCTTCATCCGCCGCAATGACCAGCATGGCCACATCCATGCCCCCCGCCCCGGCAAGCATATTTTTTACGAATTTCTCATGACCGGGCACATCCACGATTCCCACACGCTGTCCCCCTGGAAGATCCAGATAGGCAAAGCCCAGCTCTATGGTAATTCCTCTCTTTTTTTCTTCTTTTAATCGGTCCGTATCAATCCCGGTCAGCGCCTTGATCAAACAAGTTTTTCCATGATCTACATGCCCTGCCGTACCTATGATTACATGTTTCATTTTCTCATCCCCGGTTGGTTATACATTGCGTTTTATTGTACCAAGCCGCTAGCGCGGCGGCTAGCCCCAGGTACGTTTTTCCACCACTTTTTCAAAAAAAGTAGCAGTTTTTGAATATATGTTGTATTGTTGAGTTACCACACACACCAATCAACCTATACCGCC
>DWYZ01000070.1 GCA_019118425.1 Candidatus Blautia faecavium | reverse complement strand
TGTTTTTGCTGTCCGGAGCAGTTCCCGGAAGGCTGCTTCTTCTTGTGTCCCTTCCGCTTCTGTGCTCTCTGCTATCGTCCCGTCTTCTTCGCCCCTATCTTCTCCTGCAGTCCCTTCCTGCGTATCTGTCCCAAAGTCCGCCAGATCTGATTCTTTTACCGATAAGGCCTCGATGACCGGAAGGGATACATATTCTTTTACCTCAAGGGAGGTCAATATTCCATCCTGCCCTATTTCAGTCGGTACCGACTCTGCTTCATTGGTTGGGATCAGGAATGCACCTGCTATGCATACGCCTGCTAAGACCATACAGCAAAAAACCAAAAGCTTTTTCATGCGCACCCCTCCTGCCCGTAGTCTGTATACTCTTCCAATAACGCACCTTCCCAATAGATCTCTGATACTTCCTTGGATGCATACAAAGCGTCCCCTGGTACATATCCGGGTTCCCCTGTCGCAGGATTCTCTATCCTGGCCCACCCGTTAGGCAAGCCTCCCGTCTTGGTGACCAATTCCCCGCTCAGTAGGAACCCATCCACATCTGCGGCCTGGTCCGGCCAGCAAAAAATGTCTGTATTCTCATTTACATACATATATTCCGTAACCTCCTCTATAATCGGCTCGCTGTCCAGCTCCCATGCATCGCATGTCCCTTTGCTTTCGCCATAACGGATCACCGCGCCTCCATCCTCGTATATGCGTAACACTTCAACCGTATCCCCCATAGGGATATCCAGTTCCTCATTTCCTCCTGCCTCTCCCCTATATAGAGTAATACACGGTACGTTTACATACGCCTCCCTCCCATACGGGGCAGACGTTATCCCTTCCTCATATCCTGATAAAGAGCGTATATACTCATTAAGGATGGCCTCTGCATCTAAAGGCGCAGCATACGCCTTATGCGAAACAGCCGGCAACATTGCCAGCATCCCTAATGCCAAAATTTTACCTTTCCGAATGCGCATATGCCATTTCCCCTTTCCTGAACGCAGACAAGCCCATACATGGCGTTCCACAAGCACGAAAAGCCAGATTTATGAGCAAACCTGGCATGACACAGCCATGTACAGGCTATCTCCATTATCCCAATAGTGTTCTTCCAGCGGCTTCTAATTCCGTAGCAAGGCGCTGCTCCTGTAATGCCGCCTGGTCCGGGTCAGCAAGGATGATATTGTTGTTACCCGCAGTGGATAACTGGATATCGATCAGGTGTCCGCTATTACCGGATAGTTTTAGCTCTTTTCCAGATGTGGCAGCATTATCCAGAAGGTTATTGTAAGCTTCCGAATCTGTATTGATTTCCAATGTCCCATTCAATGATTTGCAACCTTCATAGCATCTCTCATACCTTGTTACTGTTTCCGGTATCGGGTGTGATGTCATCAAGGCGATACAGCCCTTATATGCCTCACGTATATCTTCCACATGTGCCGGGTATGGTGCTGTTTCATGGATGTTTATACATCCTGAAAAGGCGTTCGGCATGCTAATGACTGAGGTTGGCAGCATAGGCGCAGAAACCATGCTCGTACATCCTTCACATATCCCGTCGATCGACTGGAGGTTTGCCGCTTTGGATAGATCCGGCGCATCCGCCATGGATACACATCCAGAAAATGTCTCTTTAGCGCTCGTGACATTGATCGGTAAAGTATCTGCCTTTGTCAGGGCAGTACAATCTTGGAATGCATTGTCTAAAATCCGCAATTCCTTGCAGCGGAACAATTCCGGTGTTGCCTGCATGGAGGTACATCCGGAAAATGTCCCGGCCATGCTCACCACATTCTTAGGGATGCTCTGGCATTCCAAAAGCTCTTCATTATTAGCAAACCAGTAATCCATATTTTCTACGTTGACCGCTGACCCGAAAAATACGTGCGTATACTCATCATCCCTCCATGGGACTTGATCCCCATCGAAAGTAAGGACGTCCCCTTCCCCGGAAAACTCCAGGTCTCCATTACTGTAAACAGTGGCTAAGACACTATCCTGCTCTGGATAGCCGATACTGTAATCCACTACTTTTGTCCTTGTTATCGGCACATCTATGGTCTGTTCTGCGCCAAGATAGGCTACCGTCACGCGGAATGAGGCTCCATGCTCCGGTGCCTGGTCGTTATCTACCGTGTAGGCATCTACTTCATAAGTTACGCCTGAAGTCGTAAGGGCTTCTACTTTTACCATTCTCCTGGTCAACTTCTCATTAGGTGCGATCTCTCCATTAAAGCTGACTTGTATCGTCTGTAACGGCAGGTCCATGAGCTTTTTTTGCTGCTGTTCCTGTAAATAGGTTTTCCCAAGGAGAACTACAAGGATTCCAGCTATCACTAAATACAATATCTTTTTTCTGTCCATTCCAAGCCTCCTCAATATCCAGGCAGCCCTGTACGTTTTGCAATTTCAGAATGTATTGCCTCCTCGTGCGCCTTTTCAGCAGCCGCATCTTCACCCTGGGTTATCATGTTTAAAGCAGTCTCATAATCCCCATAATCCCCTTCCAGGTATGCGATAGCATTCTGTATCCGGCCCCTCATAAACCGATTTTCCGTGTATTGGTCTAAAAGAATATGTAAGGTATCGGGGATGCTCCCTGCATTAAGGTATGTCTTATTAAACAAAACAGCGTATTCTGGATCGAACGATGCTTTAGATTTTTTTTGTCTCCTTTTTTTACCGGTCTTTTCAGCTTTTTCAGCCCTTTCCCCACCAGATCCAGAACCCGAACACAGTAAGATGACCGCGATGACCATAAGTAACCCTGCTGCAGCCAGGAGTAATATTGATGTATCCATACAATGCACCTCCTATGCAAAATGTTCCGTCAGCCCTATGATCCCGGATGCCAGGACCTGATAATCCTCATACTGGGAATAGTACTTCCTGGCTATGATTTCCCCGGTCCCTTCCCGTACAAAGAACTTAACATCGCTTATTTGGCTGTTTAAGATATTTAAAGTTTTTATATTTCTGCTTTTTATCTTTTTTGCCACATCAGCAAAAAGTGTCTTTCCGAACACAACTTTTACGGTTATTCCTTTATCCAAGTCATAAGCGATTATTTCCTGGGCATCCCCGTGGAGCCGTTTAACCTCCCCGTAAGCGCCTGTCTTTAGGAGGTAATTATAAAAGCCATCCGGCGTAGCCTCCTGCCTGGTAATTTCAGCCGCAGCCTCTAACTCCTTTAATTTCTTTTCGTACTCCACTTTTTCTGCCGTAAAAGCAGCTTCGTTTTCTCTTTTTATCTTTTCTTCTAATTGGCGCAGGTCTTCATCCTGCTGTTTTATCCGTTCCTGATAAGCTGCCTCCTTTTCCTTCCACTGCACAGACCTGCGGTCCATTTCTTTTTCCAGATAAGCCCTGTTTTTCATTAAGGAACTAATCTTTGCCTTATATTTTTCCTCATCCTCAGCAGATCCTTTCAATTCTGTGCTTCCCCTTGCCTGTAAAAATGCCAGCCTATCTGTAAGCTTCTGCATATTTATAAGATACTTTCCTTTTGCGTGTTCTGCAGACTCCAGCTCTTTTTCCAATTCTTCTTCCCTTTTCGCCAGTATCGCCATCTTGCTGTCAAATTCTTTTTTCATCGCAGTGTACTTCGTCTGTACATTTTCTTTTTGGCGTTCCAGTTCCGCTTCTTTTTCTGCCAGTTCTTTTTCTGCTTTCCTGCATTCCTCTTCACGCTTTGCAAGGGTATCTTCCCGATCAAGTAATATCTTGGATTGCTGCTCAATCACAAGGCTCATATTCTTTGCCAGTTCTAGTTCATTTTCCTGCCCATCCCCAGTTTCTTCCCGATACGCGGCCGAAATCTCCTGAAAAGCCGCTTTCAGCCCGTCCTGGTTATATGGGTCCGGTACAACGTACCTGCTTATCTTAAGTACTTCATTTTCGTATTTCGCGAACATATCTTCATATGCTGCGTTAATGTCCGCAATCGTCATGTAAGCAGACGTTGGATTTGTGATGGAAATACAGTATCCCATCTCCACTAACCCATCATCCATATTTAGGCATACCGTAACCCGGCCATGTTTCGTAGGATATATAAAGGATGGGGATCCATCTGTTTCCATGACAGGACACTTCAGCTCCCCCGCAAGGCCGTAAAATGCCTTGGCGCAGTACTCTTTCTGGGTACTTTCAAATTCTTCCAGAATCTCTGACTGCAATTGCTTATTTTCCGCCGGGGCATCTGCCCCATCAATGGCAACAGGTTCCATGCCTTCGCCTTCTATCTCATCCTGTGCATCCTCTAGCCTGCTATCTTCCTCATCCGCCACATCTAAGCTCCGCTTACTTGAAAAATCCACACAGGATACTTCAAATTCCGGCGCTATCTTTGCTACGGCAGATAAAAATTTTTCGGTGATGTCCGCTAGATGGTCCACTTTGTCGAAAGTCATGCGGTATGTGATAGATAACTTATCTTCACTGACATAGATCTGATAAACAGGATATTGCTTATTTACAGTTTCACTGAAGCTAAGACAGTTTTTTTCAATCAGCCGGAAAGGATACTCCTGTCCTGCCTGTAAGATCATATGGTTTGTCCCAATTGTGATGTGTATGTTTACGCCCCGCATCCCACATGGCACACAAAAACGTATGTGGCTGTTCCTGTCGTCGGTTTCCATATCTACAATATCCGGACACACCTGTAATATCTGTTCTTGTACTAAGTCTAGGTTCATATTACTTTTGCAGAAACATTTTCTGCCCTCCTTTCCCCCATAATTACCCGGGATCCTGCCGGCGGAAATCCGCCGGCACTCCCCGGCATGCACTTTCTAGGCGACCTAACTATTTTGCTTCTTCCGAAGCAGGAAAATAGATAGAGCTATCCCTGCGGCACTTATGGTAAACAGAGCCACCACAGGCAACACGGATGTGGTATCGCCGGTCTTTACGACCTGCTGTATCGGCTGCTCAATATTGCCTGTCTGTGGTGCCTGCTCTGCCTGCCCTTGTCCCCCAAGATCTGTCCCTTGTTCTTGATCTGGTGCTGGGGTCGGGATAGGAGTAGCCGTAGGCTCCGGCCTTGTATCCAATACTGTCGCATGGTACTCTACTTCTTCTAATTCCCCGTCTGTCCCCAAGATCGAGTACACAATTGGGTAAGTGCCCGGTGATTCCGTGTTTACCTGGGTGTCATCCCTCACTACACTGTCCACCCACTCATCATAGGTCACATCTAAAGGTGGCAGATCCTCGCCATAATCAACGACGATATCGTCCATCCCATAAACATGTGACTCCAGATCGGCAGTCACTGTGCAGGTAACACTTTTTTGGCGCTCATTGCCTTTTGTGTCCAAAAATGTATATAAAACTTCATACTCCCCTGGAACTGTAACGTCTACATTCTGGATATCCGCCTGTAAGCTTTCCATATTTACCAATTCTGCGTCCGCAAACAGATTATCCATATTAGGCAGGCTTTCCCCTTCACTGACCGTGATGTTGCCTATACGGTCAAGCTCCTGCGTGATCTGTTTGTTATAGGCCTCCGTTTCCTTTTCATTCCGGATGAGGATGCCTCCCCCTGCTGCCAGGACCACTGCCATGGACAAGCATATGCCGGCAATCAATTTTTTCTTCACGCCATATTCCTCCTTTCTTTCCATAGTGCTGACGCGCTCCCCTCGTCAGATGTTTATAATATGGCGGATTTTATTTGCCGCTTATTATGAGAAATCCTCTTCCTTGCCAATTATTTCTTTTTTACCGGGTAAAGTCACAGCCATATACTGCCCTTTCGCATTTATGCCAGTGATCATGCACATTCCGTATTTCCTATGGTTTGCCATACTGTTCCTTTTTAACGGTGTCTTTTTTTTCCCTGCACCATCATTCCCGGTATCCCCCATGTCCGTTATTTCCTCTAAGAAACGGGATCTGGATACATTTTTATTGCCCCGTTTCCTGGTATAGTATATGTCCAATTTTGACTTAGCACGGGTTATAGCGACATAAAAGAGACGCCTTTCTTCCTCTAAAGCGGCGATATCTCCATCGGTCCGTTTACCGGGGACAACGCCCTCATTACAGTCAATGATATAAACATGTTCCCATTCCAAGCCCTTAGAACGGTGCATAGTCGATAACAGGACTCCTTCTTTTTCCATGTTTTTCTTTTTTAACAGGAATGATCTCTTTATTACATACTGGAGCCACTGTTCCATAGTCGCGAATTTTGCGGCATCCTCTGCATAGATCCGCAGGGATTGGAATGCAGCTTCTGGATCTTGGCTTGTTGACTGGAAATATTCTGCGATATAATCACGATACCTTACGGTATTTAATAGATACTCCAAAAAATCTTTAGGTATCATCCGGCCCATCAAGGATAAATGACGGAAGAACAAGTATATCTGCTTTTCCGCATTTTCCAACCGCCAGTCACGCAATTGTTCCCGTGCCTCCTTGCTCATCCCTTCTTTAGTCATTTCCCCTGCATTCCGGCAGATGTTCCCAAGGTATCTGAGTGGCCGGTCAATGATGCGCAGCATATCATGGGATGTGCCGTTTCCTTTGGAAAGCCGGTAATATGCCTGGATGTCTCCCCAGATCCAGCTATCATAACTATCCTGTATCTTTTCCGTAGTATAAAAAGGGATCCCTTCCTTTAGGAAACAGTCCGCAATTGGCTCTGCCTGTATGTTGTTCCGGTAAAGGATGGCCACATCGTTATTTTCTTTGCCTTTTAATTCCTTGCATAAGGCGGCAAGCTGCGCATCCACATTTTCAAAGCCAAGTATGCACACTTCACTTTTCCCTTCCCTACCTGCGAGAAAATCTTTTGTAAACCTGCTTTTATTTTTGATAATCAGTTGGTTTGCCAGTTCGATGATCCCTGGCATGCTCCTGTAATTCGTGCTGTTTTTTACTATTTTCGCATCCGGGAAGTCCTTGGTGAAGTTGAGCATGATCTCTGGACGCGCCCCACGGAAACGGTAGATCGACTGGTCATCATCCCCCGCCACGCAAAGGTTCCTATGCCGGCTGGACAGGAGATACAGGATGTCCCTTTGCAGTATATTTGTGTCTTGGTATTCATCTACCTGGATATAATCCCATCTTTCCTGGAGTGCCTTACATACATAGTCATCCTGTTTCATAAGTTTTAAGGCATATTCCAACATGTCATCGAAGTCAATCTTTTTATATTCTTTTTTCATGTTTTCATAGCTTTCTGCGAGGCTGCAAAAGACTTGTTTTGTCATACCCTCTGGTTCGATTTTCCCAATCGGTATGAGATTATTCTTAGCCGCGCTATATTGTGTCAAGAAATGGCTTACCGTCTTCCCCACATCACGGGAATAACGTTTCCTCTTGACCTCAGAAAATAGAAACTGTTTGGCATCTGCCTCCTTCAGGATGCTGTCTGCCGTATAGCCCCCGTAAGTAAGCAAAATGCGCAGGCATAAGGCATGGATGGTACAGAATAGTATCCCATCAGGCGATCCATATTCCCTCTTGTATTTTTCCGCCATTTCATCAGCAGCGGCTTTTGTGAATGTGACCATCAGGATCTTTTCTGGCGGGATTCCCTTCCTTATGATGTTGTTGATACGCGCGAGCAAAGTTGTCGTCTTTCCACTGCCGGGACAGCTCACTAAGATCACCGGCCCTTCTGTAAGGTCAACTGCCCTTTGTTGTTCGTCATTTAACCGCATTTTTTCCTCCTTTCTTCCTTCCAACATGATACATAAATTTGTCCCCTTATTTTTTTTAGCAGAGAAACAGGAGGCACACAGCCTCCTGTTTCTTAATCCCTTAAGGGATTACCTCTCATTTTTTCCTCTTCCGGAAGATTTTATAGGCGATCCATCCGATCACTCCTGCACCGCCCAGCACGGCAAGCAAGCTGATTATGATATTGATCCCATTCTCATCCCCTGTTTTTACCATGCTTGTCCCTTCCGTACCGTTTTTTGCCATTGCCTGTGCAGCATCCTTTTCCATTGATGTGGTAGATGTATTTGCATTATATAGGGCCGATTGGGACGGATCCTGTACATTGGCATCAGCGGCTTCTACCAGACGGTCCAGCAGCCCTTCTGCCTCACTCAGATAAGAAGCAACTTCCTGCGCATTCTGGGCACTGTTGATCCGGTTTGTATAGACCGATTTTACCTTGTTAGCACTATCCGTATTGAGCGTAGTATAATTGTTCAGCTGCGCTATGGCATCTGCTTTTATCTGCGATAAGCTGCCTGCACTGTCAGCCAGTGTCTGTATCGCACTTTCCGCTTGCCTATAAATGTTCTCCATGACCTCTGCATTGGAAGCATTAGTGATATTTTCCTTTGCCTTAGCAACTACCTGGCTGATGCTTGCCATCACATCCGTGTCCGCCTGGATACCGGCTACAAGGCTGTCCAGCCTGTCAGAATAATCCTCTTTCAGCATCTGCAGGTATGCCGTATTAAAAGAAGACGTTACCGTCTGGTAGATAGAGTCTACTTGCTCTGTTGTATCCGCATCCATTATGTCTATCTTGCCCTGCGACAGGATCAGGTTAAGGGATGCATTCAAAGTTTTTCCTGCCGCCAGTTCTTCCAGTTTTTTGACCGCTTCTGTCTTTTTGGTCAAGAGGGTTTTGTCTTTACTATATTCCAGAGTCGCCTCTTTAATGTCTGTCACCGTCTGCTGCACGATATTGTTTATCTCCGTTTCCGATCCCGCACGTTGGATACTGGATTTTGCAGAATCCGTAATGTTCGTTAATATTGCCCTCAATTCCGAATCTGTTACGTTTGCGATCAGGTTATCTACCCTCTTGACCGCATTCTCTTTTGCCTGTTCCAGTGCAGTTTGTTTTTCGAATTCGTCTTTTAATCCTTCCACTTCTTTTTCGGCATCTTCAACAGCTTGTTCAACCTCTGCTTCTGTGTCACAGCTTTCGATCGCAATTTCGGCTTTCAGGATCACCTCCTGGATGTCTGCCTTAAGCCCGCTGTCTGTAACACCGTTAAGGAGCGCCTCCAATCCCTTTACTGCTTCCTCCTTTACCTTTGCCAGTGGGTCATTTTCACGTATCCGGGCGATCTCCGCACAAGCCTTTTCATATAAGCCGTATATTTCTTTCAGCGTTTTCCCTTGTACATCTTTTTCAAACCCTGTTACGATAGCCTGTGCCTCTTCCTTCTGCACAGTGACAAATGCTGCCTCTTCCTTTACTTTTTGAATAAGGTAACCGCTAAAGCCATCAGGATCACTGATCGCTTCCACAGCATCTGCCACGCAGGATTCCGGCTCATCCCCGGCGGCACTGTAAAGGTGGTCCAAAAGTGTTCGTATCTCCGTATCGGACACCGTAGCCTGCAATGCCTGGATCACGGCACCGGCCATTGCATCATTGCCATCGTAGAACCCTTTTAAATTCTCCATGATGTCGAGAGCTATCTTTTTTGCGGACGATGCAGCCTTGATATCCTCTGCATCCTGGATATGTTTTATCGCGATCTCGGATGCATCCATGGCGATTGCCCCAGTCAATGTATCCCTCAGGTCTTTCACTTCCTGTACCGCATTTTCTTTGATCTGGTCCAGAATTTCGTCTGTCCCTTCCATGATGCTGTCTAAATTTTTTTTGGCGGTTTCAAACGCCTGGTTTACACCATCCGTATCTTTTGCCTCGTCAATGGCCTTTAACCCCTCTTGGTATACCGTCTCAGCAGCTTCACCCAGCTCGGCTATTTCGATGGAGAGCCCTTCATAATATTGCCTCAACCCATCTTTCGCCACTGTCTTTTGTTTTTCCAAGGCCGCGCCGTTTAGGATAGACGATAATTCCACCCTTGTTGCTGTAAGTATCTGCGCGATCTCATCAGAGGTAGTGCATTTATAAAATTCTTTTTTAGCATCTTCAATCAGGGCCTGTGCTTTTTCCAGATCAGCGCCCTCTAATGCACTTATATCAATGTTTGCAAGTTCATTGATTGCATTATTGATTTCTTCACTAAGCTCTGTGCCTGATGTCACATAGGAGTTAAGCCTTGTTTTTGCATCCGCCAGGATAGTAGCAATCGCCTGCGCATCTGCAGCAGCATTGATTTCAGCTTTTGCCTGTTCCAATATCACGGTCGCTTCCTCTTTTACGGAATCAGGAATGGAAGCTCCTATGGCATCCAGATCTGCAAGGGCATCGGCCCTTACCGCTTCTAGGTCTCCAGTATTGCCCGGCTCCTCTGGTTCCCCATTGGTCCCTCCCTCATTTTCTGGCAGGTTATCTGTTTCCTGTCCGTCTCCCGTTCCATCCATAGACGGCTTATATAGCTCCCAAAATGCTTGGGACACTCCGGTAAAATCTTCTGCCTCCTCTATGGACGACGTATCTGTCCCTTCATCCAGATAAGTGCCATATATTTCTTTTACTTTTTCCAGGATTTCTCCCCTCTCTTTTTCATATCCTTCGGAAGCATCAAAAAAGAGCTGCATGATCTTTTCCGCCGTTTCTATGGGGTGTTCCCCGATCACTTCCTCCATGGAGCTGGCAATATCAATGGAATCCATTTCGCCCATCAACGCTTCCAAAATAGAGGCCCCGTCTTCCTCATTTTCAAGGCCGCTCCCATCATATCTGGCTATGACTTCCTCAATTATTTTAGCGGCATCTCCATTCTCTGTTCCTTCTAAATCCCCTCCTTCTTCTCCGCCTCCTGCCTCATCACTTTCTCCTTGCTGTCCATCATTGTTTTCTATATCCGCCTCTAGTGCCTGTGGTACGGCATCAGCAGCGTGAATCGGTATTGTGGTCGCGGATACGGTCAGTGCCATACATGCAAGTAACATTTTTACGCTTTTATTTTTCATCTTTTTTACTGCAAGCTATCCCGATCCGCACGGGATACGCCATAGCTGGCAAAAGCCTGCCCTCCTTTTCTGTTATTTTTTGCGGATTATCTATAATATGACAGATTATCAGGACCAGCATTTAAAGCTCGTCCGGAAAAGCGATATCGATCAATTGCTGCAGCCTCTTTTGGCATAAAGCAAGCAGTTTTTTTGCAGACTGGATCTCCTTTTCCATGCAACTGAGGCTTCCATTTGCAGGTGGTACCCTGCAGGGTATCTTAAGGAGTGGTTTTAACGACAGATGCTGTGTTGTGCCTGGAGTAAGAATCTTTTCTAACTCCGACGCACACAGGATGCGGTATATGTCCCTATAGTCTTCTCCCTTAAATGGCCGGAGGCAAAACAGCTTCTTACTTCCTACACTGCCTTTAGGAATGTATATGACTTTAATGGGGGCCGTCTTATGCACCCCGACCATAGGCACCTGGCTGCCAGGGCTTTGCGTATAGCCACATATCCCATGTGGGCCTATGACCGGGGTATCCCCCTTGTGTTCCGGGCATACCCCGCTAATATTCTCGCACAGGTCACCTAAAGTCCGGTCCGCCCCTTCTATATAATAAATGCGCAGGCTGTTTTTCCACCTATCTTCCAATAAGCTTAACAGTTCCAATTGTGTACGGATAGACAGTTCCGCTAACCATAGAGGCTGTATCCCTATCCCTGGGCTTGTCAGGCAAGGATACTCCTTGATCCAGCTTAATGTGACATTCCTCCCCTGTAATCCCATGGACCAATATTTTCCGAACCTTGATGACCGGATCTGGAAATAGATAAATTGGGGAGTAAAAGGGGATGAGGCCCGTATCCTGTAAAAAAAACTGGCAAACGCCGCCGGACCTGTTTCTTCCCTATAAAGATAAGGGGATGGGTTGCTGCCGCTCCTTGGGATAAGGATATCCCCGTCAGATAGGCGGTTCCATTCTCCGGCAGGGGACACGATAGCCTCTTTTTTAAGCATTGAATAAGGGAGCACATCCCTGATCCGGATATAGCGCACTCCATAGTAGGCACAGGAACCCATATGCCGTCCGCTCATCACCTCGGCGGCCTTATAAAACGGGATCACTTCCATCTGCATAACCTCCCTATCAATTCTTCCAGCCTGGACACTGTAGTGATCTTTTCCCTTATTTCTTTTTCATATCCATTCCAATCTGTTTGTTCCTTATTCTCTTTCGTACCAGCAAGGCGTATGTACAGATTACCATCTTGGATCTCGTCCCACCGTACTTTTGCAGCCACCCCTTCTATGTTTTTTCTTTTTTGGTACA
Organism: Candidatus Blautia faecavium; assembly: GCA_019118425.1. Classification (GTDB taxonomy): domain Bacteria; phylum Bacillota; class Clostridia; order Lachnospirales; family Lachnospiraceae; genus Blautia_A; species Blautia_A faecavium. The sequence continues at coordinate 1,524 of DWYZ01000070.1, read as the reverse complement.
TGCCTAAGATATCCATGACCTGATCTTGGGAGATATAAGCACCGCCGCGTTTTTTTGTATACATATCTGTAGCATCTATTAAAAAGAAATGGTCCCTTATATTGTCTTTTGTAAGTGCCATGCAGCATACAGGTATCGGAGTCCCCGGGAAGAGGCGTCTAGGAAGCAAAATAAGGGTTTCTAAAAACTTTTCTTCTAAAAACCATTTTCTTACATTTTTGTCTTTACCGTTCCGGTAGAGTACGCCAAGGGGAAGTATGACAAAAGCACGTTCCCCCATATGGCTGATAATGTTTTGTATGATCGCCCAGTCAGCAAAGGCACCGCATTGGATAGGCATCGTATATTTTCCTTTTAAATTCATAGAAAATGGCGGGTTTGCGACTTGGACTTGGTAAATTTCTTTCCCTTTATGCGCAAGCATATCCCCGCAGGTAAAATGCAGGGAAGAAACATCCACGCCATCAATGACAGCCAATATTTTCGCCAGCCGTAATGCCTGGTCGTTTACATCACATCCATATATGTTTTTTACTTTGCACACACGGGAAACCCCTGATAACAAAAAGCCGGCACCGCAGGCTGGGTCATATAGGTTATCGACCACTTTATAATGGCTGGCCACCAGACCCGCCATCAGTTCTGACAGGCATAGAGGGGTGTAAAAATCTCCTGTTTTCCTGCTCTCTTCTGCAGCACAGGCGGTAAATATTTTCCGGTAATCGTCCCTTTCCTGGATTTCTAACCTTGCGGTCATCCCTACGAGCTGGGCCAGCAAGGCATCATCCATGCGTTCCAGCAGGAATAGGTCTTCAAGTATCGTATCTCCACGGTAATTTTCTAATTTTTCCCTCCCCTTATAAAGCATATCTGTAAGCCATTTCCAGGAAAGAGTTCCCTGGGATGCCTTGTCAGCCGCGTCCTTGAACCTCGCGCCCGCCGGGAATAGGATATCCCCTACAGTTGTATCCCCGGCCTCTTTCGTTTCGCAAAGATATCGGTAAAAGAGCAACACGGGGAAATTCCGACCGCCAGATATCCTCCATGCATCTATCCCTTCGCTTATTATTTTTTCTCCCATCTTTTCCTCCATTCTTTGGTTTTCATCATAGTGTTCCATACTTAAATATGGCACTTTTTTCCTGGCTTGTTTTTACAGTAGAAAAAAACAGGGGGTATCCCCTGTTTTTAGAAAATTTTTTTGTCCCAAAGAAGGACTTTCTATCTATCAGCAAAACCGTTTTGTGCCGTTTTTGTATTGGCTATTCCTGGTAAACAGCCTGTACCACATATCTGGTAGTATCATCACCTGTACAAGTGCTCAGTGTCAGGATACGGTCGTGGACATCAAAAGTGAGCGGGGTGCGTACCAGAGATGAGTAAGACTGCATCTTTTCCGCATATTTAACCAGTTCTTCCCCTGGTCCCTTAAATAAAGTATAGGTATCCGAATCCACCTCTGCAGTATATGCAGTAAAAATCTCATACCTATAGTCCCCTTCCGGTGTGAGCATCCATATGTAC
>DWYZ01000011.1 GCA_019118425.1 Candidatus Blautia faecavium | reverse complement strand
GGCTATGGAATCAAAGAAAAAGGAGACGAACGAATGAAGATTGAAGGCAATGAAATTGAAAAAGCGGCAATGGCACAGTTCCATAAAGGAAACCGGACGGAAGGCCTCAGGCTCCAGGAGGAATTTGCCTCCCAGTTCCGCCGGGAATATAAAGAAAAAGACCATTGTCCATGCCAAAAAGCATGCAGGTACCATGGAAATTGTAAGGAATGCGTGGCAATTCACCGGGCACATCAGGAGCATGTTCCGAATTGCATGAGGGAAATGCTGAATAAAAGGATAAGACTGTTGTCTGAGCTGACTGAGCATACCATTGCGAGGGAGATCGAACCGCCGAAGGAGGTGCTGCGTAAGCCTAAGGAAGACTGAGTGTTTCAGACAGCAAGAATCATGAAAAGAGAATTACCCTTTTGTGCTACAATGCCTTGTAGGAAAGGAGAAAGGCAATGGGTGAACAAAGTACTTTGCTTGTTTCGCAGGCTGTCGGGTATATAGAAGAGAATCTGGATCATAAGCTGGGGCTGGATCAAGTGGCGGAAGCACTTTATTACTCAAAGTTTTATTTACACCGGACATTCAGAAAAACAGCCGGTTTGACCCTTCATGCATACATCCAGAGAAGAAAGCTGACAGAGGCGGCGAAACTCCTGGTTTTTTCAGAGATGCCGATCCTGGATATCGCTCTTCTTTGCGGTTACGAAAGCCAGCAGGCATTTACAGAAATTTTTAAAGCCATATATAAAAGGACTCCTGCTAAATTTCGTTCTGCCGGGATGTTTTATCCGCTGCAATTGGAATTTTGCATACATCAGGAAAGGGAAAAGAAAAAATATACCAAAGAGGATATAAACTTTGCGGCAATATCCGATATAAAAGCCTGGATGGAACTGGTCCGTTTGACAGTGGATGGATATCCCTGTATGGATGAGCGTTCTTATCTTAACAGTCTTCAGTATTATATTTCCCATCAAAGGGCGCTGCTTTTGCGGGAAGGAAATACTGTTATAGGCGGTATGTGTTACTCTCCGGAAAAGGGCGGAATAGATTTTTGGGCTGTGCATCCTCAGTACCGCGGCCGGGGGATTGAGGAAATCTTCCTCTCAAGGCTTACAGAAGAGCTTTCAGGAGAGAGGGAGATCAGTCTGACTACCTACCGGGCTGGGGATCAGGCGGATACCGGCTACCGGGAGACTTATTTTCGGCTTGGCTTCGTTGAAAGAGAACTGCTGGTGGAATACGGATATCCCACCCAGCGCCTTGTGCTTTCCTCAAAAAACAGGGAGGAAACACGAAATGGTGCAAATGCAAAATAATTGGAAAAAGAAAACAGCCTTCTTTCTCATCAGCCAAACCATCACTCTGTTTGGCTCACAGATTGTTCAGATGGCAGTCATATGGTATGTGACTCTTCAAACTACAGAGGGAGCATGGGTGGCGGCTTTTTCTCTGTGTTCTTATCTGCCTCAATTTTTTCTGTCCTTCTGGGGCGGTGTATGGGCAGACCGGTATAACCGGAAGGTACTTATTATCGCAGCAGATACAGGAACGGCGGCGGTTACTCTTATTATGCTGCTGGCTATGCCGTATATTACAGGAGAAAGGGAAATCCTTACTGCCCTTCTTTTCATGTCAGCCCTTCGCTCCATAGGCGCCGGAGTCCAGGCTCCGGCAGTAAATACGGTCATTCCCAGGCTTGTCCCTAAGGAGGCATTGATGCGGTATAACGGAATAAATGCGGCAATGCAGTCTTTTGTGCAATTCTCGGCTCCAGGGGCGGCAGGGGTAGTTTTGACCGCAGGGACACTGCAGATGGCGCTGCTGATCGATGTTTTGACTGCTGCTTTAGGGATTGGAATATTTGTCTGGGTAAAGATGCCGGAGGAGAAAAAGATTGGAGGAGCGGTTCCAGCCTTCAGGGAACTTTTTGAAGGGACTTGCTGTGCTTTTTCTGATAAAGTCATCGGAAAACTGCTCCTGCTCTATGGAGCGATTACCTTTTTATGCGTTCCTGCAGGATATCTTTCCGGCTTGCTGGTCAGCCGGATTTATGGAAATACTTATGGATATATGACTGCAGCGGAACTTGCGGGCTTTGGCGGGATGCTGGCAGGCGGTTTATTTATGAGTGTTTGGGGCGGTTTTAAAGCGCGCAGAAAGACCTTGGCCGCTGGGCTTGCAGTTTTTGGTCTGGCTGCTGTGGGAATGGGGCTGGCGCGGAATTTTATTATTTATCTTTCTCTTATGATAATGTATGGTGTTGCCCTAACGACCCTGCAGACTACGATTACCACATCTCTTCAGGAAAATACCGGATTTTCCGTACAAGGGCGCATTTTCGGCCTTATGAATTCCATTTATTCCGTATCTTATCCTGCCGGTATGGCTTTGTTCGGCCCTATGGCAGATAAAATCCCTCTGCAGTGGATTATGATCGCTTCTGGGGGCGTGCTTCTTTTTCTGGGGATTGTTTTAGGAGGCCATAAGGATCATTTTTCTGCTATATGAGGCACTTTTTATATTTATCCTGTATAGTGAGCTGTCTCCGGATTTTAAGGTGAAGAGGAATAGCCTTTTCGATTGAGCTGATAAATCTCTTGACAGCTCTTGACAAGGGATATATAAAGAGATATATTTATCCTAAAAAGAGATAAATATATCTCTTTTGCAATCGCGGAAAAATTAACAAAAAATTAGTATCTCCGTACGAAAAGAAAATGGCTTATGAAGAAAGGACGATTTCTATTATGAAAAAGAGTAAAAAAGAATATTTTCTCCTTCTGTTTATTATTCTGGAATTTGCGGCAGTGGCTTATGACGGTTTTTTTAACCATTCCAGGATCATACACCCTATAGACGCATCCTATCAGTTTCAGGTGTCTGATCTGCCTTTGATACTTACAACGATCATTCTTGCGGCGTATGTGGTTTTTCTGGTGTTTAATATGGTATTTGCCTTTATGGATAAAGAGAAAAGAAGAGGGAAGACCTCTACTTTTATTACGCGGAAGATAAATGCAAAATTGGGCTGGCTTGGATTTTTCGGCTTCACTGGATTTTTAGGAATTCCGGTATTCATTTTACAGAATCAGGTATGGCCGTTCTTTTTCTTTGTATTTTTTGGGTTTTTTGGCTTTTTCTATGAGGCAAAGCTCAGCAATACGCTTATGGATGAGCGCTTTGTAGAGGAAAAAAGACGCGCCCAGCTGGTCTCTTATAAAACAGGATTTTCTCTTTTATGGCTGGTTTCCTGGGCACTGGGGATTACGGGAAGCCATTTAAATACAGATTTTGTGGCAGTGGCCTTTTCTGTCTCCTCTTCCTTGATCATTGCGTTGGTCTTGTTTTTAAATAACTATCTTTTATATAAATACGATACAGAGGAAGAAGAGTAATATGGGAGTAGAAGGATTTACCTGTAATCTGAAGAAATACCGTCTCCTAAAGGATATGACTCAGGAGCAGCTGGCAAACGCCGTGGGCGTAAGACGGGAAACCATCATGCGCCTGGAAAAAGCCCAGTATAATCCCTCCCTGAAGCTGGCGATAGATATTTCCAGGGTGGTGGAGGCGCCTATAGAGGAGATATTTGTGTTTGAGTAAAGGAGCGCTCTCCTGATCGTGGATAAATAAAGATAACTTATGCAAAAGAATATTGCATTTAAAGAAAAAAACAGCCGCCTAAAAATAGTTTGACCCCGTAGACTAAAAAACCGTCTTTGCTTGGAAAAGTACAAGGGCGGTTTTTTGATACATTAGATTCGTAAATATAAATGTCCGTAATGCCAGGCTAAACATGCCAAAGGCCACCAGGTCTTTGAAATTAAAACGAGCACGGACTGCAGGTATAAACTTCTGTATAAAAAATCTTACGGTGATATGGAAACGTGCGGAATACAGCGGAGCTTTGGCAAGCGGCTATGTATAAAAAATCTTGCGGTGATATGGAATCCATGGCGGCTGTCTTTATTTCTCAGCTAAAGCCACTATTATCTATTAGTTTCCGCAGTATGTATATCTACCTGCGTAATCACCTTAGAATACGGAAGATACTCAATGTCTGCCGTTACCATATGCTCCTGGGACATATTTTCTGCCTGCATATACAGGGCTTTTCCATTCTCGTATGTATCCTTGTCGATATCAAATACCATCCTCACGCCGGAAGAATCTTCTCCTTCAAGCTCTATGGCAGGACTGTCTCCGATGTTATTATAATAAAAATGAACATTTTCAAGCCGGGCAGAGACGGGATTGTTTAAATAGGGAATGTCACGCAGGGGGTTGACTACCTTTGTAAATAAAGAAAACACACACAGCGCGGCCAGGCATAAAGCACCCAGGACCAGTCCCAGCCTGCCTATTCGGCCGTCTATATTTCCTTTGAAAGCAAAAAACAAAATCCCCACGCCGGCGGCTCCGATCACTATGGAGGCCGCGAGCCAGAAAGGAACGGAACAATAGCTATTTAGAAGCGTTCTTCTGTTCGGCGATAAAAATAATGGAATGCTCATGGGAAGGACACAGATGAGAAAAAAGATCCCTGCGGCTGTGATCCGTTTTTGAAGTTTCTCTGTCATATTGCTGCACCACCTTCTATAGAATATATCTGAATTTAATCATAGGAACATAGAGATACGGCAGCAATCCTATTCCTGTTAAAGAAATGTTAAATTTAGATGATGGATATGTCGGCACATACGCGCCCGCCTTTTCTGATTATCAAAAAAAGAACTGCCCTGAATCATCAGGACAGTTCAAACATTCCATTATAAAGCTGATAATACTCGCCTTTTTGTGCAAGGAGTTCATCGTGATCTCCACGTTCCATGATACGCCCGTGTTCCAGGACGATGATGGCGTTGGCGTTGCGGACAGTAGAAAGACGGTGGGCAATGACGAATACGGTCCGTCCCTCCATAAGCTGATCCATTCCCTTTTCAATCAGTGCTTCCGTACGGGTGTCAATGGAGGAGGTGGCCTCATCCAGGATCAGCACCGGCGGATCTGCCACTGCGGCCCGGGCAATGGCAAGGAGCTGACGCTGCCCCTGAGAAAGATTGGCGCCATCGCTTGTAACCATGGTATCATACCCTTTCGGGAGGCGGCGGATGAAGGAATCCGCATTTGCGATCCTGGCTGCTTTTTCGATTTCCTCCTGGGTGGCGTCCAGTTTGCCGAAACGGATATTGTCTGCAATGGTTCCGGTAAACAGATGGGTATCCTGCAGTACGATTCCCAGACTTTGCCGCAGATCGTCCTTTCGGATGTTCCGCACATCAATGCCGTCATAGGTGATCCGTCCCTGGGATACATCATAAAAACGGTTGATAAGATTTGTAACCGTAGTTTTTCCTGCGCCTGTAGAACCAACGAAGGCGATTTTCTGTCCTGGCTTTGCGTAGAGAGAGATATCATCCAGGATCTTCTGGCCAGGCTGATATCCAAAGGTGACATGGTCAAACCGCACGTCTCCCTTTAACGGGATCAAAGGAGCGGAAGGATCGGCGCTGTCCTGCCATGCCCAGTATTTGGAACGTTCCTGACAGGGGGTAAAAGAACCGTCGCTGTTCTTTTTTACATTTACCAGTCTTATTGTCCCTTCATCCACTTCCGGTTCCTTATCCATCACAGAAAAGACACGCTCCGCGCCTGCAAGGGCTGCCAGAAGGAAATTTCCCTGCTGGGTAAACTGGTTGATAGGAAGAGCGGCCTGGCGGACTAACACCAGATAGCTGGCAAGACTTCCCAGATCAGACAGCCCCATGATGACCATCACTCCGCCGATTACGGCAATTACAGCGTAATTAATATAAGAAATACTTACCACAGCCGGAATCATAGTGGCTGCGTAGCCCTGGGCGGTGGTGCCTGCCTTTTGGAGGGCTTTATTTTTTTCTTTAAATTTTTCCAGATTTTCTTTTTCGTGGTTAAATACTTTTACCACTTTCTGTCCGGCTGCCATTTCTTCAATATAACCGTCCAATTCACCCAGATATGCCTGGTGGCGGTCATAATACTTCTTGCTCTGCTTTGTGCTGTAGCGGATGTAAAGGAACATGGCAAGATATCCTAAGATCACAAGCAGGGAAAGACGCCAGTTCAGGAAAAACAGGATAGCCAGGGTTCCCACGATCTGCACAAAGCTTTGGATGATCACGGCAAAGCTGTTGTTTAAGGCATCGGAAATAGTATCCACATCATTGGTAAAGAGACTCATCAGGTCTCCCTTGCGCTGGGCGTCAAAGAAGCCAAGGGACAGCTTTTGCAGGTGAGTGTACAGATCCTGCCGGATATCGCACAAGATCTGCTGGGCGGCGCGTACCATAAGCTGGGTGTAGCCCAAGGTGGAAAGGGCTCCGGTGCCGAAGATCAGCGCGGCGATAAGCACATTTCGGATCAGGCTTTCTGTTCCCCCTCCGGCCACCAGCTGGTTTACTAGAGGACGGATCATATATGTGCCCACCAGGTTTGCCATTGCGCTGACGGCGGCAAGGAAGCCGATCAGGATCAGCAGGCGCCTGTGACGGCCGAAATAGGCCAAAAGTTTTTTCACTGTCTGACGAAGATTTGCGGGACGTTTCCCGTTAAAGGTCTTAGCCATGTAAAACGCCTCCTTCCTGTACGGCGGAAACTTCCTTTTGGGATTTCATCTGAGATTCATAGATTTCCTGATAAATAGGATCCGATGCCAGAAGTTCCTTATGGGTGCCGACGGCATGGATCTGTCCGTCTTCCAGAATCACGATCTTATCCGCCGTCATGACGGAAGTAACCCTTTGAGCAATGATGATTTTCGTAACCTCTGTTAAAGATTTAAGCGCACTTCGTATCTTTCCCTCTGTAGCAGTGTCAACTGCGCTGGTGGAGTCGTCGAAGATCAGGACCTTTGGATTTTTAAGGAGGGTTCTTGCAATGCAAAGCCGCTGTTTTTGGCCTCCGGATATATTTACTCCCCCCTGCCCTAAGTCCGCATCCAGACCTCCCTTCATCCGTGAGAGAAATTCATCTGCGCAGGCTTTTTTACAGGCGTCCCATAGGACGGCGTCATCAGCCCGGGCGTTTCCCCAAAGGAGATTTTCCCGGACAGTACCGGAAAAAAGGAGGTTTTTCTGGAGAACAATGCCCACGGCGTCCCGCAGGGCAGAAAGATCATACTCTTTTACGTCATGCCCTCCTACCAGTACGGTTCCCTCTGTGGCATCGTAGAGACGGGGGATCAGCTGTACCAGAGTAGACTTGGCGGATCCGGTTCCTCCGATTATGCCTACGGTTTCTCCTGCCCGAATGTGCAGATTTACATGAGAAAGGGCAAATTTAGAGGCGTCTTTGTGGTATTTAAAGGATACGTTTTTAAAAATGATCTCTCCGTTTTGAATCTCAGAAACGGGATGGGAGGGAGATTCCAGGGCGGGTTTTTCTTCCAGTATTTCTGAGATACGTTTGGCGCTTGCCAGGGAGCGGGTGAGCATCAGGAATACATTGGAAATCATCATCATGGAGTTTAAAACCTGCATCACGTAGCTTAAAAACGCGGTAAGTTCCCCTACGCTCATGGAACCGATGAGGATATACCGCCCTCCGTTCCACATGATAAGGACCACAGTAGTGTAAAGGAGCGCCTGGAAGGCCGGCAGGTTTAAGACCGCATATTTAAAGGTGGTGCGGCTGGCGTCGGTCAGTTCTAGGTTTACTTCCTTAAATTCTTCTGTCTTATACTCGCCCCGGACAAAGGCCTTAATGGCACGGATGCCGGTAAGGCTTTCCTGAACCTGCCCGTTTACGTGATCCACAGCAGTCTGCTGGCGGTTATAAAGAGGGCTTACCTTATGAACGATAAGGGCAAGGATCCCTCCCAGGATAGGTGTGGTGATGATAAATACAACCGCCAGTTTTTTATTCAGTATAAATGCCAGCCCTACCCCTAAAACCAGCATTACCGGACCGCGCACCAAAGGACGCAGCCCAGCGTTTACCGCGTTCTGCATAACGGTGACATCCGTGGTCATACGGGTGACAAGGGAGGGCGTGGAAAAATGATCCAGATTGGAAAAAGCAAAATCCTGCATCCGTTCATACTGAGCGAGCCTGAGTTCCGCGCCGAAACCGTAGGCGGCCCTGGCGGCGAATTTCGCGTACATAAGTCCGGAGATCAAGGAAAGTATGGCACAGATGGCCATTTTTCCTCCCTGCAGGATCAGGTAGTTGATGTCGTGAGAGGGAACTCCTATGTCCACAATGTCTGTCATAAGAACCGGGATGACCATTTCAAAGAGACTTTCAATGAAGATCAGGACAGCGGCAAGGATAAAATCCCGTTTGTAGGGCTTTCCATAGGCAAAAACTTTTTTCAGGTCATTCATAACCCATTTTCCTCCTTCTTGGCATTTAAAGCAGACGCCCGCCCATGTTCCGATAGGCGCGGGATAAATAGTCTGCGAGATTTTTCTTTTCCTCCGGTGTGAAGCCGTTTAACATACGGGCTTCTATCGTGCTGCATTGTTCTTCCCAGGCTTCAAAGGAAGCACGGCCTTTTTCCGTAAGGGAAACTTCTCCGGCCCGGCGGTCGGTTTTAGAGGGACGGCGGGCGATGAAGCCGCCGCGTTCTAAAATATCCAGCATCCGGCAGATAGCGGCGGGATCCACTTCGCAGTAATCGGCCAGTTCTTTTTGGGAGCAGGAACCTTTTGCGTAGAGGCAGCGCAGTACCTTGGGCTGGCCGGGAGAGAGACCAAGCTGACTTAAATAAGGACGAAGATAATTTTGCTGTGCGTGCCCTGTGCGGGCAAGCAAGGTGTGAATGGCGTAATTCATAGAAACCTCTCCTTTAATTGATAGGTTAATTATTGACGGATTAATAATTGATGTATCAATCATTATATGTTCTATTGTAAAAAAGGTGCGTCCTATTGTCAATAAGAAATAAAAAGGTGTGCGCCTTGGCACACGCTCCTGCCGAAGCGCGGACCAGAAGCCATACTTAAAGACACTCCCGCTTTACAGCGTTAAGAAGCGGGAGATTTGGCAAAAAAGAGGACGGGTGAAAATAAAAACAGCCCGTCCTCTTTTTCTTTTATTCATCTGCGGCAGGAATCTGCCTTTCAAATCCTAAATATCTTGTGCCCTGGAAAGTCAGCTTTCCGTGATCTCCCTCAGCTAAAGTTTCGTAATCTTTTCCGTCCACCTGTAATTCTAACCGGTCGCCCGTGTCAAACTGGAAACAGATATAATAGGCGGTGGAAGTCGTGGTGTGAAAGCCATGGGCGCCTGTAGGGTCTCCGGCATTGGCGTGCTGCTGGTGAGTTACCTGGGTTCTTTTAGAGACAATATCTGCTTCTGCAGTAACGCGGGGCGAATGATTATTGTTATTCCAGGTAGATACGCTTTTTGCGATAATAAGCACAAACATTACCAAAACAACAAGAAAGATAATTCCCGTGACCGCCTCGAATCCACTTCCTAACATAAAATCCATACGTTTCAATCCTCCTTCCCTATCTATCCACAAGGAATAGAAATAAGACAAATGTATATGATAAAATCATTATATAAGAAAAATGCATTGTCTTCAACTGCTGTTCGAGGTAAGCATCAGAGTTACCTTGCAACTATTTTTAGTTGCATTTTCCTCCCCGATGTGTATAATAATTATTGAGGAGGAGAAGATATGGGACAAAAAGAAAAACTGATCCAACGTCTAAAATCTAAGCCAAAGGATTTTACATTTGACGAAGCCGAGACGTTGCTGAAATACCTGAGCTATGTCCGCTCCGACAAAGGCAAAACCAGCGGTTCCCGCGTTATGTTTATAAGCGAAGGGCATGAAACGGTTTTGCTGCATAAGCCGCACCCGCAAAAGGAACTGAAAGTCTATCAGGTGAAACAGTTGATAGAAATCTTAGAACAGGAGGGACTCATATGAATAACACAATCCAATATAAGGGTTATGTGGGGAGCGTTGAGTTTTCTGAAGAAGATGGCATCTTCTACGGCAAGGTAATGGGCATCCGTTCCTTGATTTCTTACGAAGGCGAAAACGCAAAGGAACTTATCGCAGATTTTCATGGTGCTGTTGATGATTATCTGGAAATGTGCGAAGCGGAAGGGAGGAGTCCGGAAGTTGCATACAAAGGCAGCTTTAATATCCGTATTTCACCAGAACTCCACAGGCGTTTGGCGATTTATACCACTGCGCATAATATATCTTTAAACAGCTACATTGAAGAAATTCTGGAAAAGTCTCCGGCAGCCCAGGCACAATAATCCTTTCCCCGCCAAGCTATTGCGGCAAGGCGGGGATTTTCCTTGCTATTTCAGTCCCCAGCGTCCTCCACCCCGCAGACCGCATGGTTGGACACAGCGTCCAGCCAGTAATATAAGTTTTCGGCTGCATACACCTTGATGATTCCGCAAAGCTCCTTCATATCCGGGCAGATTTCAGAAAAGAGATCCTTTTTCTGACCGAACAGCTCCGGGTGATAGGATAAGGTCTTTGCGTTATTCCAGATTGCCCCGTATAAGATCTCCGCCTCCACAAGATCCTGGAACATATGGCTGCCATAGCTTAGCTCCGGCATATATCCGGCGCGGCTGTCAGATACCTCACAGACAGCGGAAAAATTAGAGATATCTCCAAAGGTTACAGGAACCCCTAATTCCGGCGAAGATGTCCCGATGCGTCCTGGCGTCATTAAAAGAATATTTTTGCCTGTGCCCCGGAAGTGGCGGTTGATCTTTCCAAGAGCGGCGGCAACGTCATATTTTTTTCGGTACGGGTACTGATAATAAAGCACAGGATCCACCTGGATCACCACATCTATTTTTCTCTTTCCGGAGTTCCCCATGGAGGAATCTTTGATCTCAAAGAACACTTCTTTAAGCTTAAGATCCGTCAGGTCGATCTTTTCTCCCTTCTGTCCCAGATACAACGGACGGCACTGAAGAAGATTTACCACGAAATCTCCGCTCTCGTCTACATTTACCGTATATTCAATATCCACCGGGTTTTCATAAATATGCTCCAGGGTCTTTAGTATTTTCTGCATGAGAGCAGTAAATTCCTTTTTTTCCAAAAGCTTCTGGCAGCTGACAAACCATACGTCCTGGTATCTGCCCATCTGGCGGAGACGGTATTCTGCGTCATAATCATGCTCCAGCACTATTTTCTTATACCAGAGGGGAAGGATGGGAAGAAGGGTTTCCAGAGGAACTTCCTTCAGCGTATCTTCCTCACAGTCCAGCACGTCGATATTTCTCTGAGAAAACTTATGCTTCTGTTCCACTGTGGTTAAGACGGTGGCAGTAGGACGGTCCAGATTAGCCAGACGGGGATAATCTTCCTTTGTACGGTCCACTGCTTTTGTTCCAAGTCCCATGACAATGCGCAGCATGCCTGCATCCGGATCCATATCCGGATACCATTTATAAGCGCTGTGGCTATACCCGACCCCGGCAGCGCAGGGCATGAAATATTTGCCCTGGTAGGAACCGGAGACACGCTGCACTAAAATCGCCATCTGCTCATCTTTCTTTTCCAGACCGCGCAAAAGTCTGTATTCAAGGGCTGAATAATCCATTGTGCTGGCATAGACAGTGCGCACGGCCTGCTCGAATTCTTCTAGACGTTTCTGTGGATCTCCTTGATTTACACAAAAGACCGATTCATATTTTCCGGCGAAAGCGTTCCCGAACCCATCCTCAAGAAAGCTTGAGGAACGGACGATAAAGGGGCTTTGCCCAAAATATTCGATTACATTTAAAAACTGTTCCCGGATTTTTGTGGGAAACTCTCCGGTGAAAAGGTGCTCTTTCAGTTCTTTGGCCGCGGTGAAATATTCTTTCTTTGTCCTCTGGCGTATACGCAGGCGCCAGCAGTCGTTGGATACAATATAGGTATAGAATACATCAGAGCCGATATAAAAAGAATCATGAGGCTCGCTGTAAGAGAAAAATTCAGGAATTTCTGTTTCCGCAATCTTTCTGGCAAGGAGCATACCGCAGGCCTTGCCTCCGATAGCGCCGGTCCCGATCATCCGGTCACGCAGCATAAAATAGTCCTGGGGCTTAAAGTAGCGTTTTACTAAAGCCTTCAGCCGTTCATCCTTAGTCATGGTGCTGTCAATGATTAGATCTTCCGTTTCCGGAGAAAAATATCCGCGGGAAAAGTCCAGTTTAGCCTGGGCAAAAAAACGGTCGTGACTGTCATAATTCTGATCCGGCGAGTTTGCCGAATACTTCTGGATAGTCTGGTAATACCGGCTCATTCCCACACCATCCTCTATGGGTGAAAAGCTTCCGTCCGCTTTCCGGCAGCAGTGGGGCAGAAACATACGCGAGGAATAACGGTTCCATACCTTTAACGGATGAAGATAAAGGTAGGTCTCATTGGAATATACATCCAGCAAAAGCTGAGTCGTATCCCGGATCCTTGCCACAGCGTCGAAAGAATGGCGTCCCCGAAGAAGAGGAAAATAGGCTACCGTGTCAAGCTCGAACAGATAAGGACAGGTCACCCGGAAAAAGTTCCCCATCATCAGATCCGTGTACCACACAGACTGCAGCTCAGAAAGGCAGTCAAACACATAGAAGGCGTCCCTGCCTTCCTGGGTGATCCGTTCGTGGATGGAAACGGTAAAGGCTTCAAAGCCTTTGTCAGGATTAAATTCATAAACTTTGATCCCGCTCAGATCTTTTAAAACCGGATCATGCTGGGCAAAGCGGATGTAGATCACCTTTCGCCCGTCCTTTACGGCCTGACGGGCGAAAGGTTCTGCAAATACGCGGAATTCATTTATGCTGGAGACCTGCCATACTACATTGTCGCCCAGACGTATATAATCTAAGATCTCGTCCATTTGCGGAAAACCGCTGTATATTTTATCAAATGCTGCCATATAGAGTACCTCCTTGGTTATATGTTACACCCGAACCACGCACTTGCTGCGTGGTTACGGATAAATATGATTCAACAGGCAATTTGGCTAAAGCGAAGCGGACTTTAAATGCCGAATTGCCCGTTACTGGTCAATGTTTGACCAGTAATCCTCCTTTGAACAATAATCATATTTCGGCGGAGTTTGTCGGATAGAAGGGGCTAAAATGCTTTGCCGAAAAAAGAAAAGGACAAAGAAGTACTGCGGCAGAACTTCTTTGTCCGAAACGATACATTTACTATAGCATATCCTAAGCGGAAGTTCAATAAAAAAACTCTGGGTTATATGTCACACCCGAACCACGTACCTGCTGCGTGGCAGCGGGCCAGCATGAAGAAACAACTCTAGAAAAACAAACTTGATCAATAAAACAAAACACTTTTAAAATATCCTGGAACATATTATAATGAATCAGGAGAAAACAAAAAGATTTTTAGATAGAGTATCTGCATAAGAGAGGAAAAAGACATGAAGATTTTGATCGTACGTCATGGGGATCCAGACTATTCTATTGATTCCCTTACGGAAAAAGGCTGGAAAGAGGCTGAATACTTATCTGAGCGGCTCTGCAGGCTGGATGTTAAGGAGTTTTGTGTTTCTCCCCTTGGCAGAGCAAAGGATACCGCTTCCTTTACATTAAAAAAATTAAATAGGACGGCAGTGGAATACGAGTGGCTGCAGGAAGTGCGGACCCGTATCCGCCGGCCGGATGTAAAAGAGAAAAAAATGATCCTGTGGGACTGGCTTCCCAAAGACTGGACCATGGATGAACGTTACTATCGATATGACGCCTGGTATGACACAGAGATTATGAAAGAGGCGAAGGCAAAAGAAGAATATGACTGGATCACAGGAAATTTTGACCGTTTTTTAAAGGAACACGGATATGTCAGAGAAGGACACTATTACCGGGCAGAGGCCCCGAACAATGATACCTTTGTGTTTTTCTGCCATTTCGGAGTGGGCTGCATGCTTCTTTCCCATCTTTTCAGTGTGTCCCCCATGGTGCTTCTTCACAGCCTGTGCGCGGCACCTGCCTCAGTGACCACAGTGGTGACGGAAGAAAGGCGGAAGGGGATCGCCTCTTTTCGGATGACCTCCTACGCGGATATTTCTCATCTTTATGTACATAATGAACCTCCGGCTTTTGCCGCCAGATTTTGTGAATGCTATGAGAATAAGGATGAACGACATGACTGATGGACTGAAACTGCGGACAATGAAAACAATCCTGCATGCGCTTTCTTACGGAAACATAGAGGTGGAAGCCTCCAGAAAGCTGGCGGATCTGAAACGCCTTGATCCTATGAGGATCTTTTACAGAAAGCTGGATGCAGGGGTCTATAACGGAGAATATAATGTACCTGTAAGACTTTATTTTCCCACAGAGGAAGCCATGAAAAAAGGTGTGGAAGAAGGACATGAGCTGCCGGTTCTTCTATTTTTTCATGGGGGCGGCTGGGTAACGGAGAGTGTGGATAATTATGACCGGGTATGCGCCAGAATGTCCCAGTCTACGGGAAGGATCGTGGCGTCTGTACAATACCGTCTGGCACCGGAACATCCTTTCCCCACCGGATTATTAGACTGCTATGCTGCGGCCAGGGCCCTTTTTACCAATCGTTTTCTTTTAAATACCAATCCGGAAGAAATTGCCATCATCGGAGACAGTGCAGGAGGAAACCTGGCGGCTGCTGTGTGTCTGATGGCAAGGGACACAGGGGAATTTACACCGGAAAAGCAGATTCTGATCTATCCGGCACTTAATAACTGCTATACAGAGCAGTCACCTTATCCTTCCGTAAAAGAAAACGGAGAAGGCTACCTTTTGACTGCGAAAAAGATGGAAAATTACCTGACTTTATATCAGAGCAGCCCGAAGGACAGAGAAAATCCCTATTTTTCCCCGCTTTTAGCCAAGGATCTGAGAAATATGCCGGATACGCTGATCCTTACCGCGCAGTTCGACCCTCTTCGGGATGAAGGAGAAGCATACGGAGAGAAGCTTTTAGCAGCGGGAAATAAGGTGGAAATCCATCGGATCGCGGAAGCTTTTCATGGATATTTTGCTTTGGGTATTAAATTCCTGCATGTGCAGGAGAGTTTTGAGTATATGAATGCATTTTTAAAGGAGAGTTCAGGATCGTGAAAAATTCAGGTTTATCACAGTGGAGAAAACTGGATAATGCGGCGCTGGCTTTTCCGGCAGTGACAGGAAAAAATGATACCAGAGTGTTTCGTTTTTACTGCCAGCTGAAAGAAAAGGTAGATGGAGAGCTTTTACAGGAAGCTTTGGATAAAACTATGGAAAAATATCAGGTGTTCCAGGCTGTTCTGCGCAAGGGCTTATTTTGGTTTTACCTGGAGCGCAGGGAGATACGTGCTATGGTCAAGGAAGAAACCCTCCCTCCCTGCAGCAGAATATACATACCAGATAAAAAGAGTCTCCTTTTCGAAGTTTCTTACTATAAAAACAGGATTAATTTCGAGGTTTTCCACGGGCTCACTGACGGGACGGGAGCCATGCATTTCCTGCAGGAGCTGGTGAAAAATTATCTGAGGACCGCCCACAAGGAAGCGGAACTTCCGGAAATCTTTTCTGATGAAAAGGTGACGGAAAAAGATCTGGAGGAGGACAGTTTTTCTCAATATTATAATTCCGATACCCCCAAGCTGCGGGAGAAAAAAGAAAAAGCCTTTCAGTTTAAGGGAGAAAAGCATGAACAGCAGGATATGGAGATCACAGAAATCACTCTTCCTGTAAAGGAAACACTTGCAAAGGCAAGAGAATACGGCGTTTCTATTACGGTTTTGATCGCGGCTATGCTTTTGTGTGCCATTCATGAGGAAATCCCCAGAAATCAGCTGAAAAAACCTTTGGGGCTGATGATTCCTGTAAATTTAAGAAATTATTTTCCTTCTCAGTCTATGGCTAATTTTTTCGGATGGATTGAAGTGCGCTTTCACTTTTGCCAGGACACGGTTTTTCAGGATGTGGTAAAAGGGGTGAAGGAACAGTTTGAGTCAGAGCTCAGCAAGGAGCGGCTCGCCATGCGCATGAGCGAGCTGGTACGTCTGGAAAAAAATCCCCTTTTGCGCATGGTCCCTCTGGAAGCCAAGACCCTTGCCCTGCAGGCGGGGACCACTCTGGGAGGAAGAGGAATCACCGCAGTATATTCTAATGTAGGCATCATACGCATGCCGGAGGAATATGGAGAATTCATTGACCGCTTCGGATTTTTCGCAAGCACCAATACTCTGCAGGTTTGTTCCTGCTCTTACGGAAACGAACTGGTCCTTGGGATGACGGCTAAGATTTCCAGTGAGAGCATTAAACGGAATCTTCTGTCTTATCTGGAAAAAGAAAAGATTCCTTACCGGCAGGAAGAAAACGCCTTCCCGGGCTATGAAAAGGATCAAAAGGGAACAGCGAAGAAAATATGGGATACCTTTACTTTTTTATGCATTGCCATTGCTGTGGTATGCGGCATGGTCAACTACATGCTCAGTGACCGCCTGAGCTGGGCGCTCTTCGTAGCGGCAGGCTGCTTTTGTACCTGGCTTATTGTAGGGGTAGCTTATGGAAAAAGAAGAAATATTTTAAAGAATCTTATGTGGCAGCTGCTGATTGTCAGTCTGGCTGGGATTTTATGGGATTGGTTCACCGGGTGGAGGGGCTGGTCCCTGGACTTTTTATTCCCTCTTGCCTCCCTGGTGGTTCTGTGTTCTATGCCGGTGATTGCCAAGGTGAAAAAACTGGAGCAGGCGGAATATTTGTTTTATTTTATACAGGCAGGATTTTACGGATGGATTCCCCTTATTTTTCTTTTCGCAGGACTGGTACGGGTAACCTATCCTTCTGTAATATGCGGAGGCGTCAGCTTTCTTATGATCGCAGGCTTGTTTATATTTAAACGGAAAGAGCTGATAAAAGAGCTCCATAAAAAACTCAGAATGTAAAAGAATCCTGGAACAACAGGAAAATTTCCTAAAATACAAAAACCATTATACTGGATGGAGGATAAAATGAGCAGACAAGGACAATTGAGCCTAACTAACGGACCGATCTTAAAAACTTTATCTCAATTGGCAATTCCCATTATGGCATCGTCCTTTTTAGGAACAGCTTATAATATTACAGATATGGCGTGGATAGGCGTGCTTGGTTCTAAGGCAGTGGCCGGAGTGGGAGTGGGCGGCATGTATGTGTGGCTTTCGCAGGGGCTGGTATCCCTGGCCAGAATGGGAGGACAGGTCCATGTGGCCCAGTGCTGCGGAAGAGAAGACCGGGACGGGGCGGCGAACTATGCGGCATCGGCTTTGCAGCTCACCTGCATTTTTGGCGTAATGTTCGCTTTGGTCTGCCTGGTGTTTACGGATCAGCTGATTTCTTTTTTTCAGCT
Source organism: Candidatus Blautia faecavium (assembly GCA_019118425.1). GTDB lineage: Bacteria > Bacillota > Clostridia > Lachnospirales > Lachnospiraceae > Blautia_A > Blautia_A faecavium. Next base: position 5,580 of record DWYZ01000011.1, on the reverse strand, counting down.
TAACGATAGTGTGACTTATCAATATGCGAAAATATATATGCAGATTACCTGCGGGCTGATCATTTTTTCTTTTATGAATCTTACCCTCACCGGTCTGTTTACCGCGCAGGGGGATTCGAAGACGCCTTTTAAGGCAAACCTGGCGGGCCTGGTTACGAATATGATCCTTGATCCGATGCTGATCATGGGAATCGGTCCTTTCCCCAGAATCGAAGTGGCGGGAGCTGCAGTGGCCACTGTGACAGCACAGTTTCTGGTCATGGTGGTTATGCTGATCAGTGTATTTCGGTCCGCAGAAAACAGAAACGTAATAAAAAACGCGAAAATCTTTCGTATCGCTCCAGGAAACTATTATGCCTCTATCTGCAGGATCGGCGTACCCACTGCCCTGCAGGGGACGATTTATTGTATGATCTCCATGGTGCTTACCAGGATGGTATCCGCCTTTGGGGCGGGTGCGGTAGCTACACAGAGAGTGGGAGGACAGATCGAGTCCATATCCTGGAATACGGCGGACGGATTCGGAGCGGCTTTAAATGCTTTTGTGGGACAGAATTACGGGGCGAAAAAGCACGACCGCATTAAAAAGGGATATGGGCTTTCTCTTCGCATCCTGATCGCCTGGGGAATCCTGGTGACTGCTTTGTTTGTCCTTCTTCCGGAACCCATGGCAAGGCTGTTTTTCTATGAGGAAGATGTGATCTCCACTGCTGTGGACTATCTTGTGATCATAGGAATCGGAGAAGGCTTTATGTGTGTAGAACTTATGACAGTGGGGGCCCTTTCCGGATTGGGAAGGACGAAGCTGTGCAGCGTGATCAGTATTCTGCTCACCGGCTCCAGGATCCCTTTGGCATTGCTGCTGACGCATATAGGCTTTGGCCTGAACGGGGTCTGGTGGGCGCTGACCCTTTCTTCCATTGTGAAGGGGATTGTGTTCTATCTTACCTTTAAAAGAGTTAGCAGCCGGCTGGGTAAAGGAAACGGGAATGAATAGTCTGCGGTTTTCAGTTCAGCAGATACAATATTGGGATGAGCAGATAAAAAGGAGGAAACAACAGTCATATGACAAAAGAGGAACTGGCTCTGGAGATTATCCGGAGATTGAAAGAAGAATATCCTGACGCAGGATGTACGCTGGATTATGACCAGGCGTGGAAACTTTTAGTGAGCGTGCGTCTTGCGGCGCAGTGTACGGACGCGAGGGTGAACGTTGTGGTTCAGGATCTGTATAAAAAGTATCCAAGCGTGGAAGCTTTAGCTAATGCGGATGTGGCGGATATAGAAGCCATTGTGAAGCCCTGCGGACTGGGTCACAGTAAAGCCAGAGATATCAGCGGATGTATGCGGATGCTCAGGGATGAATACGGAGGAAAGATTCCCAAAGACTTTAACGCGCTTTTGAAGCTTCCGGGAGTGGGAAGAAAGAGCGCCAATCTGATCATGGGGGATGTATTCGGAGAACCGGCTATTGTGACGGATACACATTGTATCCGGCTGACGAACCGCATGGGTCTGGTGGATAATATAAAAGAACCTAAGAAGGTGGAGATGGCTTTGTGGAAGATCATTCCTCCGGAAGAAGGAAGCGATTTCTGCCACAGACTGGTCTATCATGGAAGAGATGTATGTACTGCCAGGACAAAACCCCATTGCGACAGATGTTGTTTAAATGACATCTGTGCCAAAAACGGAGTGGAATAAAATGAAAATACGAATGTACAATGTTGGTTTCGGAGACTGCTTTTGTATCCGTGACAAGGGAAAAAACCTTCTTGTGGATTTCGGAACCAGCAATAGCAGGATAAGCGGCCGGCCCCGGCGGGAAATGTTTGATATCATACTTTCGGATCTGAGCAGTATAGAGCAGAAAAATCTTTTGCTGACGCATTTCCATCTGGATCATTTATCCGGCCTTTTATATATGATGAAGAAGAAACAGTATTCCCATGAATTTGGGAAAATATATCTTCCGGATGTTTTTTCCAGGGAGGAGATGAACAGGACTCTTACTTTGCTGATTTTAGCTGACCTGATGAAAAATACCTATCTTCCAGGCCGACAGGTGAGTCTCTTTGCCCTTGTGGAGACTTTGTGCCGAAAACCTCAGGAGGTGGAGCTTTTAGAAAGAGGAAGCCTGTTTGAGGGAAAATACAGGGCTTTATGGCCGGACCAGGATGTGATCGCGGCGGAAACAGAAGAGATCATGGCGGCTATTGGGGAAAATTATCAGTATATACTGGAAAGGTTATTAGCTTTTTCAGGACGGTTGAGGCAGATCGTGTTTTCCATGACGCTTCTTGGAAGAGAAACAGGACAGGAGGTGTCACGGGATCTCGCCGCGCTGGACAGGGAATTCAGGGAAATCCGGGAACAGGCAGAATTTCAGCAGCTTTTGGAAAATATGGAAGCCAGAAAAATAGAACTTCGTCAGTTTAAGAATAACATAAGCATTGTTTTCCAAAACGACAAAGACGGAGAATTGAATCTTTTATTTACCGGAGATGTGCAGAAAAAGCATCTGCAGATGATCCAGAACAATTATGATAAAAGAATACCCTTGTATGAGCATTACTGGTGTATTAAAGTTCCTCATCATGGGACGGAAAATCATTACTTTGATTTCAGCAGATATACGCCGGAAAATATGCTGATCTCTAACGGCATTTATCACGCGAACAGTAAGAAACGGGCTAAGGGATACCGCACGTCAGCTAGGTATGCGGGAATCTTTCACATACGTGACGCCCATATGTATTGTTCAGACTGTCAGTGCTGTGAAGGATACAGCAATGGATGCTCCTGCAGAGAGTACGATATCATAGCGCCCAGGTATTATTGGGATATTTGAGGGAATCAGTGCCTCTTGATCGAAGCTGCGAAGCAGCTGTTCGGCTATCAGTAAGCAGTAAAGAGGAGATATGTCCTTTGGATATCATATATTTTGACTGGACTGGAAATATACCGGATGTGCCGCATAGTTCCGGAGGGTGAAATGTGCGGGACATCCGGCGGAAATGATGGCTTTAGCTTATCATATCTTCCAGTTCCTCCAGATCCTGGGGCGCTGTTTTTTTCTCTTTGACAACGCCGTCTTTAATGTAGAGGACAGTAGGTATGCTCATGATGCCGAATTGTTTGGCTAGCTCCGGTTCTTCGTCAATGTTTACTTTTCCGATGCGGATATTGTCAGCCGTTTTAGCGAATACTTCCAGCATGGGAGAGAGAACCCGGCAGTGGGTGCACCAGGGAGCCCAGAAATCTACCAAAACGGGAGTAGAGGATTGAAGTACGTCTTCTTGGAAGGTGTTGGTTTTAAAGTTTTCTATTTTCATGTGATTTTCTCCTTTTTTCTTTAGTATGTGTAAAGGATAGCAGAATATTTTGGAGATTTCTGTAATTAAGTCACAGAAGGTGGAAAAGGGGACGCCGAAAGGAAGCGGTGCTCACAACGGCAGACGTGCTGCGTTTGGGGATTTCTTCTGCGCTCGCCGATTATCAGCCGCTTCGCATAACTCGCTGGCGCTCGGACAGATGTTCAGCGGCTGAAGCGGCGCAGAAGAAATCCTCCAAGCCTCGCAAAGCCTGCCGTTGTGAGCACCGCTTCCTTTCGGCTGGCTTTTCATGGGTGGGAGGAGGCGTGGGAGGCGGAGTGTGTTGGTGAAGGGCGGAGGAAGTTGGAGTGGTAAATGTTAGGATAACAAGAAGCAAGAAGTTTGCTATAGGTATATAGCGGGAATGGTATAGAGGAAAAGTAGACTTTTACATCTGCCATTATTGACGCAGTTAATGTATTCCGTGAGTAAAACGGATCAGAAGGAGGATAAAAATGGGAATTTGTGCAGTACATCATGTGGCTTTAATTGTTTCGGATTATGAGAGGTCCAGGGATTTTTATGTGAATAAGCTGGGGTTTGAGATTTTGAGAGAGAACTTCAGGGAGGACAGGCAGGATTACAAGCTGGATTTGATTTTGGGTGGAGTGGAACTGGAGATTTTTGCTCCGGCGAAGGCGGATGGAGAGTATGAGCTGCATCCAAAGAGGCCTAGCTTCCCGGAGGCGTATGGGCTGAGGCATCTGGCCTTTAAGGTGACGGATATTGAAAAAACAGTGGAAGAATTAAATCGTAAGGGAATTGTTACGGAGCCGATACGGACAGATGAATTTTCCGGAGGGAAATTTACGTTTTTCAAGGACCCGGATGGGCTTCCGCTGGAACTGCATGAATAAAAACAGAAAGAGAAGCAGCCGCGCAGAAAGACCGGCAGATGGTCGGGTCATGCGCGGCTTTTTTCTGCGCATTAAGCAGAAAGCGGAGGTGTGTCTAAGAAAAGGATATACCAAAATACTGTGAAAACTGTACAAAAAAATAAAAGAAAAAATATAGAAATTCACGAAATGAAAGATTCGGCCTAAATTTCTCTTGCGAACTGGTGTGGAATGTGCTATGTTTATCTCACAAACCGGAAACGTTACCGGATACATTACCGGATGCGTTTCCATAAAAGCGAAAGGAAGGTAGAAAATTATGAAAAAAGCTAAAAAATGGGCAGCTTTAGGACTGACTGCCGCTATGGCAGCTTCCATGTTTACAGTTCCTGTATTTGCGGAAGAAGAATCCGGAGACGACTATGACTATAGTTCCATTACAGGAAGTGTTTACTGGCTGAATCAGAAGCCGGAGGATGCTACGATCCTGGAAGACGAGGTTCTTCCTGCTTTTACGGAAGAGACAGGAATTGAGGCTAAAGTAGTCAGTGCTGGTGCCAATACCTATGCCAATGTATTAAGAGCTGAACTGGCGAAAGAAGATGCGCCGACTCTTTTCCAGATCGGAAATACCATTGGTCTGAAACAGTGGAAGGACTATGCGACAGAGCTGTCAGACACAGAATGGTATGAAATGCTGAATGATAAGAGTCTTGCGATTTCTGACGAGGACGGCGTATTCGCGATTCCATATACTGTAGAAGGTTATGGAATCATCACGAACAAACGAATCATTGAAGATTACTGCGCTACAGAAGGGGCTGTGATTTCTTCCCTGGAAGAGATTAATAATTTCGATACTTTAAAAGCTGTTGCGGAAGATATCCAGGCGAAAGCTGATGAACTGGGTATTTTAGGAGCGTTTGCATCTACTTCTTTCTCACCTGGCGAGGAGTGGAGATGGACGACACATTTGTTTAATATGCCTCTTTACTACGAGTATAAAGATAAAGGCGTTGATGACTCCGATACTTTAGATGGGACCTATATTGATAATTTCAAACAGATATTTGATTTATACATTAATAATTCCTGTACAGAACCGGCTATGCTGTCCAGTATGACTACAGAGAACGCAATGGCAGAATTTGCTTTAGAGGAAGTTGCCTTTACACAGAACGGAAACTGGGCATGGACTACGATCAATGAGAACAATCCGGATCTTCCGGCAGAAGATGTTTGCTTTATTCCAATCTATATCGGAGTGGAAGGAGAAGAAAATCAGGGTCTGTGCATTGGCTCAGAAGCAAATCTGACAATTAACTCTAAATCATCCGACGAAGATAAGGAAGCTACCTTGGCATTCATTC
>DWYZ01000069.1 GCA_019118425.1 Candidatus Blautia faecavium | reverse complement strand
TTTACGTCAAAATCATGGTACATGTACGGATAGATCGTGATGCTCTCCCCTGGTTTCAGCTCCACCTGGGTGCCTGCCGGTACGGTAAATTCCCTTCCGTCGCAGTGTACCGTCACATCTGTATCTGCCAGGCCTTCATCCTCTGTGGAATTATAAACCTTGATCAGGACGGTTCCGCCCCCGCGGTTAATGATATCTTCCATTTTGTTCCAATGGAAATGCATGGGGGAATGCTGCCCTTCTTTTATCATGAGCAGCTTTTCCGCATAAGTCTTTGTATATTTTGGATTCTTCAGATTTCCATTCCGGATGGTGATCAGGGCAAAGCCTACTTTGTCAAAATTCCCCGTGCCGTAATCCGTGATGTCCCATCCCAGCATATTGTCGCGGATTTCCTGGTACTCTGCTCCTTTTTCCTTCCATTCTTCCGGCGTCCATTTACAAAAAGGCGGCACTTCAAAACCGTGCTCTTTGATCAATGCCTCCATATCTTTTATCGCCTGGTTTATCTCTGAACGTTTCATAATTACCTGTTTTCTCCTTTCCTTTTCTCAGCGGAAATCTCCTCTGTATTCCCGGACAATCTCGATCATGTTCAGGTACCCTTCCGTAGGTACATAGGCAGGGATCGAATTTCCTGTGCCAAAGGCGAAACCTCCGTGGTTCTCTGACTTCTTAATGATATCCACGATATACTCTTTAAGCTCCTGCTTGCTGCAGTGGCATACCATGTCCACATCTGCCCCGCCAAAGTTTCCGATACGGTCCCCGTATTTTTCCACCCATACCGGGAATGGTGCGATCTGGTCTTCATTAGAATGTTTCGCATCGATCCCTACTTTTTCGATCAGGTCTTCCATTACATCAAAGATCTTTCCGCAGGAATGGAGCAGGAACGGCTTCTGGTAACTATGCACCAGATCCACGATAGGCTTATACTGGGGAAGGATCAAGGTTTTTACATCCTCTGTTGAAAGCATGGTACTGGTCTTATAGCCTAAGTCATCCCCAAAACGGAGCACGCAGTACACGTCCCCAAATTCTTTCATAAACCTCTGCCAGATCTTCAGATTCGTTTCTCCTACCTTTTTAAACAGGTTCTGGTAGAGTTCCTCATCATCCGCTTTGATATAGCACAGCCCCTGGAATCCTGTTAGCTCCTGCACGCACTCGAAAATCCCGTTTCCTACTCCTCCGATGGCTTTCATCCCTTCGGGCATCTCATCCCTAAGGGCACGGAAATACTTTGCGTTCCGTTCAAAATAGTAATCCGGTATCTCTTCCCAAGGATAATTGTTAAAATCATCCTCCTCCTGGATCACCGGCGTCACGCGGCTGTCTCCAAGAGCCCCGCTTCCCGGCATCACTGTACCGATACACTCTTCAAAAGTCACTACATCGTAGCCGTATTCTTTGAAAAAATTACAATAGATTCGGAAAAACTCATGAATATCCTTTTCATCCCCATTGTACAGCGCCATCATATCCGCGCCTTTGATCTCCCCGATCTTTTCAAAGGATACATTATGCTCATACAGGGGAAGTCTTTTCGCCTGCTTATTTCTCGCGCTGTCCACAATATTTCTGTAATCCGGCTCAAACATTGTATTTATTCATCTCCTTTATACTAAATTTTTGCCTTAATTATAAAAGTATTCAGCCTGTCCTGCCATCGTATGGGTATGCCATATAATTTTAAACCTTTTATATGTGTTCTCAAACCATGCTCACCCTTCATTCCACGCCTCAAGAACCGCCCGGATATTCTCTATAGGAACATCCCGGTTTACCTCGCTCTCTCCGATCAGGCCGCCATTTTTATAAAGGTGTTCTTTCATGATCTTCGCGCAGCGGCGGATGTCCTCCGGGGTGCCGTGGGGCAGGGTGTCCTGCCTGCTGATCTCGCCCCAGAAAGTTATCTTTCCGGCATATTTTTCCGCCACTTTTTCCACGCCCATGCACCATAGCTGGGAATTGATCGCGTCCACTCCCATTTCAATAAACTCCGGATACAGGTCCAAAATATATCCGTCGCTGTGGAAAAATACTTTCTTTCCGGCGTTTTTGATCATATCGATCAATTCCTTATACAAAGGCTTAAACAGCTTTCTCCACTGATCCGGCGATATCAGAAGACTGCGCTGGGAGCCCCAGTCATCCCCGAAAGCGACTCCGTCGATATCCATTTCCAGCCACTTCTCCAGATAGACACGTTCAAATTCCATCACGTATTCTATAAGCTTAAACATCTCGTCCTCTTCCAGAGCAATGTCACAGTACAGATTCTCCGTTCCCCTTAAATACTGCAGCCGCTCAAACAGGCTGATCCAGCCGCCTATAATAAATTTCCCCTTGCTTCTGTGGGTACGGATCTGGGAAGCGATATCCTCTTTATTCTCCTCCCACTCTTTTATGAACTGCTCAACCGGCGGTTTATACTCATCGATCCCATCATATTCCTGGAATACAGGCTGTTTCACCTCGCCGATGATCCCCGGCTGTATATTTGTCCAGATACTTCCCCAAGGATCCTGATACGTTCCATACTCATAATATTCTTTCGTAAACCCATGATCAAAAGGCCCCACCAGGGAGACGATATCTCTTTCGTGCTCATCCAGCAGCTTCTCCAGCCTCTCCCCATACTCCATCCGTGCTGCCGGCAGGATCCACAGATCCACCGGTATCTTATCCGGCCCTTCAAAAGCCAAGGTCCTTAATATACGCTCTCTGCCATCCATTATGCTCTCTTTCCTCCTTCTCTTCTTCCCGATCTATTCCTTTGCCCGCTGCCGCGCTGTTATCTGTCAGCACAGGCTGCTCTGAAATTTACGGCTGATATATAAAATACGATTCAACTCTTTTGCTGGCCCGGATACGTCTGTACATCGATCACATACTCAAAAGTACAGTCATCCTCGCACCACATTTTAAAATTCGTTCCCCATTTATTATTATAAAGGCACCATGCAAAGCCATCCTCCATAACAGGCAGCTCCCGGTAATCTCCATACAGGAAATGTCCGCCCACACTCAGCAAAGGCGAATGGATGTTTTCCACAATGACCCTTCCGTCCGCTCCGGCATAATCCACTTCTTCCACACAGTGGAGACGGCGGTTTCCGCCTTCCGCCACATCGAAAGGAGAAATCATCTGCCCCAGCTTCTTTAGCTTCCAGCGATAAGGATTTTCTGTATGGAACTTCATTTCCAGCCACAAAGCCTCCGGGATTTTTCCCAGGTCTTTTTCCTGCCAGCTTACACTGCATTTCACCTTTTCTCCAAATGTATAGGTAAGCACTGCCTCCCGGGGACAACTGAACTCTTCTGCAGCCTGTTCGTCTCCAGCCAGATGTATCTTCACCTGGTTTTCCTTTACTTCCATTTCCCTTACGCCAAATTTATAATCTCTGTGCTTTAACCCTTCCTCAAACTCCAGTCCGGGCTTTGTAAAATCCGGTTCGGACCAGCACTTGTTTTCCCGGAAGGCACGGCCATAACTATAGTAATCATACATACAGTCCCTTGCATTATAAATGGTGTATATCAGCCGTCCAAAACTGCCGCCGTCAAGCCAGTCTTTCCCATCTTTCTCCAGACAGCAAAGTTCTCCGTTTCCTCCGAAAGAAACCTTCCAGTCCTGGATCTGAATTTTTTCATATGGATAGATTTTTTTCCCATCCCAAGAAGCAGCCTCATATTTCTCCTGTCTTTGCACATCCAAACGGTTCAGTTCCTTTTGGGCCTCTTCTTTTAAGGCTTCGGGAAGAGCTGCCACTGCTTTTTCGATATATTCCCGCTGCTCTTCATGGGAGCTTTCAAAAAAGGCATAGGAACCCTGGAATGTTCCCCCTCCCCGGTAGTTCTTCATCTCTTCCTTTAAAAACTCCGCCAGCTGCGCATTCCTGCTGGTAAGGTTTTCCATGGTGGTAATGTCTTTCTCTCTTGCTTTTAACAGGTCTTCTTTCTTCCAGTTAGAAAAATCCGCAAGGTACTTTTTATAATCCAATCCCCAGGTATGCTCCGCCACCAGAAGAAGATTCATGAGAAATTCCTCAAAGGCTTCGTCTTTTACGGAAAATATACCCCTTTCCTTCCACTGTTCCTTAAGTCTTAAAAGAGCCCGGTATTTCATAACCTTCACAGGATCTGTAGCGGTCCCGTAGATCCAGGTATCCCCGATCTCTTCCTCTATCACCGGAAGTTTATCTTTCATCTGCCATAATTTCTCTGCGTAAGGATCCATAGCGGACGCCACCACCTGGGCATTGGGATATTTTTTCTGTATCCTTGAAAACTCTCTTTGTATCTCTTCCAGGGACTGGGGGCCCATATTGTCTTTTGAATGGACGAATTCCAAAGCTTCCTCCATCCCTTCCACATAACAGGGAGTACCGTAATCAGACGAATACTGGACGATCACCTCATCCTCCCCGTTTTTCCAGACAAAAGTATGGGGAACCTCCGGCACCATAGATGCGGCGTTTACTCCTATGTGAAGGTATTTCTTCCCGTGGGCGCGCAGGGCGGATACCAGTCCTCTGGTATGGCCCGGAACATCTGTCATCTTAGCGGCAATGGTCTTCTTTCCCATCTGCTCATCCAGCTTATCAGAGACAGACAGATCAAAGTCCAAAAGATCCTCGTCTAAAAATTCCGTATGGGTGGTACAGGCAAGTCCATGCCAGCATATATCTCCATTTTTAATGGCCTTTTTCAATTTCTCGCAGTACTCTTTGCTTCCATTCTTAAAAAAATAATCAATCAGAAAGGATCCCACTGTCCAGACAAAGACCTTATTTTCCCCTGTATTTAACTGCTCCGCCATGTCTATAGAGCGGGGAATATAATCATTCACATATTTATCAAGCACATTTTTCGCCAGATCCGTAAATCCTACGTCCAGATGAGTCTTATAAACCACGTAGACTTTTTTTATTTTATTTGCATCCACTTTTTCATATCCTCCTTGCCCCGGGCAGCGACGCTTGATACATGGCGTCCAGATTCTCCACCTTCCAGTCCGGGGTAGAACCGTTTCCCATAGTAAGCATAAACCTGCCTTCCGGTCTTTCATAGGTTTGTATCAGATAGTTTACTTCCTGCTCTACCTCCTGGGGCGTCCCGAAGGCAAACAGATACTGTACGTCAATTCCTGCTAAAATACAGATCTTATCTCCGTATTTTTCCGATATCACCTTTTCATCCATGGTGTTCTTCTGGATGGGGTGTATCACGTCCAGCCCGATCTCAATAAGCTCCGGCAAAAATGCCTCGATATTCCCACAGCTGTGGAGCCAGAAATGGGTTCCGATCTCATGGGCTTTATCAATAAGTTTTTTATAATAAGGCTTAAAAAATTTCCGAAAAATATCCAGAGAAAAAAACGGCGCTGTCTGCGTTCCGATATCATCTGAAACGAAAAATCCATCTACGTCCAATTCCTCTTTCGCCCGCTCCATAACCCGCATATAAAAATCCGTCAGCTTTGTAAAAAGCTTATGTACTTCTTCCGGGTAAAGGTAAAAGTCCGTCAAGGCGTTTTCCATCCCCCTAAGCATCCACAGCCGCTCAAACAGGCAGAACCACCAGCGTCCCACCAGATACCGTCCGTCCTTTTTCACCCTTTCCCTGATAGCAGCCGGGGATTCCGGATCGGGAAAATTGCGGTAGAAAGCTTCTGTATCTTCCCAGTCTTCGATCAGGCACTGGGCGTCCAGCCCTCCGTCTTTACGAAGATCCACTCCAGGAGGCGCCCAGCAGTAGGACGGGTCTTCCTTTGGCCGCACGTCCACCTCCGGCATATACACCGGAACCTGCGCCATATCACAAGGGTACTGGGACAGCCATTGGCGCAGCATCTCTTCATCCTCACCAAAAACATTGCTGTAGATCCAAAAGTCATACAAAAGGGGAACTCTTTCCGCCTTTCCCTTCCCCTCGATCACATGGATTATTTCTTCCCGGGTCAGTGTTCTCATCATTTTTGTCTCCTTCATACTCTGCTTAAAATTCCTTCCACTCTGTGGTTATCTTTTCGCCGGATGTTACCCTCTTTTCACAGACAAGGGGCAGGTTTCTGGATGAGCTCCCCACCTTGATCCGGTAAACACCGTCCTCTTTCGCCCATTTTTCCAGGGCAGTGTTATAATATGCAAACATATCCTCTGTCAAAGGAATCACTACCTTTTGCTCCTGATGTGCCGGGATACGAACCTTTTTAAACGCTCTCAATTCCTGGGCGGGATGGCTGTTCCAGGACTCTTTTGGAAATTCTATATAAACCTGAGCTGTCTCTTCTCCGTCCCAGCCGCTTGTGTTTTCTAGGATAAAGGTCAGATCCTTTTCGCTAAGATGAAGATCCTTATATACAAAAGAAGAATAGGAAAGTCCGAAGCCAAATTCATATTCCGGCTGGATGTGACTGGTATCAAAATCCCGGTATCCCACCATCATTTGTTCTTTATATACCACCTTATAGCCATCTCCCGGATAGTTTTTCAGGCTTTCCACATCCTGGATGCTCCTGGGAAAAGTTTCCGCCAGACGTCCGGAAGGATTGTTATATCCAAATAAGGTCTCGGCAACTGCCCTTCCCATACCCTGTCCGCCCAGCCAGCTTACAAAGATTCCCTGTACATACGGCTCCCATCTGTGGACAGCGATCACATCCCCCACATTCAGGATTGCCACGATCTTATCATTCACACGATTGCAGAGTTTCATCACATATTCCTGGGTAGGGTTGAGAAAAATGTCGTGCCTGTCCATGGCCTCGCTGCTGCAGCTTAACTCCTGGTTTAAAAAGACAAGGATCACATCCGCCCAGGCAGCCTTTGGAAGAAGTTCTCCTTCCAAATGTCCGATGTCGCTTTTATAGGCATCCAGCTTATCCGCCCCTACAAATTTTACCTCTGCCTCTTCTCCCAGCAGTCTTTTTATCTCTTCTAAAGGAAGATCCACCTGGGTGGGATTCATCACCCGGGAACTTCCGTCTCCGCCAATATAAGGATGGACTGCTCCGCCTCCTATCACCAGGACTTTCTTCGTCTCCTCTTTCTTTAAAGGAAGGATCTGCTCTTCATTTTTCAGCATAACGATGGACTTTCTAGCCGCCTCCACCGCCAGCTCATGGTGTGCCGCAAAATCGCAGGAGGGGCGGTCATAGACTCCTTTGGTCCGCTCATAAAACAGGGCGATCCTGGAAAGAGCGTTGTCGATCATCTCCTCTGAGATTTCTCCCTTTTCGTATGCGTCCATAAGCTGCCCGAAAGCTTCATCCTGGTAAGGCATACTCATCTCCACACTGGCCTTTAATGCATAAGCCCTGTTTTTTACGGCGCTCCAGTCAGAGATGATCATTCCGTCAAATCCCCACTCCTCTCTTAGGATCTTTGAAAGAAGCTGCTGGTGTTCCGAAGCATACACGCCGTTGATCCGGTTGTAAGCACACATAATGGACCAGGGATGCTCTTCCTTTACCACCATCTCAAAGGGTTTAAGGTAAAACTCCCGGAAAGTGCGTCCGTCCACCTCGCTGGAAACATACGCCCGTCCTTCCTCCTGATGATTCAGGGCAAAATGCTTAGGGCAGGCAGCTACCCCTTTCTCCTGTACTCCTCTTACATAGGCTCCGGCTAATTTTCCGGTTAAATAAGGATCCTCTGAAAAATATTCAAAGTTTCTTCCGCACAGAGGATGGCGCTTAATATTCATAGACGGCCCTAAAATGGCGTTTACTTCCTTTGCCCTGTATTCCTCCCCAAGTGCGTTTCCTACTTTTTCCACAAGCTCTGTATCCCAGGTGCAGCCCAATGCACATCCTGTAGGAAAAGCTGTGGATAAAACCTCGTCCCCCTGTCCTGCGTTTGGAAATTGAGAACGGATCTTTTCCGTTTCCTCGGGGGTATCCTTGCTGTCGTCCGTCTTCATGCGAAGGCCGAAAGGCCCGTCATAGTACCGCATAGGCTTCACCGAAGCCCCCTCGGGCACATAGCTTGTATTCATGCCGCCTCCGATCAGGCAGCGCATTTTTTCCTCTATAGAAAGGGTTTCTATCATTTCTTTGTAAGTCATAGGTTTTAATCCTCCCTGTAAATAACCATCTGCTGGTAATCCTTTGGGGAACACCCCACTCTTTTCTTAAAGATCTTTCCGAAATGGCTGGGATTTTTATACCCCACCATCTCACCGATAACGACAGCTTTGATGTTTCCCTTTTCCAGCAGTTCTTTCGCCTTAGCGATCCTAAGATCCGTAAAATAGTTCCAGATACTTACTCCTGTCTTTTCTTTAAATATTTTAGACAGGTAGCTTTTTGAAATATAAACATACGCGGCGATGTCATCCAAGCTGCAGTCTTCATTGTAATATTCTTTGCAGAATGCTTTTGCCCGTGCCACGATCATGTCCTCGTTTTCTGCTGCCGGCTGCCCGCTTCCGCCTAAAAGGTAATCTTCCATCTGTTCAGCCACATAGCAGTACATGGTATCCAGCGTGTTAAAACGCCTTAATCCCCTTTCGAAATTCTCCAGAGCATTATCGTCTGTCCCCATCTTCCCCTTTACCTGGTGTACATAGATGAGAAATTCATAGAAAAGCCTCCGTATGGTCTCTTCATTCGCCGGCATGTCTGTTTTCAATTCTTTGTACAAGCTCTGAAGGGCGCTTCGGATCTCTTCGTCGGTTCCCAAAGCTGTCTTTTCTTTCAGCCTTTCAAAGAGCTCCGCCACCTGCCGGATGGACTTTTCCCCGAAATTTCCTATCTGCGTATAGTCGATATACTCCTGGCTGGAAAGATAAAACCAGTAAACGCCCGCCACCTTACATTCCGTATAGGCTTCCTTCATGGTATCCAGGGAATGTCCCGGAGCGCTTACCGTTAACACCAGATCGGGGATCAGGTAATCCCTTGCCGCTTCCCTGATAGTCCTCATAATTGAGGGCAAATCTTTTATCTCCTCTTCTTCAAGCAGATACACCAGCAGGGAATCTTTCATCTTTTTCCATCCCTCTCCCAGACATTCTTCTAAAAACAATCTGCGGAAATTCTCTTTGCAGGAGGCAAATAAAAGGCGGTATTTTTTGTCCAGGCTAAATTTTTCTAAAAGGATCTCGTCCACTTTATTGTGCAAAAGCAATTTTCGAATGGCCTCCTGCTCCTTTTCACGGCGCAGTTCTTCTTCCTTTTCCCATTCTTCCCTTACTGACACAGACACCCTGTCTAGGGCTTCAAAAATCTTTTCCTTTGAAAAAGGTTTCAAAAGATATCCGCAGGCTCCATAATTCAAGGTCTGCTGCGCATATTCGAAATTTCTGTGGGCGCTTAAAACGATCACCTTTACCTTAAGCCCCCGTCTTCCCACTTCCTGGAGGAATTCAATGCCGTCCATCCCCGGCATACAGATATCTACAAGAGCAATGTCTGCTTTTGTCTTTTCCAGGACTTCCAGCGCTTCTTTGCCGTTTCTGGCAGTCCCCGCCACTGTATACTGTTTTCCCTCCTGGGTGAGAAGTTTTTCCACAGCCATAATGGTAAGCATCTCATCGTCTACCAGAAGGACCTTATATTTTTCATCCATATTGTTTTCCCCCTCACTCATATACCGCAGGCATCCGTATGGTGATCCTGGTACCCTCTCCTTCTTTGCTTTCAATGGTGATCCCGTATCCGGAACCGAATTTCAGACGGATCCTTTCCTGGATATTGCTAAGTCCGATGCTCTTCTTCTCACTGTTCCGGTCCTCGCTGTTCATATAGGAATATAATCTTTCTGTCTCTTCCTGAGACATTCCTACACCGTTATCTTTTACCGTAACTGTCAGAATACCGTCTCTGCAGCCGGCGGAAATTTCCAGGATTCCTCCTCCCTGCCTTGGGGCAAGGCCATGGATTACCGCGTTTTCCACTACGGGCTGGATCATCAGTTTGCTGATCACGCATTCCCTGCAGCCTGGATCAATGTCCATAGCAACAGAAAACTGCTCATAATACCTCATTTTCTGGAGCTTAAGGTAGCTTTCTATATGGCTTAATTCTCTGTCCAGGGTCACCTTTTCATTGTTTTCATAAACCAGGTATTCCAGCATTTCCGCCAGAGCATTTACCGCTTCCTGCGCTTCTTCACTGCGGTTCAGCATACACAGAGAATTAATGGTCTGAAGAGAATTATAAAGAAAATGAGGGCTGATCTTTGATTGAAGTGCTTCGTACTGTGCCTCTTTCTGTCTCATCTTTTCATAGTAGACCTGATCGATAAGATCCTGAATCCTTCCCTGCATTTTATTGTACCGTTTATACAGGCTGTCTATTTCCGCAAGCATGGTCTTTCCCTCAAGGCTTACCCCCAAGTGATCTCCGCTGACTCTGTCCATTTCTTTTGTGAGGAGCATAAGAGGCTTCGTCACCCGAAAGGCAACCATCCATCCGGCAAAAACAGCCAGGACAATGGCCCCTATGGTAATGGCAAAAACCAGAGCACTCACTGCGTGAAATCTTCCTTCCAGATCGTCCATATTGGCCAGGACCACGATGTGCCAGTCATTTACCGAAAGCTCATTGTCGTTAAACAAAAACTGTACGCTTCCGCTTTCATCGTACATTACGCCTTCTTCTGACTTTGTGATCCCATGGTCCTCCAGATATTTTTCTTTTCTCTCCCCTACATACTCCAGATCCGAACTATAATAGATCTTTCCGTCCTCGTCGATGATAAAGCTGGTAAATCCATTTTTTTCTTCCAGCTCCGCAAAAACCGTATCCAGCTGGGAAAGGCTCAGGCTGGCTACCACGACCCCCTTGTTTTTCGAGCCAAAAGAGCTGAAATCCCGGATTCCCTGGGATACAGGTATTTCCAGGGAATCATTTCCAGGACTTCCGTAGATTCTTGGCATGACCGAGTAGTAATGGATAGGTGCAGTTTCTTCCTCCTTGTACGTGGCCTCCAGCTCCTCGATGATAGGCTCGTCCATCTTAGGCACGCCGCTGATAGTATCTGAAAATATATAACCGTTATCGGACATGATAAAAGCCCACCGGATTGTCTTTTGAGTAGATAAAAGGGTGGTAAGCTGGCTCTGCACACGCTTCCGCAGAAGATATCTGTCATAATCATCCAGATCTTTTTCCTGGGCTACGGCTTCATATACATCTTCGTCACTCACGAACCGTTCCAGCGCCTCATTGACCCCTTCGAAATAAGTATTGATATTCACAGAGGCCTGGGTGGTAAGCTGCTCATTATATTCTCTTGCCGTTTCTATAAAATACGAGGTAGTCACGTGATTTACATATAAGCCCATGCCTCCCACGATCGCAACCATTAATATAGAATATACCCATACCAGGATCCAGCGTATGGAAATCGTCTTTTTTCTTTTTTTCATGCCCTTCTTCCCTTCCCCAGATACAGCAAAAAGCGCCCGTTATATTCAGACGCTTTTCACTTAACCCACATTTTTTTTATAATTTTAGCATCCATTTTTTTATCTGTCAATAAATCAACCCTTTACAGCTCCCTGTGTGATACTTTCCACAAATTGCTTCTGGAAACAGATAAAAAGAATGACAACCGGGATCATGGCGATCACCGATGCGGCGAGAAGCTCTGAAATCTGTATTTCATTTGTAGGACTAAGGGCCAGCATCGTCAATCTTACAGGAATCGTCAGCTTTTCATTCGTATTTAAGATCAGCTTTGACCACGCGAATTCATCCCACATAAAAGAAAACGCAAGCACTACAAGGGAGGAAATAGCTGGTTTCAAAATAGGAAGCGCGATCCGTACAAAGGTTTTTGCATGCCCGCATCCGTCGATCCTTGCCGCTTCGATCAATTCCTTAGGTACATAGGTACAGAACTGGCGCATAAAAAAGATACCGAATCCGCTGATGCAGAAAGGAAATACCACGCCAAAATAGGTATTTACCAGATGAAGATCTCTTGCGATCGTATAAATGGGGAAGAACGTCAGCTCCTGCGGGATCATCATAGTGATCAGGATGATCATAAACAAAGCGTTTTTAAACCGGAAATGGTATTTCGCAAATACATAGCCAAGCAGGGAACACCATACCACATGGATCACTATGTAAAGGACGGACACACATACACTGGAAAAAAACGCCGTGCTCATATAGCCCATCTCCCATGCTGAAGCGAAATTTTCCAAATGAATATTCTGAGGTATCCAGTTGAAAGGTATCTTATAAATTTCTCCCGGACCCTGGAAGGAAGCCGACAACAGCCATAAAAGCGGCAGCAGCATAATAAGGGTTACCACGGAGAGCAGTACATAAATAATGATCTTACTGATGGTTTTTTTCTTTTTTGCTCCCATATCACATCGCCCCTTCCTCATCCATCATATGGCTCATGCGCATCTGGATCACTGTCAAGACTAAAATGACAAGGGTCAGCGCCACAGAGATAACCGATGCGTAGCCTACATTACGAGAACTGAAGCCCTGGTCAAACATATACATCAGTACTGTCTGCGTAGAGCTGTAGGGTCCGCCGTTGGTCAGCACCAATACAGAAGAGTAGGTACGCAGGAAATTTATCATTGCGATAATGGAGGAATATATGATGGTAGGCATAAGCTGAGGGATGGTGATAGAGAAAAAGATCTTTCTGGAATTTGCCCCGTCGATCTTTGCCGCCTCATACAGCCCCGTATCCACATTGGAAAAGCCGGCCAAAAATACCACTACATAATATCCTACATTTTTCCATACTGACAAAACAATAACAATAGCCATCGCCGTAGACGGCTGTGACAGCCATGGTATCTTGCTTCCTCCAAGCTGTGTGAGTACGCCGTTGATAAAGCCGCTCTCTGTTCCGAACCAGCTTTTAAATACAATAGCCGCTACAGTAAGGGAGGTGAGATAAGCCGCAAAAATGGCGCTTCTGAAAAATCCCACTCCTCTGGTGATTTTAGAAAGCCCTGTTCCTATGAGCAGCGCGGCGATAATAACCACCGGCACGCTGACAATGGTTATAATAAATGTATTTCTAAAGGCTCCAAGGGCAAGAGGGTCGCTAAAAAACCGGATAATATTTTTCAGCCCCACGAATTCCGGATCTTTAATAAGATTATAATCACAAAACATATAGTAGATATTCATGATCGTGGGGTAATAGAAGATCACACCGAAGTACAGGATTGCAGGCGCTACAATCACAGCAATGAAGCCTTTTTCTGCCAGTTTGCGGGGTTTTTGTCTTTTCTTTCCTATCTGTCCGGCAGTCATTTCTTCGTCCTCCTCTCCGTTTCATAAAAATGGGTGCAGTCTTAAACTGCACCCGTTTTTCTATTAAGCTTAATTAACCTGCAAGCTCGGCTGCAATACCGTCGTTGATCTGCTGCGCTGCGTTATTCATTGTTGTCTCTACATCTTCCAGCCCTACCAGTATCCTTTCCAGAGCGTCTGCGTAAATGTTCTTGGAATCCTGATAAATAAACGGTGCCTCAAGGAAATCATATTTCGTATTCTGAAGCTGGTCTCTCTGCACTAATTTTGCTTCCAGTCTCTGAGATACGTCTGCGTCGTTTTTCCATACTTCCTGGAATTCAGGATCATCATAAAGGGACATATCTGTGATATATCCAGTCTCTTTCTGGAATTCTTCGCTGTTATATAACGCGATCCAGTCCAGAGCCTCTTCTACATGTTCGCTTCCCTCGAAAACAGCATATTCTGCGCCGCCGATAGGAACTGTGTTTGTTCCGCTTGTTCCTACAGGAGCAGTGGCTACGCCGTAATTAATGCCAGCGTCATCAATTGCCGGGAGATCCCATTCTCCAGTGATCAGGAATGCACACTGTCCGTTTACAAAGAGCTGGTTGCCTGTTCCATCGATCTTAGGCGCGCTGCCGTTCTTTACAAGATCCTGCATAAACTGATATGCCTCGATGGATTCCGGGCTGTTGATCAAAGTCTCTGAATAGTCTTCGTTCATCAGCTCGCCGCCGTTTGCCCATACCCAGTAATCAGTAGCAAAGTTTCCGCCTTCAAAGTTGGTAAGGTAGATTGGTCTTCCGTCTTCTGTGGTCAGGCCTTTTTCAAGGATAGCGTCTGCAAGTGCTGTAACTTCATCCATTGTTGCAGGCGGCTCTGAGAAGCCTGCTGCTTCCAGGATGTCTTTGTTATAAATCATGTATACACAGTTATTGGAAAATGTCATGCTGTAATATTTTCCATCGTACATCATACGGTCTTTCTGTCCGTCTGTAAGGTTTTCAAATACTGGCTGGCTTTCTACAAAGTCTGTGATGTCCACCAGGAGTCCTTCTTTTGCAAACTCTTTTGTCCATATCATTTTTCCTACATCCGGAATCTCTCCGCTCTGGAGCATTACCAGTTCTTTCTCACGGGTGTCTGCACCGCCGTTGCCCCATGGAGCCGCTATGCCTTCTATTGTCGCGTTTGGATACATTTCTTTGTAAAGTCTCTCCAAAATGCTGAATCCGTCAGATTCCTCATTTGTGTAGATAACCTTTAAAGTAAATTCTTCCTCAGATTTTACTTCAGTTGCGGTCTCTTCTGCTTCAGCTTCTGCCAATACGGTGCTTGCTCCGCCGAAAAGCGTGCACCCTAACATTGCCGCTGTCAACGCTGTTGCCAAAACACTCTTTTTCTTCATTTTACATCCTCCTTTTATTTACCGTTCTCCCTGCGGTTTTGTTAAGTATATTATAACTTTGCACTTTTGTTTTTTAAATAATCAGATATTCCTATTCTGTTCCAATCCTATTTTCTTTTCTGTTCTTATTTTCTTTCTCCTGGCGCTTGCACAGATCCCATTTTTCCGGAAGCCTCATCAAAAGATGCCGTGTAGCCGGATTTTCGAATGTCCAGTCTCATAACCGCTTCCTCCTTTTCTAAGGAATACTGCCTTTTACTCACCGTGTTTTATGACATAATTTTCTGCTGTTTCATACATAGCCCTGGCATTTTCAATGGGAATGTCCCGTGTGAGAATATTGCAGGTGGATAAGATAAAACCGCTTCCTTTAATTCCAATATCTATGGTTTCTCTGACTGCCTTTTTCACCTCTTCCACTGTTCCGAAAGGAAGGAGTTCATTAATGTCGATATTTCCCATCAGGCACAGCTTATCCCCATAGTTTTCCTTAATGGACCGCAGATCCATATTCGCCGTGGGCTGCAGGGACTGCAGGCCGTCAAATCCACATCCCACAATGTCGTCCATAACCGCCCTGAGATCTCCGTCTGTGTGGAAGAAAACAGGGATATCCTTGTATCGTTTAATAGCTTCCACTTCCCTTTTCAGGGCAGGAAAAATAATTTCCCGCATACTTTGGGGAGAAATAAAGGTGCCTGTATTATAGGCGATATCATCCCCTATGAGAATTCCATGGGCGCCCGCATCGATAAGCCTTGCCGCCAAACCAGCGTAATGATCTGCCAGGTCAAAAGCAAACTTCTTTAAAATATCAGGATCTGTACAGGAGTTCATCATAAAATCTTCAAATCCATAAAGCCAGGACATGGGCGTAAGTACACCCTCCGTCTGAGCCATGACAAACAGATCGCTGTTATTTACATAATAGTGGATTTCCTCCACACTTTCATCATAAGCGGACATCTCCGGAAAGACCAGCTTGTCCGTATCTTCCACATCCTTAATTGCCGTCTCTATGATCTCGTCATTATAAGCTGTCCTTCTGCGGACAGAACCCCATAAATCCACGGTTATCAGGTTTCCGTTCTCTTCTGTGGAGAGTACGGTCTCCTTTGTTCCTGCACACCAGCGGTTGATCATATCCATATTTAACGCGTTTGCCGCCTCGATGCGCACATCCGGCGTGATCTCTTTTTTTCCTGTGAGCTCCTGCATCAGTTCATCACTGATGCCCAGTTCCCCTTTCGGAACCTTATCTACTGGTCTGTGCTGAATTGCTGCTGTAATACGTTCAATCTTGTTCATTCTCTTTAACTCCTCCCGATTATTTTATAAATATAAGTTTTCTGCGTCATCAAATGCTGCTTAAAAAGCTAATTTAAAAGGTTTCACAGGGATATCCGCCTGATTATACAAATTAACCTCATAATAAGGCGTCTGGGCAAAAGAAATGAAAAACGGACTTTTTATCTCGCAGGGCAGTTTTATATACAATGTATTCTCTGCAATAGAAAATTCCCAGTTCTTCACCTCTTCCCCGTTTTCTTCAAGAATTTTCAGGGCATTTATCTTCTCTCCCTTTAACAATAGGCCGCCCTCTGTATTCTGAAATGTAATCCCTAGCTCCCGGCCTTCCATTTCACACTTCCCAGGGACAGGCGCCTCGCACAAAATCTTCTGCCCGTATACATTCCCTCTTGCCAAAAGAGCCAAACGAACGCCCACCGGGCGCTTTTCTTTTGGATGAATGTCATAGCTGCTGCCCACATCTCCAATAGAAGCCACATACACCTTTTCTGTCTCTTTCGCCGCTTTCTCCTGCTGCCTGCGAAGCTCAGGGAAGTATTTCCCTCCATTGGGAACCGCTTCCCCCAAGGGGGCAAGCTGAACCATAAGAAACGGAAGGTTTTCTTCCCAGTCCCGCCGCCAGCACTCTATCAGCCCCTTTAACATATCTCCATAAATTTCCGGATGGGTTTCATCGCTCTCCCCCTGATAGTAAAGAAAGCCCTTCAGGGTATAGGGGGCAGCCTGTCTTAACATGGTATGGTAAATACCGCAAGGGCGGTACTGGTGCCAGGGGCCCACATACTGCACCGGTTCTTCTTCCCCCTGCTTTTTATAGATCTCCAAAAGCTGTTCTAACGGAAGTCCTTTCATGATCTGTACATCCACAGGATTTTGAAAAGGCTTAGAGGGATCGAAATGAGTGTTCTTAAAATATTCTTCTTCCCCTTTTTTCAGATCCGTCTGGGTTTGGGCGTATGTATTTTGGACTCTGACTTTGATGCTGCTTCCCGGCTCTGCCGTTCCCCATATTTTTACCGGCTTATCCCTTTGAAGCACCATATAATCCCCAAACATTTCTGATACTGTAAAATCCAATACCGCCGCCTCTCTTCCTTTCCTTCTGGAACTATTTCACTCAGATAGAACGCTTTCTATTGGCATTTTCCGTATTTCTGTATAAGCTCCGACACCCTGCGCACTCTTTTTAAGGAAGTCCCAGGCACGATCTGATCCGCTACGCCTAAAACAAAGCGTCCGTCCTTTTTTATGATTTCCAAAGCATTTTTCACCCACTTATCGAATTCCTCTTCAGGAAAACTGTCTGCGAAAAAGCCGCTGGGGAATCCGCCCCAGATGATGGTATCTTTTTCCACATACTTTCTCAAATCTTCCAGGGCAATATCCCCTACCGGTTTTGGAGTAACCGCCTCGATAACATCAAAGCCGTTTCTCGATAACTTACTAAGCAGAGGATTCAGCGTTCCGTCCAGGTGAACCATGGATTTTTTCCCTGCTTTATGGATTCTCTGGTTCCAGTCTCTGTGAATATCCTGCAGGTAATTATCATACAGGCTCCCTCCTACCGTCTCGCTGCTTAAATTTTCCGGCACAAAGATATATTCAGCCGGAGAGTCTATGGCAATCTGAGCTGCTATGGTATGCTTTTCTTCCATACATTCCAGCAGTTCTTCAAATTCCTCCGGTTCCTCTGCCATAAGCTCCGTCACCACTGTTTCGATCCCTGCTTTAAGGGCTACCAGTTCCATCAAAGGAGACTTTGGCGTATACATAACAACGATTCCGTTATCCCCGACGTTTTTCAGCCTTTTTTCCGTAAGGTCATAGTCAGGTTCATATTCTACATTTTCATACAGATACCGGAAGGCTTTCATATCCTCTGCGGTTTTTATTAAATGCTCCACCGGGGCAAAGCAATATGTTTCCTCCATGTATTTCCATGTTTCCTGCAAAGTTCCGAAAGGAGTATGGTACTTTGTCACTTTGTATTTATCTATTTCTATTATTTCCGTATCTACCTTGTGATAAATCGTCCGGAAAGGGAAATCCCCCTGTAGATAAAAGCCAACGCCCAGATCTTTGTGAAAGGCCTGTAATCCCTCGTCATACAAGCCTCCTGAGACTTTTTTCCCATAGTTCCCCATGGTCAGATATTTTTCAGGAATTAATTTTTCATCCCTTAAATAATTCAGCCAGTAATCCAGATCCCCAAACCAGGGGACATACTCCGGCTTTTTTCCGCTCAGCACTTTTATTACATCGTCTCTTCTTCCCATATCTTCCACCTCGTATCAGCCCAAAAATTTTCTTTCCATATATTATTAGTGCTTCATGGATACTCTCTTCCTTTAAAATTATAAAAGGATTCCCCTGGAAAAGAAATATTCCTATCGTCTGATTCTGTTCTAATCGGATAAATATTCGTGGCTTTCAGAACATAACTACTCTACTGAAATTGTAGTACCAAACATACTTTTCCATAAAATATATGGACGCAAAAACAGCCAGCCCAGGAACCACTCCCAAGCTGGCTGCTTTCATTTCTCTTTTGATAAATTCTATTCTCTGATCCAGACTCTCATCTGTCCGTATCCCCGGTTGCCCCAGATATAATAGGGTACTGCTTTTAAAGTCACGGGCGTCTTTTCAGGCGCTGTTTCTGAATAAAGTTCAGAGCTGTCTGCCTCTCTCTGGCCTTCCATGGAAAGGGTGACAGTTCCTGCAAGAACACCTTCTGTCTCATAAATTTCCTGGATCTTTGCTTCACGGGGAAGAAGAAGGGCCTGAAGCTGCGGGCCATTGTCCACTCCCTCGATACAGTATACAAACGGTCCTCGCATAAGCGCTACGCATCCGGTATTATCCACGCTCCGCACAGTGCTATAAATCCGTCTGATCTCCATTGGGAAAGAAATTTCCAGCACATCGCCGTTTTCCCATTCCCTGTCTATGTAGGCATAACCTGCTTCCATGGAATATTCCGTCTTTTCACCGTTCACAGTAATGGAAAGTCCTGCTTCCTTTACATACCCCGGAATATGGACCGCCATAGAAAACTTCTTTCCTGTTTTCGGCGTTACGTGATATTTCACGCTGCCGTTCCAGGGATATTCGCTTTCCACCCGGATATCCGCCAGATCCAATTCTGCCCTTTGCCCGATCATGAGATGTGAAAAAATAGTATCCTCACTTTCACTCCAGCAAAGCCTGCCCAATGACAGAATCATTCTGGCAAGGTTAGGCGGACAGCAGGCACAGGCGTACCAGCCAGGCCTTTGGGGAAGTACATGACGCATACCGAACACTTCTCCGGAAAGCCCCGGATTCACTTCCAGAGGATTTACATAGAAGAAATGCTTTCCGTCAAGCTGCATGCCGCTGATAGTGGAATTGTACAGGCACCGCTCCATGACATCTGCATATTTTCCGTTTGCTTCCATGTCCAGCATAGCCTTGGCAAAAAATACAAGTCCGATCTGCGCGCAGGTTTCCCCATAAACTCTGTCCGGCGGCAGATCATATTCTTTGGTAAATTCCTCCCACTCTCCAGAGGAACCGATGGCGCCGGTTACATACATCTTCTTTTGAAGAATGTTATCCATTAATGTCTCGCATGCTTTTTTCAGAGACTCATCCCCAGTAGCCCTTGCCAGATCCGCTGCCGCCCGGTAAAAATACACTGCGCGCACTGCATGGCCTTCCGCAGAGCTCTGCTCCCGGATCGGCGCATGGGACTGGTTATACTCCAGATAATCCGGGTCCATATTAAAGATTGAGAAATCTCTCTTTTCCTTTTCTTTATGGAAGAAATCTTTTTTCTTTCCTCTGTTCTCTACAAAATAAGAAGCAAGCTTACAGTACTTCGTTTCTCCGGTAAGCTGGTAGAGCCGCATCAGTCCTACCTCCACCTCTTCATGTCCGGGAATCCCATAATGTTCCTCGTCAAATACAGAAGCAATATAGTCCGCCATTTTTTCTGCGACTTCCAGGATCTTCTTCTTTCCTGTCACTTCATAGTAGCCGCATGCCGCTTCCATCATATGCCCCATACAATACAGCTCATGGCCTTCCAGAAGATTCTTCCAGCGGTTCTTTGGTTCCTTGATGGTAAAATAAGTATCCAGATAACCATCCGGCTGCTGGGCCTTTGCCACCAGATCGATCACCGCATCGGCTCTTTTTTCCAGTTCTGCATCCGGGCTGACCCACAAAGAATAGGCTGCTGCTTCCAGCCATTTTGCCACGTCGCTGTCCTGGAATACCATCCCATAAAATTCCCCTTCTTCAAGTCCTGCCGCAATACGGAAATTCGCCAGGGCATGGCTTTTCTCCTGTCCCGGGATTTCATCGTTTAATATTTTTTCCTGATACGGGATCACAGTGTC
>DWYZ01000010.1 GCA_019118425.1 Candidatus Blautia faecavium | reverse complement strand
TCTATATCCTTACCGAAAACAGAAGCAGGGATACGCATTATTCCTATGATGGATGCTGTTTATGAAGCGTTGAAGAAAGAATGGACTGAACAGCAGAAAAACGGATTTAACGAGATGGAGATTGACGGTATGAAAGGTTTTATCTTTATGAACCGTTTTGGAAATGTTCATAATCCGCAGGCCATTAATCGGGCGATTAAGCGTATCTATGAATCGTACAATGCAGAAGAAGTGGTGAAGGCTACAAGAGAACATAGAGAGCCGCTTTTGATACCACATTTCTCATGTCATCATTTGAGGCATACCTTTTGCTCAAGGTTTTGTGAAAATGAAACAAATTTAAAGGTGATTCAATCTATCATGGGCCATGCGAGTATTGAAACTACGCTGGACATTTATGCAGAAGTCACCGAAACAAAAAAACACGAAGCAATCGAAAAGTTAGCACACAAGATAGACGTATTTTAGGAAAGAGTCTTTTCCAGTGCAAAAGAGAGTACGACAAATTATGCGCTGTACGACAAGAGTACGACAATTCTAAGAGTCTTAATCAGTTTTAAGGTTTACATGATAACTGATAACAGACAGTAAAGTATTTTAATAAGGGATAATAAATTCTAACAGATGCATGAAGTTAGAAAATCCCGACAATGAAGTCACAGGGAGCAGCAAAGAACGCTGCGAATAACGAAGTGCAGGTTGAAAAAACCGCTGCAACGGAAGAAAAGCCGGCTGAAAAAATTGATTTTTCCAATGTGAAAATCGAGCCGCTTTTTGAAGAAACAGTTGACTTCGACACTTTCAGCAAGTCAGATTTCCGTGCCGTAAAGGTTGAGGCGTGTGAGGCAGTTCCGAAGAGCAAGAAACTTCTGAAGTTCACCTTGAATGATGGAACAGACCGGAAACGCACGATTTTAAGCGGTATTCACGAGTATTACGAGCCGGAAGAACTGGTTGGAAAGACCTGTATCGCAATCGTAAATCTGCCGCCCAGGGAGATGATGGGCATTGCTTCCGAAGGGATGCTGATTTCAGCAGTACATGAGGAAGATGGAAGAGAAGGCTTAAATCTTCTGATGGTGGATGACAGGATTCCGGCAGGTGCGAAGCTGTATTAAATCTTTGCAAGAGACTCTGAAAAGAAGGCTTTTTGTTGTAGAGTACGACAAATTAAACTCTCTTAACGGGCTTTATTCAATGATTTTAAATTGAACCTTAGTTAGCATAGATGAATAGAGAGTACTACAAGGACACTTTTCTAAAAGAGATTTTAGGAAGGTGTCCTTTTTGTTATGGTCGAAAATTATGAATTGAAGGAAAACAAATGTTAAAAAATATAGTATTAAGAGCAGAAAAGAGCAAGGAAAAAATCACTCACTGTACATT
Organism: Candidatus Blautia faecavium; assembly: GCA_019118425.1. GTDB lineage: Bacteria > Bacillota > Clostridia > Lachnospirales > Lachnospiraceae > Blautia_A > Blautia_A faecavium. The sequence continues at coordinate 3,743 of DWYZ01000010.1, read as the reverse complement.
GCCCACAAGTACAACTATAATGCTCCATTCGCCAACAGAAAATATCGTGAAAAGCTTCAAGATTCCAGAGATGGGATCAACAATACCGTCCATTCTTCTAGAGAGTCCAAGAAAACTCTCTTGACTATGTTTTTTACAAGAGAAAAACTCTTTCCTGCATTTCTGGTGGGCCGCTCATGGTCTTGCTGAGAAATAAAGGGTATTTAAGAGAAATAGAAAGTTTTTTCCTTTTGGATCCAAATGTGGAGTAGGGGACGCTGAAAAAAACGGCAGTTCTGTTATTCAGAGAAAAGAATGGCTGGATAGCTACGCCCGGATTTACCAGGAAGAAAGACTGAGCTGGCCTATCCCGGGAGGAACTGGAAGAATGTGTGATAAGACTGCTGACTGTGATCTTTCAGACCCTGGCCTGCGGATGTGAAAAAACGTATTGTTTTTGATCTCTCCAAAGGGTATACTGAAAGAAACAGGTAAGAAAGGACGGGATTTAAAATGAACCAGAACGTAAAAGATTTCGTATCAGAAAAAGTAAAGGAAATGATAAGTGCGGCTTCCTGCTGTGCGGAGTTAAAGGCAGCAGGAGAAAACTGGCTGAACGCGCTTGGTACAGACCAGGAAGCAGAGCAGACGGAGAAGCTGATGGCGGAGATCGAGATGGACATCATGCCTGTGGACGGACTGATCGCCTTTGCAGAATCACCGGCAGGGGCCCAGGTATTCGGCGCGGATCACGCAAAGGAAGTGGCGGCTCACGGCAAAGAGATCAAAGCCGCAGGAGCAAAATACTGCGACTGTCCGGCCTGCGCGGCGGCAGAAGCGATCCTGGAAAAGAAGGACGCGCTTCTTGAGAAATGAACAAAATAGAAGGAATGGTTTTGCTCTGAATACATAGGAGTTCAGAGACTGTCTACCGGCTGGCGGAGACCAGCCGGTAATTTTTTTTCACCCGAAAGCTATAAAATATCATTCTTTTCTACAATTTTTAAAATTGAGTCGGACAATAGAGAGATCTATAATAAAACTATAGAAAACAAAGAAAAAGTTTCGTGAGAAAGAAAGGAGAAAAAGAGTATATGAAAAAAAGGATCGTAAAAACATTACTGGGCGCGGCCCTTGCGGCATCGATGATCGCCTCCACATGTACGGGAGTTTTGGCGGAAAGCGAAGAAAACGTGACGCTTACCTGGGCGGTATTTGAAACGGATAACTATACTGCGGAAGTATGGCAGCATATCATTGACGCTTTTGAAGCGGACAACCCAGGGATCAAGATCGAAAAGGTTCTGATGACCGGAGATTCCAGACCGCAGTTCTTAAAGACTATGCTGTCGGCAGGAAATATGCCGGATATCAATATAGACCCTGTAGATCTGGCCAGCACAGAAGGGGTATATGCGGAAGTACCGGAAGAACTTCTGGCAAAATTCGAGGACAGCGCGGTAGTTTCCTTTAACGGTGTGAAAAATCTGGTACCGGCTTATAAGGCATACCGCACACAGGTATTCTATAATAAGCATCAGTTTGAAGACGCAGGCATTACAGAAGTTCCTACGACCTGGGACGAATTCATCCAAGTATGTGACACCCTCCAGGAGGCCGGCTATACACCTCTGATGGGCGTAGGAGCGGCAGATATCTGGGCTACGGCTTTCGGCTACTGGACAGGCGTAGTCAATTCCGAGCTGTATACCGCTTATCCCAACTTTAACGAAGATATTTTAAGCGGAGAGCTTTCCTGGGAAAACGATGTGCTCATCGATACCTTAAAGAGCTGGCAGACCCTGACGCCTTATTATCATAAAGGCTCCATGTCCTTCAGCAATACCCAGGCAACCTCTGAATTTTTAAGCGGCAGCGCTGCGATGTTTATGGACGGAGCATGGTCTACCACTACCATTGATAACAGTGACGAATATTCTGCGGACGATTTCGGAACCTTTATGATGCCTACCCCGTCCGGCGCGAAAACTTACTGTACCATGCCGCAGTACTGGGGTGTATCCGAAACCTGTGAAAACAAAGAGGCCGCTTTTAAATTCTGCGAGTACGTGCTTGGAGGGAACCCGGATATCTACAGATACTATCTCCAGGCAGACGGTACCTTCTCCGTAACAAAAGATCCTGTAACTTATGAAATGGGTCCGGTTCAGACCGAATTTGTAAACAATCTGGAAGGCTATACCCTGGTTCCGGAAGCTATGAAGGTTGTGGGCGACAATGCATTCCCCACAGGATTTGAAGATTACACCTTAAAGTCCCTGCAGAACATCTTTACAGGCGCCGATGTGGAGCAGGAGCTGTCCACATGGGACGCAGAAATGGAGAGACTGGCATCTGCCCAGTAAACAGACGTTTTCCGGACAGAACGATAAAATGTAACCGATAAGTATATTTTAGAGTGCAAAGCTCGGATGCACCGTCCGAATTTGTACTCTAAAATTTTTAAAGGAGCAAAACCTATGAAGAAAAGATCAAAGCTGTTTATCGCTCCGGCATTTATCATCTACACAGTCCTGATGATCATCCCCATCATCGGCGCTTTTGGCCTGAGCTTTACAGACTGGAACGGGATAAGTGCGGACTATGACTTTGTGGGGATCCAAAATTATCTTTCCATGCTGTCGGACGACCGCTTAAGGAATGCGGTGACGGTCACGCTGAAGATCACGGTGACCGTAGTGCTGGTGGTGAACATCCTTGGGCTTTTTATCGCCATCCTTCTAAGCCAGGCGGGAAAGCTGACCAATATTTTCCGGAGTGTTTTTTTCCTCCCCTATGTGCTGAGCACCGTGGCGATCTCCTTTATCTGGCTGGCTATCCTCTCCTACACGGGAGTATTAAATTCCCTGCTGGAGATCGTCGGTCTGGGGGATCTGGTAAACGATTATATCGGAAACGCGCCCAATGCCATTAAAAGTATCTGCATCATTGAAATATGGAGGACCCTGGGCTTCCACATGGTCCTGTATCTGGCGTCGATCCAGACGGTCCCCAGAGATCTTTACGAGGCCTGTATCGTTGACGGCGGAAGCAAGTGGCAGCAGTTCCGATACGTGACCCTGCCCATGATCGTTCCGGGGATCACCATCTCCGTGATCATGAGCATTATGACGGAAATGAAGCAGTATGATATCGTAAAGGTCATCACCAACGGCGGTCCCGGCTATTCTACAGAGACCATCACGTACAATATCGTGACCCAGGCCTTTGGGAACAATATGCTGGGCTATTCTTCCGCCATCGCGGTATTTTTGTTCGTGATCATCGCCGCCATTTCCGTGCTGCAGATTCAGTTGTCAAAGAAGCTGGAGGTGTGAGAAAATGAGACAGATAGAAAACAGGAGGACAAAGATCTTAAACGGTGTCATCCGGCTGCTGCTGGTGATACTGGTGATCATATTTGCCATGCCTCTTTATATTACATTTGTAAACATATTTAAGCCTACAAAGGATATCGCAGCATCGCCGGTCACCTTTCCTCTGCCCCCTGTTCTGGACAATATCCGCACCGTGCTGGAAAGCCCCAATGTACAACTGGGAGAAATGTACTTTAACTCAGTGTGCATCACCGTATTCGGAGCGTCCATCTGTATCCTGGTATCTGCTCTGGCAGGCTATTATCTGGCAAGGGAGAAGACGAAATTTTCCCAGGGAATGTATATTTATTTCCTGTTCGGACTGATGGTCCCCTATGCGATCGTTTATGTGCCTCTGGTGTCCATGTTTAAAATGGGCGGAATCGA
>DWYZ01000068.1 GCA_019118425.1 Candidatus Blautia faecavium | reverse complement strand
CCTATCGTCTGACCAACACCTCCAGCAAAACATTTGATAAAGTTGTCAGGGGCTTAGGGGGTGTTTTATGGTGAAACCAAAAGAGAAATATATGCTTGATGCCAATACGCTAATGACCGCAGCGAGGCTGTTTTACGCATACGATATTATACCTTTATTTTGGAAAAATTTAGATGAGAAAATGAAAGAAGGAAGGATTATCCTGCTGGATATGGTTAAAAATGAGATTGATCGCGGACAAGACGAACTGAAAGAATGGATAAATAACAGAAAAGATAAGCTGCAGATTTGTAATCATATTGCTCCGGAAATCATAGATAAGTATGCAGAAGTAATGCAGTATGTGCAGGAATGTGGATTCTACAATGAAAAGGGTTTAGCAGGCTGGGCTCAAAAGGATACGGCCGATGCTTGGCTGGTGGCAGCTGCGGCGGCAAAAGGGTATCAGATAATTACTTTTGAGCAGTCGGCAGGATCCTTGCATATAAAGAATAAAAGCGGAAAAGTAAAGATTCCGGATGTAGCAGTACACTTTAATGTGAAAGTATATAATTTGTATTATATGATGCGGTCTTTAGGAATCCGAATTTAAGCTATTATAATATTCTCTTCTTTTATCACGACAGCCGTGTTCAGAGCTGCTTTTCCCCAAGTACAAAATACCCTTCTTTCTGGCATGAGCCATTCATTTGTTTCCTCTGGAGTATCAAATTTGAAACAAAGGTATCACAAAAAAGAAAGCCTGCTTTCAATTGAGACAAACGTCTTTAGATAAGTTCCCGCCCTTTTTGCAAGTGCAATATAATCAAATCATCAAAAGAAAACGTGAAACGAAAAAGGGAGGTACTACATGGAAGCTAGCATTGTATTAGACATTATGTATTTGGAAATCGGAGAACATGGTCCTATCTGGCCGGACACAGAAAAAATCGCGGCAGGGATGGAGTTGGCAGCGAGGAACGGATTTAAAAATGTAGAGTTCTGGGACTGGAACAACGTAGACTACAAAGCGCTTGCAAAAAAGAAGGATGAGCTTGGCATTAACGTGGTAAGTATCTGTGCCAAGGACAGAGGCTTTCTGGCAGACGCGGCTCAGCACGAAAAATCCGTGGAGGGTTTGAAAGAGACGATTTCTGCGGCCAAGGTCCTGGGATGTAAAAACATTATCATTACCGCTATGGAACTTCCGGATATTTCCAGTGAGGAAAGCGGAAGGAATGTTTTGGAAGGCCTTAAGAAGCTGACGAAAGAAGCAGAAAAAGAGGATGTAACCCTGATTCTGGAGCCCCTGTCCGGAAATATGCCCCCAAGCTATTTCAAGGATTCTGCAAAACCATTTGAAATGATCCGGGAGATTGGAAGCGATCATCTGAAGCTGCTGTACGATATCTTCCATTACCAGATGATGGAAGGAAACATCGTAAACACTATCCGTGATAACCTGGATAAGATCGGTCATATCCATATGGCCAACACACCGGCCCGTAATGAGCTGACAGAAGGTGAGCTAAATTATACCTATCTGATCAGATCCTTAAAGGAAATGGGATATGACAAATGCATCGGCCTTGAGTTTATGCCTACGAAGGACAGAGAAACGGCTGTAAAAGAATGCTATGCATTGATTTCCGATGCTTTAAAGTAAAATCAAAAAAGATAAAGGAGAGAGAAAAATGAGCAAATTAAGAGTTGGACTTATCGGAACGGGCGTGATTTCAAGGGATAAGCACCTCCCGGCGCTGACAAAAATGGAAAACATAGAAATCACAGTACTTTGTGATGTAGACGTGGCAAAGGCAGAGAAGGTAAAAGAGGATTACGCACTCGCAGAAGCGAAGATTACCGCAGACTGGCATGAGGTTGTAGCAGATCCTCAGGTGGATGTGATCCATGTATTAACGCCGAACCCTCTTCATTATGAAATGACTATGGAGGCTTTGAAAGCCGGAAAACACGTTTACTGTGAAAAGCCTATGGCTTTAAAATACAGCGAGTGCCTGGAGATGATCGAGCAGGCCAAGAAGTCCGGCAAAAAGCTGACTACAGGTACGCAGTGGAGATATAATCCAGCACCTATGAAAATGAAGGAAATGATCAAAGAAGGGTATTTCGGGGATATTTACTATATCAATTCCCAGCAGCTCCGCCCCAGAAGGCTTCCGGCTTATGGAGTTTATACGAACAAAGAATTAAACGGCGGCGGCGTACTTATGGATGGAGGGCCTCATTCTATCGATCTGCCTATGTGGCTGACAGATAACTACGAAGTAAAATCTGTATATGGCGTTACCTTTGATAAAATGAAAAACTATCCGGAAGGAAATGATCTTGGCCCCTGGGATCCAGACAACTTCGATGTAGAAGACACGGCTATTGCAGAGATTACCATGAAAAACGGCATGGTCATCCATATGGAAACCGCATGGGCGATCAATATGATGCAGCCGGCGCCCGGCATTACCGCGTCTATTGCAGGAACAAAGGCAGGAGCCGATATGGTGGGCCCCGGCTTTGAAGACCATCTGCGGCTGATCGGCGTGAAGGACGGGAAATTCGGAGTGGAAACCGTTGAGTGCACAGAAAAGGTAAATATGTTTGAATATGATCTGAACTGCTGGATCAAGGCAATCGAAAACGATACAGATCCCGCTGTTCTTCCGGAGCAAGGAGCTGTTGTTACAAAGGTGATCGAGGCTATTTATGAATCCGCGAGAACTGGTCAGGTGGTTTACTTTGACTAATCTTTAATTATTTAGCCAGTTTCTAATTCCTTTATAAACAGGGGGCTATCTGGTAATATCGATTTTAGCCCCCTGACAAATTATTGCATGTCCCACCTGAACCGCGCATTTGTCGCGTGGCTGGGGGACAATATGATTTATCAAATTTATGTTTAAGGAAGGTATAATACAAATGAAAATTAAAAAAATGCTTACAATGGCACTGGCATGTGCTATGTTCTTTTCGGTTCCTTCTCCTGTATTTGCGGCTGTAAAAGGAGCAAATGAAGATCCTGCCAATACACAGCAAAGCGATGAGACGCTGCGTATCGCTCTTGCCTCCGAGCCATCCACCCTATGGCCCGCCGGTTCAGGAAAAACGGAAAATGAGGCGCAGATCATCAGCGGCTGTTTAATGGATACTCTGGTTTCCATCGACCGTACTACTGGAGAGGTATTGCCGAATCTTGCAACTGAGTGGGAATGGATTGACGAAACCCATTGCCGTTTTACTCTGCGGGATGATGTGATCATGTCAGACGGTACGCCTCTTGTGGCAGAGGATGTGGCGTATGATGTAAATGAAATCTGGATCGGCGTAAATTCCAGCAATGATACAGGACATTTTTTAGCCGGTGCGGTTGCGGAAGACGAGCATACTGTCACTATTGAGTTTTCCGTGGTTGCGCCGGAAATAGTGAACATGCTTTCCTGGACAAATTTCGGCATTGTTTCTCAGGAAGAAATTGAAGCGGCAGGAGGCATTGAAGAAGCATCAAGAACACCAAATATCGGATCCGGAAAATATAAATTCGTAGAATGGAATAGCGGACAATCAATTACGATAACCAGAAATGACGAATACTGGAATCCTGATTATACAGGATATTTTAAAGACATTACCTTTACCTTCACAAACGATGCTGCCGCCCGGGAAATGGCTGTGGAATCGGGCGATGTGGATATTGCCTATGATATGCCGGTCGTGCAGGCCGCTACATTTGCGGAAAGTGAAAATGTACAGACGATTGCTTATAGCTTTGGCCAGGTGGCCTATCTTTGGTACAATATGACAGAAGGACATGTTACTTCCGATGCAAGAGTTCGTAAGGCAATCGATCTGGCATTGGATTTTGACTCTATCGCCCAGGTAGGCACCGGTGGTTTTGGTGAAGCTGCATCTGGATACTTCACAGAAGACAGTCCTTATTACAATGAAACCTATACTGCGGAGGAAAGAGCCGTTGATGTAGAGAGCGCCAAGGCCCTTTTAGCAGAAGCCGGATATGAAGATGGTTTGGAGCTCACTGCTGTGGGAATGCAGGATACTTCTCCTATCTATACAGTTATCCAGGAAAATCTCCGTGCCATTGGGGTAGATCTAACGATAAATATTGTGGATACCGCTCAGTTTGTTTCTGATGCAGGCGGCGGAAACTATGATCTGATCATGGTCGGAGAATGCACGGATGCCAGATATCCTACTCTGTTCTGTTTCCTGGATCAGGAGACCATTGACACCTTCATTATCGGCGGCCCCAAAACTACCACTCCGGAAATCGACGCCGCGATTACAGAAATCATCGCTAATTCCGACACTGAGGAAGCTAAAACACAGGTAGCTGAGCTGGAACAGGTTCTCAAAGAGGAAAGTATTGTATCCTATCTGTATACAGAAATGAAATCTGCGGTCATAGCCAACGGTTTAAGCGGATACACGACCAGAGAACGTGGCTACATTGATCCTACAAATTTCTATAAATAATTTTATAAGTTTTTAGGATATCGCTGGAAAAAGGATATTTCTATTCTGTACACTGGAACGGCCGAAGAAAGTATTGAAGGGCCTGTAAGAATGACATAAAATTTCATATTAATGGGAAAAGGGGACAGATGTGATTTGTGTGAGCCGCACCTGTCCCTGTTGAAATTGCAGCATGAGGCAGATGGCTTCCCTTTATTCGGTTAAAAACGGCAACCCCTATCGGCTGCCGTCAATATAGGTATATCGGAAAATCTCACTTAACATAAGAAAATAGGTTTCCTCCAGCAAAAGGGAGGAAAAGATGGATAGATCCTCCTGAAGGGGAATAAAATAAGAATCTGCATATTTTTCGTAACGGGACTCCAAAGTGGATAAAAGGATAATGTGCGCACCGTTCTTTTTCAGTTCTTTAAAAATCTCTGTCATATTCTGTGACTCAGCAAATTCTATAGTATTGATGAAAATTATGCTGCCCGATGGTACTGTCCTGGCGGCAAAGAACTGCTCCGGATACAGACAGCAGATCGTTCCTTTTTTTCCTGCCAGAGCCAGATTCTGCTGAAAGGAATTTACGGCAGCGCTCTGATGGGATAGAAAAAAATATACGGCAGGAGCATTCATGACAGCGCCGGCTGTTTTCTGGAGACCTTCCGGATCCAGCAGCAGTTCCAGCTTCTGGGAAATGCAGCTCATCTGAGTACCGCAGTAGGCAGGGATATCACTGCTGTCCAGAATTTCACCAGAAGGGATGATACGGTTATAGTAGGTATAATTTTTAACTGCCTGCTTCAGATCGTGGTGGAAGTCCTGGTAATTTTTATATCCCATTTTCTGGAGCATACGGTAAATCGTTGTCCGGGAGGCATCAGTGATCTCGGCCAGCTCGTTGACCGTCGCCTCAGAGGCTTCCCGCAGATGTTCAAGGATTCTTTCGGCTACTGTGCGATAAGTGCTGTCTAAGGGCTGCTGATTATAAAAGGTGGTTAGATTTTGTAGTACGTTCATCTGCCATTTCTCCTGTAAAAGATTGCTTTCTAAGACCATTATATCATAAAATTTCCGCCTTTCCAGTTTCTTCGGTTAAAAGGAGAGATACATTTTCTAAAGAGGTTAAAAAAGATAATCTAATTTTTGACCTTTTATTTAACATTCATAAAAAAACAAAAAGAAAAGTCATTTTATAACTAGAAAAAAGATAAGGGAAGGGATGCCTTTACAGGACTGTTTTCGTAAAATATAAGCAATCAAAAAGAATTTTATACGAAAATACAGTCGAAGAGGAAAGGAGCAAAAACTATGAAATTTGGATTACTCACAGCAATCTGCGAAGGAATGACATTTGAGGAGGTTGTGGACTTCGCGGCGGAAAACAATCTGGAATGTCTGGAGGTAGCCTGCTGGCCTCAGGGCGGCGCACAGAGAAGATACGCAGGTGTGAGCCATATCGATGTGGCAAATCTGGATGAAGCAAAAGCAGCAGAGATCAATAAGCTTTGCGCGGACAAAGGCGTAGAGATTTCTTCTCTGGCATATTATCCGAATCCGCTGGATCCTGACGAGGAAAAGAGAAACGCTGCCATTGCTCATATTTATAAATTAATGGATGCTTCCGCACTTCTGGGAGTGAACATGATCACTACCTTCATCGGAAGAGATCCGAAGAAAAATGTAGACGAAAACATGGAACTGGTAAAGGAGATCTGGACGCCTATCATCCGCTACGCAGAAGAAAAAGGCGTAAAGGTAGCCATTGAAAACTGCCCGATGCTCTTTACAAACGATGAATGGCCAGGCGGACAGAACATCATGAGCACTCCGGCAAACTGGAGAAGAGTATTTGAGATCCTGGACAGCCCGAACCTGGGTATCAACTATGACCCGTCCCATTTCGTATGGCAGCAGATCGACTACATCAAACCAATTTATGAGTTCAAGGATAAAATTTTCCATGTACATTACAAAGATATCAAGGTATTTAAAGATAAGCTTGCAGATGTGGGCGTAATGGCTACGCCGCTTCAGTACATGTCTCCGAAGCTTCCGGGCCTTGGAGATGTGGACTGGGGAAAATATGTATCCGCTCTTACGGACATCGGATATGACGGTTATACTGTGATCGAAGTAGAGGACAAAGCATTTGAAAAGAGCCTGGATGACGCGAAAAAAGCAATCCTTTTAAGTGCAAGATATCTGAGAAACTTTATCGCATAAGTCAAAGAATGCAGAACAGGAAAGCACAATGGGGCTTTTATGGGATGTATATAAAAATATAGTGGAAAAGGACTTGGAACAGATGAAAAGATATGCGTTTGGTGTGGACATCGGTGGAACAACAGTAAAAATGGGACTGTTTGAAACCTCCGGGACACTTTTAGATACCTGGGAGATCCCTACGGATACCAGCGAAAACGGCGGACATATCCTGCCGGATATTGCAGATGCGGCAGATAAGAAGCTGAAGGAAAAAGGAATTTCACCCTTGGATATAGAAGGGATCGGAATGGGAGTACCAGGTCCTGTAAGTCCCGACGGCACTGTTTTAAAGTGCGTAAACTTAGGCTGGGGCGTATTTAATGTGGAACAGGAGCTGAATAAGCTTACCAACTTTAAGGTAAAGGCAGGAAACGATGCCAATGTGGCTGCCTTGGGAGAAATGTGGCAGGGCGGCGGAAAAGGCTTTAAGAACCTGGTCATGGTGACACTGGGAACCGGCGTTGGCGGCGGTGTGATCATCGATGAAAAAATACTGGCAGGAACAAACGGCGCGGCAGGAGAGATCGGACACATTCCTATGAAAGACGGAGAAACGGAAACCTGCGGCTGCGGAAAGAAAGGCTGCCTGGAGCAGTATGCCTCCGCAACTGGCATCGTACGTATCACGAAAATGTATCTGGCAGAAAATCCGGATGCAGCAACCGTTTTAAAAAGCGAAGGCATTACAGCCAAGGACATTTTCGACGCTGCAAAAGAGGGGGATAAAGTAGCTCTGGCCATGGTGGATGAAGTAGGACGCATGCTCGGCAAAGCACTGGCATCCATTTCCTGTGTGGTTAATCCGGAAGCCTTCGTTATAGGAGGCGGGATGGCAAAGGCAGGAGCCATCGTTATCGATTCCATTAAAAAGTATTATTCACAGTACGCTTTCCATGCTTCCCGGAATACTGTGTTCAAGGCAGCACAGCTGAGCAACGAGGCCGGGATTTACGGCGGAGTCCGTCTGGTTCTGGAATAAGCGCAGGTACATTTAAACAAGAGCCCTGTACCGGTAAAAATGTGAATGACCAAAATCATCAATAGAGAATTACCAAAAGGGAAAGGAAGGAATAAGCTATGAAAAAAGCAGTATCAATCTTAGCAGCGGCAGCTCTAGCGGCAAGCTGTGTAAGCCCTGTATATGCGGCGGAGGAAGGAACACATATTTATGTGCTGACAGCGCCTGAGGATCACGGCTGGACCGGGTCCGTAGCGACTTTTGCAAAAGAAAAGATTGATGAAGTGAATGAAGAGGGTACATACAGTGCAGAACTGATCACTTCCGCGAATGCGGCAGAACAGATCGTAAATGTAGAAGATATTATCGCGTCCGGAGAAGAAAATATCGCGGTAGTTATCCAGCCTATCGATGATACCGTACAGTCAGCCATTCAGCAGCTGGTAGACGCGGAGATCCCATACGTGGCCTTTGACCGTATCATTGACGGCGTATCTGCAAGCGCAGTTTCTAATGTAAAAGGTGACAACGAGGGAATCGGCGCCGCTTCAGCAGCATACTTTGTTTCTGAAGGACTGCAGCCGGGAGACGCGGTTTATGTATACCAGGGAGATACCTCTTCTGTGACAACTCTTCGTGACAGCGGCTTTACCGGATATCTTACCGGAGAGATCGAATATGACGGAAGCACCATAGCAGAAGAAGCAAAGTGGACGGAGGAAGATTTGGAGTCCATCACCTTCTCAGGCGCGATGAACTGGAGCCGTTCGGATACGAAGACTTCCTTTGAATCTCTGATGGGGGACAGCTCTAACGCGGAGATCAAATGGTTCTATGCAGAGGACGACGAACTGGCAATGGGAATCCTGGAAGCGCTTCAGGGCGGCGGAATCGATGATGCCACGAAAGAAACGTTCCTGGGAAATGCTCCTTATATTACAGGCTGCGGCGGTCTTGATGAGCTTTACGCAGTGATGAGAGGAGAAAGCTACCAGGATATCGCAGAGCAGTGCGGCGGAATCGTATCTGTTACCTACAGCCCGGCGATGATCCAGACAGCTATCCAGGATATGGTGGATTATCTGAACGGAGATGAGGTAGAACAGGATCACGTGATCGCATGTGAGATCGTTACAGCAGAAAACGTAACAGAGTATCCTTCTTTTTAAATAAGACATGACTGCGAAGCTTCGCAGCTTTAAGATGGGTAAAACAGAGTGGGACTGCTCTTTTAGGGGCAGTCCCTTACTTTAGTTCAGAGGAAAAAGCGCGGAAGAAAACTTCCAAATCTATTATTATTGACGCAGCCATCATGCCCTGTGGGTAAAATGCGTCAGAAGGAGGTAAAAATGAGCTTGCTTATTATGAAAGACATATGCAAAGCCTTTTCCGGAGTTCCAGTGCTCAAGCATGTGCAGTTTACCGTAGAGCCGGGAGAAGTACATGCCCTCCTGGGGGAAAACGGAGCCGGGAAATCCACCCTGATGAATATCCTTACGGGCAATGTGCCGGGAGATTCCGGAGAAATTACGTTTAACGGACAGGAACTGAAGCACATTACCATCCGCCAGTCGGAAAATATAGGGATTGCCTTTGTACATCAGGAATTAAACCTGTTTAATGACCTTAAGGTCTATGAAAATATTTTTTTAATGAAAGAACCTACGAAGGGATTTAGGAGACTGGATAAGAAAAAGATGGTCCAGGAGACGCAGAAGCTTTTTCGCGAGCTGGGCGTGGACATCGATCCGGAAGAGAAAGTGGAAAATTTAAAGACAAGCCAGAAGCAGATGCTGGAGATTTCCAAAGCGTTGTTTTTTAATGCCAGACTGCTGATCCTGGATGAGCCTACCACATCGCTGAATAACGACGAGGTGGATCATCTCTTTCAGATCATACGCGGTCTGAAGGAAAAAGGAACCTCCTTTATTTTTATTTCCCATAAGATGCCGGAGATTTTTACAATTTCAGATTCCTACACTGTGCTGCGGAACGGGGAGTTTATCGCTTCAGGAAAAATCGCCGATACCACCCAGGAGGAAGTGACGAAAATGATGGTCGGCGAGAAACTCTCCCATCAGGATGTTTACCGGCACAGGGATTTAGGGGAAACCATACTTGAACTTCAGGATTTTTCGGGAACCGGCTTTCACAATGTAAATCTTAAGGTGCGAAAGGGCAGTATTATAGGCCTCACAGGGCTGCAGGGATCCGGAAGCAGTGAAGTGATGCAGGGAATCTTCGGCGTACTCCCTGTGTATAAAGGAAAAGTGAAGGTAAAGGGAAAAGACCTGAAGACACATAGCATACATAGTGCCATGAAAGCGGGGATCGCTATGGTTCCCTCTAACAGAAAGGAAAATTCCGTACTCCCTGATATGAACCTTCTGGAAAACATGTATGTTTCCGAGCATGTGCTTTCCGCAGGAAGGCCCTTTATTTCCATGAAAAAGGAAAAGGAGCGTTATAACAGATACAAAGCTATGCTTTCTATAAAAGCAAACAGCGAAAAGGACGCGGTCACTTCTTTGAGCGGGGGAAATCAGCAGAAGGTATTTTTAGCCCGTTGGCTGAATACGGAGGCGGATGTCCTGCTTTTAGACAATCCTACCCAGGGAATTGACGTAGGGGCAAAGGCGGAGCTTTATAAGCTGATCCTGGAGCTGGCTAAAAAAGGCAAGACCATTTTGATCAATACGCTGGAGATTCCGGAGATTCAGAAGGTGGCGGATTTTTGTGCGGTTTTTTATGAGGGAAGCATTATTAAGATACTGGAGCATGAAGAAATCAATGAAATGACGGTAATGCTGTATTCTACAAATGCAGAACGCAAGGAGGAAAAGGAAAATGAATAAAAAGAATTCAACAGCAGGAAAAATTTCAGGATTCTGCGGGGAATACAGTTACATACTGGTCTTTGTAGGAATCTTTATCGTATACGCGCTTACTAGCAATGGACTGACCTTAAGCGGAGTGATGAACGTATTTCGCCATTCCGCGGTAATCGGGATCATCGGAATTGGTATGGGGCTTATCTGCCTGACAGGGGAGATCGATCTGTCTGTAGGCTCCATGCTGGCTTTGGACGCAGGATTTTCAGTTATAATTTTTAACATTACAGATAATATTTTTCTTACCCTTTTGTTCGCGGTTGCCTTTGGCGCCTTTTGCGGACTGGTAAATGGGGTGATGGTAGGGCTTATAGAGATGCCGGCCTTTATCGTGACACTGGCCACCATGCTGATCTACCGCTCCTTTGCCCAGTATTTCTGTCAGCATGTGGATAAGGCTCTGATCGGAGGGGGAAGTTCTGTGTACCGTATGGCAAATGATAAAAGCTCTTATCAGGCCCTGTACGATATGGGAAACGGAAAACTGGCTGTCTTTCCTACAGTGGGAGTGATCCTGATCATTCTTACCATTTTGTTTGTATATATAACCACCAGCACGAAATACGGGAAAAAGGTATATGCTGTGGGAAGCAATTTAAAAGGTGCGAGGATGGCTGGCATTAACGTGCCGTCCATGAAGATCACTGTGTTTGTGCTCTGCGGCGCTTTAGTTGGAGTGAGCGCGTTTTTATGGATCGCCATGAACGCCTCCGCTGATCCGGCTACCACGGGAAACAGCTATGAAATGTATGCGATTGCTTCTGTTGTCCTTGGGGGAATCAGTATGTCCGGCGGAAAAGGCAAGTGTCTGGGTATCCTCTTCGGAGCCATGTCTTATACGATCATAGATAAGATCATAGTCAGCCTGAAGATGGATTCTTTGATCAACAATGCCATTAAAGGCATCATTCTCCTGCTGGTGATCATGATACAGGTAGCGGGACCGAAGATCAAGGCGGCCATGCCTGCTAAAAATTAAAGGCAGCGAAGAGCTTCACAAGGAAAAGGAAAATTGTCATGAAATACGAAAATATCGTGCAGTGCCAGTTTTCGTCTAAATCCAGAAATGCCATGCATTTTCATCCGGATATAGAAATCATATATGTGTTAGACGGTGCTTTAAAGGTGGAGTTTGAAGCAGAGAAATTTCATCTCAATACAGACGATTTTATACTGGTAAATTCAAATGTACGCCACTCCTGGCAGGCCCTGAGTGAGGATGTGCTGCTGGGAAGCCTGTTTGTCGACTCTGTCATGCTTCGGGAGATTTTCGGAGGGGAACTGCCGCTGTTTTTATGCAATTCCTCTGCTGAGGAGTCTGACAGCTATAAAAAAATGCGTTATTACATTCGCCAGATATTCAATTATTATCAGACGACGGAAGGACAGGGAATCCTCCTGAAAAACAGTATTTATTATCAGCTTTTGTATCTGATCACTACGGATTTTATCGTAAAAAAAGGGATGAAGCAGTATGATGGCCTTCGGGGGATCCATGATGAGCGGATGAATGAGATCCTGGGGTATCTGATGTCTAACTTTAATCGTGAGATCTCCCTGAGCGAGCTGGCGGAGCATCTTTATCTGTCAGTCCCTTATTTATCCAAATACATAAAAAAGAATTTCGGTATGAGCTTCCTGAAACTGCTGAATAATATACGCCTGGAGAAGGCGGTAAGCGAGCTTTTGTACACAGATAAGACAGTGCTGAAAATTGCCATGGAATGCGGGTTTTCTAATATGGCAGGCTTTAATCATGTATTTAAGGAAAGCTACCATATGAATCCTACTGAGTACAGACTGCAGGCTCAGGACAGGATCCCAAAAAGAGAAGAAGTGATAAACAGCAGGGAGATCCTTGAAAAGGTAGAGCAATATCTTTCAGACAATCTGGTGGAGGCTCCGGAAACGGACAATCCGGCTTACTCCTCTCTGGAAGTGGATAAAAACAACAGAAGGCCTTTAAAGAAAAACTGGTGCCGGCTTATAAATATAGGGTCAGCGCCGAACCTTCTCCGTTACGATGTGCGCAGGCAGGTGACATATCTGAAAGAAAATCTGTCTTTGGAATATGTGAGGTTCTGGAATCTGCTGTCAGAAGAAATGATGATCAACCTGGAGGGACCGCGCATCAGCTATAATTTCGCGCTGATAGATCAGATTTTAGATTTTCTGGTCGCTATCCATGTAAAGCCGCATATCGAGCTGAATAATAAAGGAGACTGGTTTTTGAAAAAAGTTCAGCGGGAAATGCTCCAGAACAAATACCACAGCCGGATCCATCTCCTGGAAAACAACATGGTTTTTTTGGAGGAATTTATCCGGCATCTGGTAAGGCGATATGGACCGAAAGAGGTAGGAAGCTGGTATTTTGAACTGGAGAAGAATTCGGTTATGCAGCATGAGGTGAGCACCGGTCAGTATCTGCGCGTATTTGCGGGAATTTCCCGGCTGTTTAAGACCTATGCCCCGGATGTTAAGGTTGGAGGGGCCGGCTTTACCGTAAATATGATGGGAAAGCAGTTTTCGGATATCCTTAAGGCATGGAAAAAAAACGGTGTACTTCCGGATTTCCTCTCTATTTACAGCTACCCTTACCTTTTAGATGAAGAACTTCTGGATGCGGGGAGGAATCCTTACTCGCCGGATGAGCATTATCTCAGCCGGCAGATCGCTTTTGTCAGGGCTACGATGGAGGAGGTCGGCTTTTCAGTGCCTGAATTTATGGTGACAGAGTGGAGCTTTACCCTTTCTAACCGGAACCGGCTGAATGATGGATGTTTTAAAAGTGCATATATCATGAAGACGATAATGGAAAACTATGATTCCGCAGATGCCATGGGCTACTGGCTTGCAACGGATATCTATTCTGAAAATATAGATTCCAGTACTTTGCTGTTCGGGGGGTGCGGGCTTCTGACCAGGCATGGCATACGTAAGCCGGCTTACTTCAGCTACGAAACATTGAACAGGACCGAACCCTACTTTCTGGGAAAAAACAGTAATGCTCTGGTATCTCATAACGGCAGGCAGCTTTATTTTATCTGCTGCCATAATTATAAGCATTTTAATTTCCGATATTACTCTAAGGAGGAAAGTGAGATTGAGCTTGGAAACCAGCAAAGGCTGTTTACAGATCAGGAGAGCCTTCGCATGACCATAAAAATAAACAATGCAAACAATGGACGTTATGTGGTGAAAACCTATTCGGTGGGACCTGGTACAGGGAATATCCAGGATGAATGGAAACGCCTGGGTTATTTCGAGGATTTATCAGAAGAGGATATACAGAGGATCGGCGCCGGCTGCCAGCCGGAGCTGACGATTGGCTATACAGAGGTAAAAGAGCATGTGCTGGAGCTGGAACTGCATATAGCTGCTCAGGAAATACAAGGTATTGTGATATCAGAAGTCTGATTCTGTATTTGCATGACCAAGGATCAGATATAACAATATCCTTATAACAGAAAGCGGAAACGATATTAGATTTAGTATAACAAGCCGCTTATAATAAAGATATCAAGAAGAAAAAGAAAGGTACGGATCAAAGATGAAGAGAAAAGTAGGTATTTTATTATCGTGCTTTGTCATGATGTCTTATCTGGGCGTATCACCGGTGCTTGCGGATATTTCCGCAGAATTTTCGGATGTAAATGTATCTACAGTGCAGATGCTGATCACCATCCCCTGTCTGATCGGTTTGATCACATCTCTGATCGCAGGCAGGCTGGTCAGATTTGTTTATAAAAAAACAGTGATCGTGACATCTGTGGCATGCTATGTAGTGGGCGGGTTTGTTCCTATTTTCTGGAACAGCCACATAGCCATCCTGCTGGTGTGCTCCGGCATCATGGGTATCGGCTGCGGAGGCATGATGACCTGTACGGCAGGTATTGTCTGTGATTATTATGAGGGAAAAGAGAGAAACCAGATGATGGGACTGCAGGCTGCGTTTATCGCCGCAGGGGGAACCGTATTTACTATGCTGGGAGGTTGGCTGGCGGCAGATAACTGGCGGAATGCCTATCTGAGCTATGTCCTTTTAATTCCCTGTCTGATTTTGGTGGCGATCCTGCTGCCGAAAGGAAAACTGGAAAAAGAAGAGGAAGGAGAAAAAGGAGCCGGTATCCCGGGATATGTGTGGTTTCTGTCTCTTATGGGCTTCCTGTTTTATACCTTCCAGAATACCTTTAATACAAATTCCTCTTTATACGTGGCGGAAAGAGGATTGGGAGGGGCTTCCCAGGCAGGACTCCTTACCTCAGTAAATACATTTGCAGGCATGGTTGCCGGTGTGCTCTTAAGCCAGGTAATGGCACGGTTAAAAAAATATACCGTACCGGTGGCTTTCGGCATCGCGGCGGTGGGAATGATCCTTGCTTATGTGGGAACCTCCCTTCCGGTGATCCTTATAGGCGGCGCCTGTGTGGGCTTTGCCTTTTCCACCTATACGCCGGCGGGAACTACACTGGTATCGGAGCATGTATCCATATCTCAAAGGTCCATGGCCATCGCGATCCTGTCCGCAGCCAATAATGTAGGGGCGTCTGTTTCTCCTTACGTGGTCAATGCGCTGTCAGAAGCGTTTGACTCCACCATACAGATCAAGTATCTGGTTTCGGCTATAGCAATTGTCATCGTTATGGTGATTACGTTTATAAAATTTAAAAATGAAAAATAATAAAATACAGGAGGTATTAAAAAATGACAAGAGAAGAGGTAATGGAAAAGGTGATCGAGTTCGCGGCAATGGCATTTAAGAAAGATGCCGGCGAGATCAAGGAGGAAACGAATATTTCCCAGGAGCTTGGGGTGAGCTCCCTTCAAAGAATCACCATGAGCGCGTCCATTGAAAATGAATTTGATGTGACCATCCCGGTTGCCAGATTCGGAAACTTTACAACCATCGGCGATCTTGTAGATTATATTATGGATGAAATGTAATAACAGCATTCTTATGGAATTCAGACGCTGCGGAAGCCGCGGATAACGGCAGAAAGGACGGGCATCCAACGTACTCCGTGAGTAAAGTGCGTCAGAAGGAGGAAATTATGGTACATAATGTAAAATTAGGCAAAAATTTAAGAAGTGTTTCTATTGTAGGCGTGGGCGCCACTCCCTTTATGAATGTTGTGGAAGATCCCCGCTATAAAGGTCTTACAAACGGTGAGCTGTTCGGCTATGCGGCCTTGGACGCTATGGCAGATGCAGGTGTGGAGCCCAGAGATGTACAGTTCTTTTTCCATGGCTCAGCAAATCCTCATGTATTAAACGGATGTATCACACCGAATCTTCAGGTGGCAGACTGGTTCGGGATGAGAGGAAAGGGTTCTCTTTCCCATTCAGAAGGATGCTGTACAGGCTATATAGCTCTGGAAGAAGCGATGTTCGCAGTTGCCAGCGGAGCGTATGATATTGTTCTTACAGGCTGCAGCGAGATGGGCACCGGAATGCCGGACGGAAATACGCCGGATCATATGAGGGTTCCTCTTACCACAGAAGTTCTTTTCCCGGATCTGGATTCTATTTTTGACAGAGCCTATGGACGCTACTTAGGCGGCGGCCCGGGAATGAACCATGATGACTGGATCAATTATTATGCAAAGGAAAATAATCTGTCCGCGGACTTTATTGACGATGTGCTGAACCATCAGGCATACCATTTCCGCCGGGCAGCAGCTCTCACTCCCCGTGCCTTGAAGCGCACTACCTATGATGAGCTGGCAAAAGAGGCAGGATTTGACGATGTATGGGAGTATATGAAGTCTCCATATAACCCGAAAATGACACAGTATCTCCGCGTATCCAGTGATTCCTGTGTGGCGGACGGCGCGGCCTGCTGTATCGTAGTTCCCACAGAAATGGCAAAACAGTTTAATCCAAAGCCGATCGAAATCCTGGGCATTGGAGCCTCGGTGCTGGATGCGATCGTTCCTCATCTTGAGAAAAAAGCAACAGCAGAAGCGGCCCGTCAGGTTTATGAACTGACCGGACTGACACCGGATGACATTGATCTTTTATATGTAAATGATTTTATCGGATCTTCTGCCTTCCTGGCAGCAGAGGAAGTGGGTTACCTTCCTAAGGGAGAGGGCTGGAAGTATGTAATGGACGGTTCTATTGCTTATGACGGCAGCAAGCCTATGAATACAAACGGCGGACGTACCTCTTATGGACACGCTTTCGGCGCATCCGGCATGGCGGATATTTATGAAGCAGTGATCCAGATGCGGGGTGAGGCCGGAGAACGTCAGGTAAAGAAGCTTCCGAAGCATACCTTCCTAAGAGGCTTCGGCGGCGCGCAGAACGTTCGCGCCATTATTCTGGAATCGAACTTTTAATGGTAGGAGGATACGTCATGGAGATGGAACATATTGTTGAAAAATTTTGGAACGGTTTAAAAGACGGCGTGATCTATGCCAGAAAATGTAAGGAATGCGGAGCAATCGAGTTTCCGCCGCATATTGCCTGCAATAGCTGCGGGTATCATGCCACAGAGTGGACGACACTTTCCGGAAAGGGCATGTTAAAGACCTTCGTATTTACAGGAGCTTTAAACGCACGCCTGGAGCTGGAGGACAGAGGCCTGAAGTATGTGTGCGGAGAAGTAGAACTGGAGGAAGGGCCGGCTATCAATGCGGTCATTCTTGGCATTAATAAAAAGAAGGCAAGAGAGATCAGCGATAAATTGCCGGTTAAGGTACGCCCGGTTTTTTATGATATGGGACGTTATACTACGCTGTTTTTCGAACTGGATGAATAAAAAGTAAGGTATAGAAGCAAAAAGAACAGATCCTTTATCTTGGAAAGATAAAAAAAGGACTGTTCTTTTTGTTATATGAAGAAAAAATAAAGCCAATAAGAAAATTTCAGAAAAAACCAGAAAGGCAATAAGATAAAAATAATCTTGCCGCACAGGTACGGTGTTATAAAATAGGAATAAGAAGAAAATGTGGGAAGAAAAAGCAGAAGCAGGCAGGAAAGGAGGCGGAAAGCATGACCATCCAAGATCTTATGTGTTTTATGAAGGTGGCGGAAAACTTGAATTACTCCAAGGCGGCGGAAATGCTGTATATCTCTCAGCCTGCTGTGACACGGCATATTAACGCGATGGAGAAAGAAGCCGGGTGCAGGCTCTTTGACCGGAGCATACGGCGGGCAGTGCGGCTTACAGAGGAAGGAGAGATCCTGTATCAAGGCTTAAAACACTGCGAAGAAATTTACCAGCGCACTATGGAACAGGTGCATGTAAAGACAGAAAACGCTTTGGTTGTGATCAATCTGATGCGGGGAACTACCTTTCCGGATCAGGCGGTCTCTGCCACGACGGCTTTTATGGAAGCGCATCCGTCTTTCCGGCATTTTACTCATTTTATTGAGCATGAGGATTTTATTTCCGCCCTGGACCGGAATGAGGTGGTGATTTGTTCCAGAGAGATGATGCCTCCCCAGAAGCTTTACCGTACCTTAAAGCTGACTGCAAAACCGGTTCCTTATTATATGGTTATGACGAAAAAACATAAAGCCTTTTCTGATCCAGGAGGGATCAATCTTAACGAGGTGGCGGGAACCGCTTTGTTTCTTCCGAAAATGCTGCCGAAGACATTGACAGAATCCTTTGAACGTACACTTGAGAAGCTTTTTGGAAAATTGCCCAGAGAGATCATTTATCTGGACAGTGTGGATTCGGTATCTTTGTTTTTGAGGTCCAATGAGTGTTTTACCATCAGTACTGGCTGGAATACGGATATCCGTTCCGGAGAATTCCGTACCATTCCGCTGCCGCTTTTTACCGATTATTATGCGGTCTGGCATCCGGATCTGGAAAGCAGCCGTGAAGCCATGGCCTACATAAAAGCACTGCAGCAGGCCCTTTCTTCAGAGTAAAAAACTGCGGAGTAAAAGAAAAGGAGGGTGTATCTATGGGAATACAGATAAAGACAACAAAAGGGATTCTGGAAGGAATGGAGCTTGGGGGATATACAGTTTTTAAGGGGGTGCCTTATGCGAAACCGCCTGTAGGGGAGCTGCGGTGGAGAGCGCCGGAGGAACTAAAGGCGTGGGAAGGAGTAAAAAAGGCGGATTGTTTCGGTAATATCGGGATGCAGCATCTTCCTACGGGAAAGGAGCCTTGGGGCGCAGGATACTATAAAGAGTTTTACAGCGATCCGGCTTACATCCCGCCTATGAGCGAAGACTGTCTGTATTTGAATATCTGGATGCCGGATCCGGGAGAAGGATGCCTGGAAGAGAGAAAGCTTCCGGTAGCTTTCTGGATCCATGGAGGAGGATTTGCCGGAGGGTACAGCAGCGAGGTGGAATTTGACGGGGAGGCTTACTGTAAAAAAGGAGTGATCCTGGTTACTGTAGAGTACAGGCTGAATGTATTCGGTTTTCTGGCACATCCCTGGCTTACAGAGGAGGATCCCCATAAAACCTCGGGAAATTATGGAATCCTGGATCAGATCGCGGCCCTTAAATGGGTAAAGGAAAACATAGGAGCCTTTGGGGGAGACCCGGATAATATTACGGTATTCGGACAATCCGCAGGGAGCATGAGCACGCAGATCCTTGCAAGCAGTCCTCTGACAAAAGGAATGTTTGCGAAAGCCATCCTGCAAAGCGGCCTTTCCTGCGAAAAAGAGGTCATGGCTGCAGTGACGCTGAAAGAGGCGGAAGAATATGGGAAAATGTTTACAGAGGATCTGGGCGTCCGTTCTCTTGAAGAGCTCCGCGCCCTGCCCGCTGAGAAGGTGATGGAGGCTGCTGACAGATGGAGTGCCAGACTCCGCACTCTGGGAAAGGGGCTTCTGCCTGTGCCTAATGGAGACGGTTATCTCTTGAAAAACACGCTGAATGAAATCTGGAGGGAGGGGAGGATGCATCCTATTCCTTATATATGCGGCGTGGTAAATAACGATCTGGAATCCACCCCGGAGGAAGTAGAAGAAAAGCGCCCGGGTGTACTCATGGACCAGTGCAGGCAGTGGAGCGGAAAATGCCGTGAGATTTATGGAAGGCCTGCCTATCTGTATTATTTTACTCATGAACTTCCAGGGGATGCGTGGGGAATAACGGCCTTTCATTCCGGCGAGCTGTGGTATACAATGGGAACTTACGGACGGTGCTGGCGCCCCATGAAAGAAGAGGACGCCGCATTAAGTGAGGAGATGGTGAGCTGCTGGACGGACTTTATGAAAACCGGCAGTCCAGATCCTAAAGGAAAAATGGGATGGCATCCGTATATAGAAGAGGATCCCTTTATAAAAATCTTCTCATAAAAAAACAGTTTTCAGATGTCAGATCTGAAAACTGTTTTTTTATGGAAATGGTTCAAAGGTTAAAAAACAGCATCAGAAATAAATCCTTAAAAGCAGATTTTTTCGTATAAAGACAAAAAAGACCAAAAACAGCAGGATTTATGACAGCTTGAAAATAGATAATACAGTTGTTATTGATTAAACTTGGATATATCAAAGCAAGGAAAGGAGAGATCGTGTAAGATGGCCGAAAAGAAAGTACTGGGTATTTCCTTTGGAAGAAAAATGAGTAATTGTGACATCATGGTAAAACAGGCTCTGATGAAATGTGAAGAGGAAGGCTGCGAGGTAGCGTTCTTAAGGGCCGATGACCTGAATATCAGTAATTGTACCGGATGTATCGCCTGTGTAGTCGGCATGATGAATGGAAAGGGAAGAGGGTATTGCGTAAGACATGATGACTTTGACATTCTGGACGAATGCGTGATGCAGGCAGATGCCGTGATTCTGGCATGTCCTACTTATGAAACGTCTGCAACCGGAAGATTTAAGACAATCTGTGACCGGATCGGACCAAGTCATGACATTACCTTCCGTCAGGCTGCATATGAAGAAGGAAAAGCAAAGGGAAAGGACGAGTCGCAGCTTCCGGATGCAAGAAGCTTTAAAAAAAGAACAGGAGCTTTAATTTCCGTAGGAGGCGCTATGACAGAAAACTGGATTGCCCTGACCCTTCCTATGATGTATGAATTCACTTTCCCGCTGGCTATTGATGTGATCGATACTGTAGAATACTGGGGGGCAATGGCCCATGAATCTGTAGTAGGGTATCCGGAAATGATGGAACGAATGAAAAAGGTTGGCCAGCATATTGTAGATTCTTTAAACGCAGAGACGGAAGAAGAGCGGATAAAATGGAGGGGAGACGAGGAAGGCTGCTGTCCGATCTGCCACACCAGGCTTTTGCAGGTTTCCCATGATAAGAAGAGCGTAGACTGTGTCGTTTGCGGAAGCCATGGGACTTTTCGCATCGATGAGGAAGGAAGACTTCAGGTGGACTATACGGAGAAAGAACTGGACCGTTCCCGTCTCCGCTGGGGCGGAAAGCTGGAGCATTCTACAGAGATCAAGACACAGGCACAGCCGGCTGGAACCATTAAAAACCTGAAGGAACTGAAAGCGCCTTATGCGGCATTTGCCAGACCTCCTTTTGCAGCAGATACATCAAGTTATGGAAATATAAAGAAATGATGTCGGATAGAAAATAAGAGGGGGTGTTCTTACGGAAGTTTTATCTTTGAAAAATATTACAAAGGTGTATCCGGGAGTAACTGCGCTTGATAATGTATCTATTTCCTTCGAAAAAGGAGAGGTACATGCGTTGGTAGGTGAAAACGGAGCTGGAAAATCAACCTTTATAAAAAGTATATCCGGGGCTATCCGCCCTACCTCAGGGACTATAGTGTTCGAGGGCAGGGAATATCCATATATGGAACCTGCAAACGCGATTGATATTGGAATCGCAGTGGTTTATCAGGAACTGATCCAGTTTGAGGCTATGAGCATTGCTGATAATATTTTCATGGGTGTTAAAGAAGAAAACGGGGTGCTGCTGGATGATAAGACAAGACAAAAAAGGGCAGCAGAAATTTTAACGCTGTTTGATTGTCATCTGGATCCTGCTGCTAAGATACGGGAGCTTTCCATAGCTGAGCGTCAGATTGTAGAGCTTGCTAAGGCGACAGTAAAAAAAGCAAAGCTGGTCATTATGGACGAGCCAACTGCTGCGATTACAGTACAGGAACAGGAAAAGCTGTTTAAGCTGGTACATAAATTAAAAGCGGACGGCGTAACGATTATTTATATTTCACATCGGCTTGAGGAATTGTTTGAAATCTGCGACAGGGTTTCTGTACTTCGCGATGGACAGTATGTCACTACATTGAACATAAATGAAACAAATAAAGAAGAGCTTATTAAATATATGGTAGGCCGTGATCTGACCAATCCATATCCACAAAAGGTTCCATGTAATAAAGAAGTGGTCCTTGAGGTAGAAGGATTAAGCGGCAATGGGGTCAGGGATATCAGCTTTAAACTGCATAAGGGAGAAATCCTTGGGTTTGCAGGGCTGGTAGGGGCCGGCCGTACAGAATTGATGCATTTAATCTATGGCGCGGCAAAAAAAACAAGCGGAACGATTAAGATCAATGGAAAAGAACCAACACTGCATTCTCCCAATGATGGAATGAAGGCTGGGGTGGGGCTGATCCCTGAGGACAGAAAATACCAAGGCTGCTTTATTGATAAGCCGATCTACTGGAATATCTCTATTTCCAGTACAGAGAAGGTATCAAAAAACGGCATTTTAAACAAAAAAGCAGAGATGAAGCTGGCGAAAGACTACAAGGAACGTCTGAAGATCAAAACGCCGTTCCTCCATCAGTTAACCAGTGGACTTTCCGGAGGCAACCAGCAGAAAGTGGTTATTGCAAAGGCGCTTGCGGCGAATCCGGATATTCTTATTTTTGACGAGCCTACCAGAGGGATTGATATCGGCGCACGTTATGAAATTTATCTGCTGATGAATGAACTGGCAGAGCAGGGAAAATCCATTCTCATGGTATCCTCTGACATGGAAGAGCTTTTAGGTATGTCAGAGAGAATCATTGTTCTCCATGAAGGAC
Source organism: Candidatus Blautia faecavium (assembly GCA_019118425.1). Taxonomy (GTDB): domain Bacteria; phylum Bacillota; class Clostridia; order Lachnospirales; family Lachnospiraceae; genus Blautia_A; species Blautia_A faecavium. The sequence goes on along the minus strand of DWYZ01000068.1, from coordinate 4,951 downwards.
GTCAGGCCGGAGAGGTGTCAAAAGAAGAATTTTCACAGGAAAAAATCCTGACCTATGCTTCAGGACTTTAAGGAGGAAGAAAATGGAAAAATCAAATAGCAAAAAAGTAGGTAAAATTATCACAGAGTTGTCACTGCCTATTATGCTGGCAGCGCTGCTTATTTTTTTCACCATCATGTCGGATCGGTTTCTGACCCCATTAAACCTTACTAATATCCTGGTACAGAATGTACATGTGGCTGTTGTGGCGACAGCGGTAATGATCATTATGATCAGCGGTGGCTGCGATCTGTCTATAGGGTATCAAATGTCTGTTGCAGCGGTGCTCGTTACAAAAATGATTTCTGAATATGAGCTTCCTATGATCGCGGCGATTATCTGCGGGATCGTGCTGTGCAGTCTTCTGGGAACCTTCAATGGATTTATGGCTTTGAAGCTGAAAAGCAATACTATGATTGTCACATTAGCTACTATGGCGATTTTTCAAGGTATCTCTTACCTGATAAGCGAGTCAAAAACCTACCATAACCTTCCGACTGCATATATGTATATTGGCCAGGGAAAGATTTTCGGATGGCTTCCCATCAATGTGCTGATCATGCTTGTGATCGTACTGATCGTTGGTTTTGTGATGTCAAAGACTACGATAGGGAGAAAGGTATACGCGGCAGGAGATAACCCGGAAGCAGGACGTCTTGCGGGCCTTAATGTGGCTAAGATTAAGGTCCTTTCTTTTACGGCAGCCGGTGTTTTAGTAGGAATCGGATCAATCCTTCTATCCTCCCGGGCAGGGTCGGCGGATTCCAGCACTGGCGTAGGCATTGAGTTTACAGGGATTACAGCCTGCGTACTTTCAGGCGTTGCGTTAAAAGGCGGCGAAGGCACTTTATGGAAGGTGATCGTGGCAGTGTTTGTTCTTGGCGTGCTGGCAAACGGCATGCAGCTGATCAACCTTGGAACCTATCCTCAGTATATCGCAAAAGGTGTGATCATGCTTGTTTCTCTGTGGCTGACAAATAAGAATGCACAGACAGTATAAAAACCTATTAAGAGACTATGGATGCGTGGGGCATTTATAGATATAGCAGAAAATTTAAGGAGGAATGTAAAATGAAAAAAATGAAAAAATTAACTGCAGCGGTTTTAACTGTGGGTATGCTGGCTGCCATGCCTGCATCTACTGTATTAGCAGAAGATGAAGGATACAGTGTTGGCTTTGTAACCTTTGGCCTTGGAGGAGACTTCTTTCAGTCTCTCGCGGATACCTTTGTAGAAACTATGGAAGGAGCCGGATGGGAAGCACAGTATGCCGACGGGCAATATGATCCCAGTGCGCAGATGGAAGCTGCGGAAAACTTTATTGCTATGGGTGTGGATGTTCTTGTGCTTTGGTCAGTGGCTCCGGAATCCATGGATGCTACTGTAGAGAAGGCCATGGATGCAGGCATCAAGGTTGTATCATTTGTGGCTGAAACAAGTGAGTATGATGCGCTGATGGTATCCGAAGATGCGGATCTGGCGGATAACTGCGCAAAGCTTGCTGCAAAATGGATTGACGAAACCTATGCTGACGCGGAGGACCATTCCGTACCAGTGGCGGTACTTAGCTGCCGTACAGCAGATACAGGTGTGGTTCAGGCTGATGAATTAATAAAGATTGAGGAATTTTCTCAAAAAGCTAAATTTGAAACAGAAGTAGAATGTCAGGATGAGGATATGCAGACAGGTCTTTCCGCAACAGAAAACCTGTATACCTCAAACCCGGATATTAAGGTATTCCTTACCGCGCACAATGGACTGGCTCTTGGAATCAACAGCTACTTTACCGGCCTTAGCTCACCTGTGACAGAGTACGATGATATGGCGATCTTTGCTATTAACGGAGATTCTGCATCCGGTGAGATTATTAAGTCTTCTGTAGATGGAGAATCTCCGTTTAGAGGTATGGTTCTTACAGGAAGCGTACAGGATACTGCCGATGAATTGCTGGAGGTCTGCACTGGAGTTATGGACGGAAGTCTGGAAAAAGGCTATGTTCAGAAAGCCGGAACCTTATTTGTTTATGATGAAACGGTAGATGAATATCTGGAGACCGGTACAGTGACAAGTGTGACCGCTGAGGATTTTGAATAAAGTAAAGATTTAACAGAGGCTGCCGTATGAGGAATCCCTCTCCTCTGCGGCAGCCTCTGTTTTATAAATAGCATAGATAGCATATGTTCTGGTACTCTAGATTAGAAATTCAAACTTCATGAATACAGAAGTTCATTTGCTGCAATAGCTTTTATATTCCTTCTCGAACGTAGAAAGATCCATTCCCGCACGTTTGGCTGCGTCAGCAAGCGAGAGAATACCATCTTTTACTAATCCAAATAATGTTTCCATCATACCCTGCTCACGGCCTTGCTCAAAACCACGTTTCAAGCCGCGTTCCAAGCCGCGTTCCAAGCCGCGTTCCAAGCCACGTTCCAAAATACCTGTACTTAAATTGCACATACGCTTCACCTCCTGATCTATCACAGTTGTTATGGCAATATGAAATTCATCGGACAGTACATTCTTCTTTTCCTCCGGTGTTCGATCCGTAGAAAAAATTGTGCTGAGAAGCCGTATCGCATCATCGCTGCTGTTCTCTCCCTGGGAACCCAGCCGCATGACAATTACTCTCATCAGATCATAATTTTTTCGTTCTTCCTGATAATCCCCGCGTCTGCATTTCTCATAAAAGTAATACTCATTGATTGTATCTGAACGGCTGACTGCTGTGCTTTCGCAAATCCAAATAGATACCACCTTCTGAATCTTCCCGTATTGCTGTTTTTTGAAAACGCTTCCCTTTTGGGCAGAAATCAGTCTTGCTCCATAATAAATCCCCCTCTTTGGGATCGGATATCCAGGAGTGTCATTATTCTGAAGTTCTAAGTTCACAATAATTTCAATATGCTCAAGATTCTGCGGTACACGAACAACAAACCGGATGTCATAGCGTACTGTTCCTTCTAGGACAGATATATCTTCTGTCGCCATATTTGTGACCCGGTCATCCCCGCTCATTTTATTATTTATGGCAGGCTGCGAAGCCAGTGTATCCTGATGGACTGCCGCTTCCGCGACCTGCGGAGAACCCTCAATCCATTCTTCTGCGATCTGCTTCACAGAGAACTCGGTAAATTCATCCATCGTACTTTTCAAGATATAGGCAAGAATAGCCTTCTGTGCTACCAATTTCTTTGCTGACGCATCATACTCTGCGGTTTCTCCTGATACATTCAGTGTCTGGGCAATCTCGCTTTCTATCTGCCTGACCACAGACCTTCACCTGCCTTTCTCCCTATCAGACCCAAATATGTTTTTATTCGTCTGTAATTTCATTCTATCATGGGAGAAAAGATAATTCAATATAGCTCTTTTCGTGAAAATGCGAGATTTTTCTTTTTGCTGAAACTTGACATTTTTTATAAAAAAATGATAGCATATGAAATCATATAGTTTTATGAGGGAGGAAAGTGCTCTTCATGCGGAAAAATATTTTAAATGGAAATCAGATCATGAATATGGAGTTTCAGATAGACCGGATGGAATCCCTGCATTTTCACCAGTCCATTGAGATCCTGTATGTATTGGAAGGGGATCCGGAGATCACTGTCCAGAATAATACATACCAGGCCCATCCGGAGGATATCCTGGTGATCAATGCCAATAAAAAACATTCCTATCAGTCCAGAAACGAGGTGCTTTTAGGATGTTTTGAGATCGATTACCGGCTTCTGGGAGATATGCTGTCCGCGAATCAGCTTTTGTTCTGGTGCAATTCGGTGGTCAATAAAAATTCTGCCTATGACGCCATGCGAAAGATCATGAAAAAAATCTTCAGTCTGTATTTCGAAAAGGGAGGACAGACGGAGATCATACGCCAGAGCCTGTATTATCAGCTTTTGGAAATCCTTACGGAGAATTTCTTTGTCCAGAGCGGGGACAAGCGCTTGGAGGGAGAACGAACCCACGATGAAGAGCGAATTTCAGAGATCATCAATTACATCCACAGCAATTACCGCAGAAAGATCAGTCTTAATGAGTTAAGCGAGCATCTTTTTCTTTCCGTACCTTACCTCTCTAAATATATTAAAAAACAGCTGGGAATGAACTTTTTAGATTATCTGAACAATATCCGTCTGTTTCATGCGGTGGATGACCTCTTATATTCCAGCCAGCCTCTTACTGCCATAGCCATGGACAATGGCTTTGCCAATACAGCTGCTTTTACAGAAGTGTTCAAAAAGGTTTACAATATGACGCCTTCTGAATACCGTCAGCAGATGCGCGTCTCTTCAGAAAAAAATCAAAATGCAGATCATGATGAACAAAAACGCCTGGTGGAACGAAAGATCACGGAATATCTGGACAATCAATTGGTCCAGGAACCTATGGAAGTGCGCCGGGAGGATACCTATGCCCTTGTAGATACAGCCGAAAGAGAGATATATGAGCCATATTGGAAAAAGATGATCAATCTGGGCTGCGCAGGAGATCTTCTCCGGTCTGACATGCAGGAGCAGGTTTTGACCCTTCGCCGGGAGCTGGGCTTTTCTTACGTGCGTTTGTGGGATGTTTTCGGGGAAGAGATGATGTTGAATGAGACCAGCCAGGAGGGAGAATATTATTTCGGCAGGCTGGATAAGATCTTTGATTTTCTTACGGAGCATCAGATCAAGCCCTACCTGGAAATGGGGTATAAACCCAAGGCTCTTCACCGAAGCCTTAGGAATACCATCGTAATGGAAAAAAGGGAAATCCCCTTTGGCGGATATGAAAGCTATGAGCGGTTTATCCGGGCTTTTGTAACTCATCTGATCAACCGGTATGGGTTGGAGGAAGTGGAAACCTGGTATTTTGAACAGTGGTCAGGGGAGGATTTTGAGAATAATTCTTATAACAGTGATTTTTTCCTTGT
>DWYZ01000067.1 GCA_019118425.1 Candidatus Blautia faecavium | reverse complement strand
GAAAGATATGCCAGTCCGTCTCTTGCCACTGCTGCCTGGACAGGAGAATTTTCAAGACTGTCTTTCGTGATTTGGTAGGCAAACGGGTGATAAGAAGGCAGACCACAGTATCTGCTTTGGAACACAAAATAATAAGTATCATCGCCAGAGTCCCAATCTTTCTTTTTGCCGGATACGTCTTCATTTCCCTCCATATCTTCCACATATTCCCGTTCTGCCATAAGCGCAGCGGGCAGGGTGTAACAAATATATTCCTTAGGCAGATGAATACCGCTTTTTTCTAAGATCTCAGCCAGCTTTTGATATGCATGATCTCTGGTAAATCCCTCGAATTCTTCTGTTGTAGAATATCCCGCATCCTCCGCAGCTGTCTCCGGCAAGGTAAATGCCTGATTAATATGCATAAACAGCGGTGATGTATAACTGGTATTTACACTGGAATAATAAAGCGTTTCCCCAGAAGGGGTCTGCCATATTTTCAACTCTTCCTCTTCTCCTATGTAATTTGTAGAATTTATGGTATGTTCCTCTGCTGCTTGTGATGTTTCCTTAAAAATCTCCTCCTTAAGGATTTCTGGATTTATCTTTTGCAAAGTGGCCGAGCCCTGGAAAAAGATATTTTTCCCACTTTGGTTATCTACGACAATTTCCGTTTCAAAGCTGGTATTACCCGTCTGTTTTACATACTCTTTCGGAAACTCGTATTCCCATAGCTGTGCCTGCCTATCATTTGGGGCCTTTTTTTGTTCTCCGCTCTGTTTCTCAACCTTTTCTCCTGAACATCCTGCACATAGACATAAAAACAGCAGGCTGCCAAATAAAATTTTCTTTTTCATACTGTTTCTCCTGGCGGTATGAGGCGCTGATATCAGTGCCTCATACCGCTTATACAACATATCACTTAAGGCGTATACCTTCCCGTTGCATTATTAATACTTCCACCACCAAATTCACTTATTATATTGTAATATATTCCACCTGGTATGTAACTCCAGCCATAAGATGCTCGTGTTGTTATTTCGTTCCTTCCTGCTCTCAAAGGAATATAACCTTCTGATTTATAGTCCTGTCCAGTAATCTGAGAGTATGCCTTAATCATTCCATTTTGATTACCATGATTGTTAAAAGAAGTTTGTGTAATCCAAAACTTTGTATCTCCATCCGTATTTTTTAATACTTTCCTGGAAAGCGCATCATCAGGTTCTCCTACACTTCCGCCACCGTGATGAAGTGTCAAGGTAAAAGTAATTGTATCAGCAGACACAGGAACACTCATCACACTTATGCAACAAAGGCCTAGTAATAATGCTGCTACTTTTTTCTTCATAGCCTTCTCCTTCCTAACTAAATTTCATATCTTTAAATTTATGGAGCACATTTTCCATAAACCTTCAAAGCTTTGGATGATGTACTGCTATCATCCTTTTTCGCTCTTAGCCTCATAGCATGCCCTTTGCCTACAATCGGATTTCCATTAGAATCTCTAATGTATTCAATCGGATAACTTTGTACGTGATTGGAAAATGTGTGGTAAGAATCTACAGCTGGTCCTACCGTCATATCTCTCATTCTACATCCAAAAATGTTAGAAGAAGATAAGGTACTCTTTTTTAAAATCCCTGCACTTTCCAGCAACGTAATATACCAACGATTTTCATTATCAGATTTCGCCCATGTCTCTTTCCAATCTTTTGTCGTAGTAACATCCTCGAATTGAAAATTAAACTCGTGTGTTGCAGCTGAGACAGAAGAAGTCAACAGCATAGTACCCATTCAACAGCCTACAAAAACTTTTTTCATTTTCTTCATTCTCTGTACCTCCATCTTTAATTTATCTATGGTTTCATTGATATTTAGTAATCCATCGGAAACACTCTCCTTTCTGTTTTTCTATTATACTTTTTGTATAATTGTTATCTTTATTATATTTTAGTGTTTTTTATATGTCAACACATATCTATTAATACGATTAGTCTTTATTGTTCTATAATACAATAAAAAATTATATCAGCTTGTTGTCTTATAGAAATATTGAATAAATTATGATGTAAACAAGAATATTTTTAATACATCTCGTTTTAGTTTATGAACAAGGCTAGTATTAAAATATAAGCAAAATGATGAAAAAAGATAAATACTTGAATACGAAGAGGATATCAATATTCAAAAATATTGATATAGAAAGGTTCTTATTATTTTATTAAGAAAATATTATTCACATCTCATAAAAACTGATAATCAAAAAAATTTTTCATTCATTAGAAAAGTTAGAAATAGATTTTATGATTCAGCTATTATCTACTTAATTGCCTTATCTAAAATGCCAGAAATGATTTAAAAGTAAAAATCCCATCCTTAACTTACATTTCTGGCATTTAATAAAACTTAAAAAGCAGGTGAACAAATCTCACCATTATTATTACATTTTCTAAAAAACCACGACATAACAATCTTTTGAAAACATTATCGAATATCAATCCAATATGGATCGACCCATTCTCCTTTCGTTTCGTTCCATCTACGATATTGCTTTACTCCTTTATATACTCTATATTTCGTTACAATAACATCAACTCGTGGTTCTATTATATTATTTATTTCTATACCGGGAGACGCCAATGCTTTTTCTGAAGCTGACACCGGAAGTATACATATACAATTCATTATTATAATTCCTAAAATAATACTAATTTTCTTCCTTTTGATCATAATACTCTCCTTCTTTAATCACTTTAAACCCTTGCTCTATCATATCTTCCACAATCCATTTTTCAGTAACTATCGTAGGTTCCGTCTTACTGATTTCATCTGCAATCATGAAATACGTCCCGCAATCAATCAAATATGTATTTTCTCCTGTCATTTCCATCTCTTTCGGAAGCTCCTTTTCAGGCGGTTGAAACACCGGCTGAAATTGAAACGTATAAGAACTAAAAATCCCTAAACATAGGCAAATGGTCAACACAATTTGCCGTCCTCTGGAATATTTAGGATACACACAAGTATCCATCACAACCTCAAACCGTTCTTTTACAGGGACCTCCCTGTCTCTCTCAAACAATGTAGTCATAGGTATATCTGTAGATATCCCTTTCCCTTCCGTTGTTTTTTTCAGTACAGAGATAATCGTATTAAGATAAGATATTTTCCCTTCCTTATTCATTGCCTTTGTTACCGTAAGGTCACATTTAATCTCCAGCGCCTGATCCATTTCCTTCTGCAAAAGATAAACGCAGGGATTCCACCAGTAAATACAACAGAATATCTGCAAAAACATTTTTATCCAAATATCCCTGTTAATGAAATGCGTATATTCATGCAGAAGTATATAGTATGATTCTTTATCTCCATATCTGCTCATTGGAAGGAGGATTTTCTTTTTCACCAGCCCTATTCCCATCGGCACGCTTATAGCCGGGCATCTTAAAATTTTCACCTTTACCTTCCTTTTATAAGCCTGACGTACTTTCCCCATCACAGCTTCATCTTTAACCACTTCACAGCCTTTAGACAAATTTACTTTTTTTAATGCTCTGGTATAGCGAAATATCCAGGCTGCTGCGGACAAACCTGTTCCGCAGACCCAGATTCCTATAAGATTTTTCGCAATCGTAAAGGTAAATCCTAAAAATGCCCTTTCATCTAAAAAGATTACCGCGTATGCCTCCGCCATCCATCCCTTAAACTCAACGATGCGAAGAAAGGGCAGTTCCAATGGCACCAGCAGACGCAGTACGCACGCCAGATACAAAACCAGAAGGCATACCCCGCCGAATTTCCGGATAAATCTTCTCTTTCTCAGAACAAAGTAATAGAAAATAATGGTAAGTCCAGTCCATACAATGGTCATAAATAATGAAAATTCTGTCATCACTTTTTCCTTTTATCAACTGTTCTTTAATTGCTCCACTATGTTTTCCAGTTCCTTTATAAGCTCCTTAGTATCTGTCTCTTCTTTTCCGTCCGTCCCTTCCGGCTTTTTAAATAACGCAGCCGCCACCTTCGCCAGTGCCTTCTCATCCTTGATTCCCAGACCTTTCATCACCATAGCCCCATATTCTTCTCTGGTCATTGTGGGAACGAATTTCCTGGCATACTGCTTTCCTGATTTTTCGATGCCATTTACCTCTAACATTTCCTTTTTCAGCAGTGAGGTTAGAAGCCTGTGAATGTAACTGTCATTAAACTCATCCGTCATACTGCTGATATCCATACTTGTCAGAGGAGACTGGCTGTCCCAGAAAAACTCCATGATCCTTTCTTCGCCTTTCGTCAGCTCAAAAGTTTTTTTCCGCACTTTTTTCACCTCCCTTTTTCTTTCATTGTATATCTATTATACAGATAATGCAATAGATATATTTAGCCGAATCCGCATAGTAACTATTCAATTCTCACGAACCAGCAAAGCAGGCGCGTACCCAGGGATATGAATATCCACTTGACTGCATATATTTCCTTTCACAACAAAAGCGCCGGCTCACGACTCCGGCGCTTCTTCATAAGACATCTCCCATATATCCGCAAACACCGCCAAAGGGCAGTCTGTCAGCAGACACATCAGAAGAAAACATTCATATGGATTTACAATATATATTTCGCTCATTCCACATTCTTGAAGAATGGGCTGAATCTCATCCAGAAAATGGCGGTACCTGTTATAAGGATCCTCATCCTCCATCTCCTGGGAAACAATAAAAAATTCCAGGGTGATCAAGTCGAAACGCTCTACCGGAATCTTATGGTTCAGGATACTGGTAATCCTCTGGCGGCTGAACCGTTTCTGACTGAAATGTTTTGCCAGAATGGAGGCAGACATTTTTTTCAGATTCCCCATTTTATTGATCGGGATACCGCTGCATATCACCTTTTCCACATCAGAAGGGGTGATATCCGAAGCCTTCCAAACCTTATCCCTCTCTTTTTCCTCCTCATCTTTCTGGTACATAGCCGCTATGATTTCCCTGGCATGCTGGTAAAGCTTCATAAACTCCTGGAATGCCCTGCTTTTCTCAGACATGGGATCATCCGTTCCCGCTTTTACATACGCCAGATACTCAAACAGCTTTTCATCGGAATCCAGACACAGACCTCCGCTGTACACCATCAGAGCCTTTGAATACTCCTTGTTCGGCGCAAGTCTGGCATATTGTTCTTTATATTCTTCCGCCTTATGATATCCATATTGATGGAAATAACAATACCAGTAAATCACCTCGTCTGGATTTCGAAAATCAAAATCCTGCTCCCTTAAGACCCTGGTAAGAAAATCCGACACATCCTCCGCGCTCATACGCAGCCCAAATCCCAGGAGGAATACGGTCTCCCGCTTTACCGAAGCCTGTGTCAGCCAGTTATTTACCAGGGATGTAAGCTTCGTAGATGTGGGATTCATGGACTTCGGCGTATAAGTTTCCTTAAAAGATTCCACCACAATATCCCGGTATATATCCTGCGTCACCTCTGCAAAAGGCTCCTCCAGTCCGGCTCTTTCATAGATATATCTTTTTAAATGATCCCCAAAAGATACCAGTTCCATCTCTTTATAAAGATAATGGAAGATCACGTCCGCATCCTCGTCCTCGAAGGCGTCAAGGCTGACTACCTGGCGGAATCTCTGGGCCGCCTTCCTGGTAAACTCAAAGTCTTTTACAGAGTCAAAAGCAACTGTCTGCTCAAAATCCAGATCCTTCATTCTGTTGTTCATGCCCCTTCACCCCTATTTCTTCTTTTTCTGTCTGTCAAACCACTGCCTTACCCTGCTTTTGATAGTAGGTTCCTGGATCTCGCAGAGAATGATGGTTGCGTTATCTTTCCCTCCGTTTTCCAGAGTTCTTTCTAAAAGCGCTTCCACAGTCTCCTTTACCGGCGCCTCTTTTTCCAGGATATCCCGAAGTTCCTGCTCGGACAGCATATCGGTCACTCCGTCGGAACATAAAAGGTAACGGATACCTGGTATCGCTTCCATCTTCATGATCGCAGGTTCCAGGGTCATATTCTCCTCGGGTATGCCCACATACTGGGTAAGCGGCGCTTTTCCAAAGGTTACACTTTTCAGTACATGATCTGTGGAAATCTGTATAAGGCTTCCCGGATAAGACTGGTAAATCCGACTGTCCCCCAGATTACAGGACAAAATTTCCTTCTGGTCAAACCCCAGCATAGCTACTGTCGTTCCCATGCTTCGGATCCTGTTTTCCATAGCGTAGTCACAGACCGATTTATTCATGCTTTTACAGCTCTCCACAAGGAAACTTTCCATCTCGCCCGGAACATACGCTCCCTCTGTCTGATAATGCTTTCCGCAGGCATCCGCAGCCAAATAAGCGGCAATCTCTCCGCAGCACTCCCCGCCCATACCGTCAAAAACGGCCAGAAGAGGAAGCTCATCCTGATCTGCACTCCTGCTGCGCACTTCCCCGGTTCCCTTGTTATCCGCCTTTAGATAATCACCGCAGCACCAGAAATTATCCTCATTATTTCCACGAATTTTTCCCACATGACTTGTGTATGCATATTCGATTCGATACGCCATAATACATCCTACCATTTCTTCAAGCTTGCAGGTTATCTGACGCTGTACCGCCCTATCAATCCCGGATAGGCGCGCACGTTCTGCGCGTCTTTAACCTGCTGTATCCTCTGTCTGCCCGTAATCCACCGGAGGGCTCATTCCCTCGATCAGCTCCTGGGCTTTGTTCCAATAGCGTTCTCCGCGCTCTACATATTCACTGTTATCTGTTTCATTATCATGAACCACTTTCTTGTCATCGATCCAGCGGATCAACTGTCCGTCTACATAGTAATAAAGCTGTGCATCATCCTCAGTGGACCAGATGTAAGCGAAAAACAATTCCTGTTCGCCTTCTTCGTTTTCCCAATAATAATACTCCTCATAGAGCCCTTCGTCGGAAGCGCTGGGGTAGACAAGGACCTTCATCACTCTTCCCTCAGCATCGATATAGGTAATCTTGCCTTCCTCCATAGAACCGTTTTCCATAAATGTGTTCGTATCCAGATTTTCAGAAATCTCCGTCGCCTGTTCGCTGATCTTCTGCATAGCCTGTTCGAACTCACTTAGATTCTCAGACTCTCCATTGGAAGTCATGGAAACAAAATCATGGCTGTCTCCGCTGTCCGTCTGCGGTTCATCTAAAAGAAGCCGGATAAAAATAGCTGCCACGATGACCACCGCCGCCGCCATGACAATAACCGCCGCCAGCAAAGGAGAAAGTCTTTCCCGCCTTCTCTTCTTTCGATTCCTAAGTGCCTCCGCAGAAGTCCGCCGAAGCTCTTCCCTGCGCCGCTCTTCTGCCTTTCTGTCCTCTTCTTCCGCTCTGCGCAAAAGTTCCAAAGGTGACTCCTGTACCCTCCGGGGAATATTCTGTACGATCGTTTTATCCGAAGCGGCCTCTGCTGCTTGTTTTACCGCTGTGTCTGCTGCCGGTTTTACCGCTGGCTCCGCTGCCGCCCTTGCCGCCGCTGTTTTTACTTTTGTTTCCGCCGCTGTGTTTGCCGCTGTCTTTAAGACTGGCTCTGCCGGTGCGTTTACTGCCGGCTTTTCCTCTTCCGCCTTTCCATATTTTATAGCTTCTAATGCTTCCCGGAAGGATATGGCATCCTGGTAACGATCTTCGGGGGCATAGGCGCATGCCTTTAAAATGACTTTTGAAAGCCGCTCTCCCGCTTCCACAGGCTTAGGAAGGGCTTCCCCGGACATTCGCCTGGTAAGCGCGTTTTCTTTATCCCTGTATGTAATTAACTGTTTTTCCAAACTTAAAAAGGGAAGCCGGTTACGGTTGCGCAGTTTGTACAAAACGATGCCCAAAGAATAAATATCCACTCTGCTGTCGTACTGCTCGCCTTTATACATTTCCGGAGCCATGTAGGAATAAGTGCCTTTTTTCGACATTCCGCTCATGGTTCGCTCTAATTCCCTGGCAATCCCGAAATCGCCCAGCTTAAATTCACCGAATCTGGACACGAAAATGTTTTCCGGTTTAATATCCCGGTGTATGATGTTTAATTTTTGACAATATTCTAAAGCTTTGCACATATCTATGCCAAGCTGGATCACTTCTTCTTCTGTAATCTGTTTTTCCGCACAATAGTCTAAAAAACTGGTAAGATACTCCATCCGGATGGAAATATCCCATCCGATCGTATCCAAATATTCTACGACCTTATAATCTTCCACAGATACCACGTGAGAGTTTCCGCGAAAATACTCCATCGTACTGACTTCCTGAATACATTCTTCCATCAGATTCTGAAAATATTCCCTGGCAGACTGATCATTTGAGGTTTCTGACCGTATACTGTTTAATTCACTCTGGCTGGATGGTATGGTAATGATCTTAATAGCGGAATAAAAAGTTTTTCCTTTTTCTGTCCGCTGGGCCTTATATACTTTTCCAAAGGAACCTTCGCCAATTTTCTCGATAATCTCCCATTCTGGCCAAACAGAAACCGGCAATTCCTTATCCATAAACCTCCTCCTTCCTCGCCTGGATCTACGATTTTTCTTTATCCTCATTCACTCTCACTTATTATACTGAAATTCTAACACAAATGATAGGTCTCTCCGTATTTTTCTTTTTTCTTCACACAAAATACATAATTCCTTTAGATATCCATAACAAAAATCCCCCTGTCCGCTATTGCGGCTAGGGGGATTTTACTATTTCTATTTATTCTTCTGTAGGAATGTTTTCCTCGTCCTCTGTCTCCTCAAAAAGGATTTCTTCCTCGTCCAGTTCTTCCACAGAGTCGTTCTCATCTTCATGATCATCTGTATCAATGATTATCTCTTCGATTTCTTCCTCGTCATCCTCTTTCAGCTCTTCCTGGGGCATTCCGGTATCCAGGGTAATCTCGCTGTAACGCTTCATACCTGTTCCAGCCGGGATCAGCTTACCAATGATAACATTTTCCTTAAGACCGATCAGCGGGTCTACCTTGCCTTTAATGGCAGCTTCTGTCAGAACCTTGGTGGTCTCCTGGAAAGATGCTGCAGACAGGAAGGAATTTGTAGCCAGGGATGCCTTGGTAATACCAAGCATAACCTGCTTGCCTTCTGCAGGAACACCGCCTTCTTCTTCCAGTCTCTCGTTCGTCTCTTCGAATTCCAGCACGTCCACAAGAGTTCCCGGAAGGAAATCGGTATCTCCGTTATTTTCCACACGGATCTTTTTCAGCATCTGGCGCACGATAACCTCGATGTGCTTATCGTTGATATCTACACCCTGCAGACGGTATACACGCTGTACTTCACGGATCATATAATCCTGTACGGCACGAACACCCTTAATTCTTAAGATATCATGAGGATTCACGCTACCTTCTGTCAGTTCATCGCCAGCTTCCAACATCTGTCCGTCAGTTACCTTTACACGGGAACCGTATGGGATGAGATAAGTCTTGGAATCTCCGGTTTCCGGATCTGTGACAATAATCTCACGTTTTTTCTTTGTATCGTTAAAGGCAGCAATACCTTTAATTTCTGTAATGATCGCAAGACCTTTCGGTTTTCTTGCCTCGAAAAGCTCCTCTACACGAGGAAGACCCTGTGTGATATCGCCGCCGGCAACACCTCCGGTATGGAAGGTACGCATGGTAAGCTGTGTACCAGGCTCACCGATGGACTGTGCTGCGATGATACCTACGGACTCTCCTACCTGTACCGGCTCTCCTGTAGCCATGTTTGCGCCGTAGCACTTCGCACAGATACCTACTTTGCATTTACAGGTAAGGATTGTACGGATCTTCACTTTATCAATGGATCCGCCCTGGGCATTTACGCCCTCTTTCATAATGCGGGCAGCTCTCTTAGGCGTGATCATATGGTTTGCTTTTACCAGGACTTCGCCATCTTTATTCTTAATGGTCTCACAGGAGAATCTTCCTGTAATACGCTCCTGAAGGCTTTCGATCTCTTCTTTTCCGTCTATGAATGCCTCTACATACATACCGGAGATCTCATCTCTGTTTTCACAGCAGTCTGTCTCGCGGACGATAAGATCCTGGGATACATCTACCAGACGTCTTGTCAGGTATCCGGAGTCTGCTGTACGAAGAGCCGTATCGGAAAGACCTTTACGCGCTCCATGAGCGGACATGAAGTATTCCAGTACGTCCAGACCTTCTCGGAAATTGGACTTGATAGGAAGCTCGATGGTGTGACCTGTCGTATCCGCCATCAAACCACGCATACCAGCAAGCTGCTTGATCTGCTTATCGGAACCACGGGCACCGGAGTCAGCCATCATATAAATATTATTGTATTTATCCAGACCATTCAGAAGGGCCTTCGTAAGCTCGTCGTCCGTCTTCTTCCAGGTCTCTACTACTTCTTTATAACGCTCTTCTTCTGTGATAAGACCACGCTTATAGTTCTTGGTGATCAAATCCACAGTATCCTGGGCGTTTTTGATCATCTCAGGCTTCTGAGGCGGCACAGTCATATCGGAAATGGATACGGTCATGGCTGCCTGTGTAGAATATTTATATCCTGTAGACTTAATTGCATCCAAAACCTCTGCCGTCTTTGTAGCGCCATGGGTATTGATGACCTTTTCCAGGATCTGTTTCAACTGCTTTTTACCAACCAGGAAGTCTACTTCCGGAAGGAGTTCATTTCCCGGAATGCTTCTGTCCACAAAGCCCAGATCCTGAGGCAGGATCTCATTGAACAGGAAGCGTCCAAGTGTGGATTCTACATTGCCGGTAAGCACAGTGCCGTCAGGCATCGTCTTTGTGCGGCGTACTTTTATCCTGGACTGTAAGGTGATCGCCTTGTTTTCATAGGCAAGAATCGCCTCGTTTACACTCTTGAAGAATTTTCCTTCGCCTTTGTTCCCCGGTCTTTCCTGGGTAAGGTAATAGATACCAAGGACCATATCCTGTGAAGGAACGGCTACCGGACCGCCGTCTGACGGTTTCAAAAGGTTATTAGGCGACAGCAGCAGGAAACGGCACTCTGCCTGAGCTTCCACAGAAAGAGGAAGATGTACCGCCATCTGGTCACCGTCAAAGTCTGCGTTAAACGCTGTACAAACCAGCGGATGCAGCTTAATAGCTTTACCTTCTACCAGAATAGGCTCAAATGCCTGGATTCCCAGACGGTGCAGAG
Organism: Candidatus Blautia faecavium; assembly: GCA_019118425.1. Taxonomy (GTDB): domain Bacteria; phylum Bacillota; class Clostridia; order Lachnospirales; family Lachnospiraceae; genus Blautia_A; species Blautia_A faecavium. Next base: position 18,294 of record DWYZ01000067.1, on the reverse strand, counting down.
TAGGTGCACGGTTCAGCATAACCGGGTGCTCTTTAATAACCTCTTCCAGCACGTCCCATACTTCCGGCTGAAGCTTTTCAACCATTTTTTTGGCATTTTTAATATTATGTGAGGTTCCGTTTGTAACAAGCTCTTTCATAACAAAAGGCTTAAACAGCTCGATAGCCATTTCTTTCGGAAGACCGCACTGGTAAATCTTAAGCTCCGGACCTACCACGATAACTGAACGGCCGGAATAGTCTACACGTTTTCCAAGAAGGTTCTGACGGAAACGTCCGGATTTACCCTTAAGCATATCGGAAAGGGATTTCAGCGCCCTGTTTCCAGGACCTGTAACCGGACGGCCCCGGCGGCCGTTATCGATAAGAGCGTCCACTGCCTCCTGGAGCATACGTTTTTCATTGCGCACGATAATATCCGGTGCCCCCAGCTCCAGCAGTCTTTTCAGACGGTTGTTACGGTTAATGATCCTTCTGTATAAGTCGTTTAAGTCAGAAGTCGCAAAACGTCCGCCGTCCAACTGTACCATAGGACGCAGATCCGGCGGGATCACAGGGATCACCGTCATGATCATCCACTCTGGACGGTTTCCGGATTCACGGAAGGATTCTACCACTTCCAGACGCTTGATGATCCTTGCACGCTTCTGGCCTGTGGAATCCTTCAACTCCTTTTTCAGCTCTGCCGCATCCTTTTCCAGATCAATAGCTTCCAGAAGCTCCTTAATGGATTCTGCGCCCATTCCTACCCGGAAGCCATAACCATAAGCTTCACGGGCATCCTGGTACTCTTTCTCTGTAAGGATCTGCTTGTAAGAAAGTCCGGAATCTGCCGGATCCAGCACGATATAGTTTGCAAAGTACAGAACCTTCTCCAAAGTTCTTGGAGACAGGTCCAGGATCAGTCCCATACGGGAGGGGATCCCTTTAAAATACCAGATATGGGATACCGGAGCTGCAAGCTCGATATGTCCCATACGTTCTCTGCGGACGGAGGATTTCGTTACCTCAACGCCGCATCGGTCGCAGACAACGCCTTTATAACGGATTTTCTTATATTTTCCGCAGTGGCACTCCCAGTCCTTGCTTGGTCCGAAAATTCTTTCACAGAACAGACCATCCTTTTCAGGCTTTAAGGTACGGTAGTTGATGGTCTCAGGTTTTAAAACCTCGCCTCTTGACCACTCTCTGATCTTATCAGGGGACGCCAGTCCGATCTTGATGGCATCGAAAGTCATTGGCTGATATGTTTCATTTGTGGTGGTGGTTTCTGCCATGTATTCTTTCCCCTTTCTATTCTTCATCATCCAGAGTTTCTTCAAACTCTATGAAATCGTCATCCTCATCCTCTTCTTCGTCCACATCTACAAGCTCATCGCCTTCAAACTCCTGCTGGGTATAGCCATGCTCGCCGAAGGACTCGCTGTCTCTGTGTCCGCGGGAATCTCCCTCGATCACGGAACGCAGGTCTGTATCGCCATAATCCACCGTCTCCATGATCTCCACCTCTGTCTGGTCTTCTCTTAAAACTCTTACGTCCAGACCAAGTGACTGGAGCTCTTTTAAAAGCACCTTAAAGGACTCTGGAATTCCAGGCTCCGGAATATTATCGCCTTTGATGATCGCCTCGTAAGTCTTCACACGGCCCACAACATCGTCCGACTTCACAGTCAGAATCTCCTGAAGGGTATAGGATGCGCCATAAGCCTCCAGTGCCCAAACCTCCATCTCACCGAAACGCTGTCCGCCGAACTGAGCTTTACCACCCAGAGGCTGCTGTGTTACAAGGGAGTATGGACCAGTAGAACGTGCATGGATCTTATCGTCTACCAGATGATGCAGTTTCAGGTAATGCATGTGTCCGATAGTTACCGGGCTGTCGAAATATTCTCCGGTACGTCCGTCGCGAAGGCGTACTTTACCATCTCTGGAGATCGGAACGCCTTTCCACAGTGCTCTGTGGGCTTTGTTCTCATCCAGATACTGCATTACATCAGGAGCGAGGACATCTTTATATTTTTCTCTGAATTCTTCAAAGTCTTCTGTATTTACATAGTCATTTGCCAGTTCCAGGGTATCCTGGATATCATTTTCGTTAGCGCCGTCAAATACCGGAGTCGCCACATTAAAGCCCAGCGCCTTTGCAGCAAGACTTAAATGGATTTCCAGCACCTGTCCGATATTCATACGGGACGGCACGCCAAGAGGGTTCAGCACGATATCCAGCGGACGGCCGTTAGGCAAAAACGGCATATCTTCTACTGGAAGCACACGGGAAACCACACCTTTGTTTCCGTGACGGCCGGCCATTTTATCACCTACAGAGATCTTACGTTTCTGAGCAATGTAAATGCGCACCGACTGGTTTACGCCAGGAGAAAGCTCATCTCCGTTTTCCCTTGTGAATACCTTGGCATCCACAATGATTCCGTACTCTCCGTGAGGAACTTTAAGAGAAGTATCACGTACTTCACGGGCTTTTTCACCGAAAATGGCACGGAGCAGACGCTCCTCTGCGGTAAGCTCGGTCTCACCCTTAGGAGTTACCTTTCCTACCAGGATATCTCCCGCACGTACCTCGGCACCAATACGGATGATACCTCTTTCATCCAGGTCTTTCAGGGCGTCATCACCTACGCCGGGAACGTCTCTTGTGATCTCTTCCGGTCCCAGCTTAGTATCACGGGCTTCCGCCTCATATTCTTCTATATGGACAGATGTGTAAACATCGTCCTGTACTAATTTTTCACTTAATAATACCGCATCCTCGTAGTTATAACCTTCCCAGGTCATGAAACCGATCAGCGGGTTTTTACCCAGCGCCAGCTCGCCGTTTGCGGTGGAAGGACCATCGGCGATAACCTGACCAGCCTCTACATGTTCACCCTGGAACACGATCGGCTTCTGGTTATAGCAGTTGCTCTGGTTACTGCGCAGGAACTTGGTCAGATGGTAATCATCCTTTGTTCCGTCATCATTTTTAATACTGATATCTGTAGAGGTAGAGCGAAGGACCGTACCTGATTTTTTAGCCACGATACATACGCCGGAGTCTACAGCCGTTTTTGTTTCCATACCAGTACCCACTACAGGAGCCTCTGTGGTTAAAAGAGGCACTGCCTGACGCTGCATGTTTGATCCCATAAGGGCGCGGTTCGCGTCGTCGTTCTGAAGGAATGGGATCAGAGCCGTAGCCACTGAGAACACCATCTTCGGGGATACGTCCATATAGTCAAACATATGTCTCTCGTATTCCTGTGTCTCCTCACGGAAACGACCGGATACGTTTTTATGGATAAAGTGTCCTTCTTCATCCAGAGGCTCATTCGCCTGCGCTACATGGTAATTATCTTCTTCATCCGCCGTCATATATACAACTTCGTCTGTTACACGTGGATTAGAAGGATCTGTTTTATCAATCTTACGGTACGGTGCCTCTACGAATCCGTACTGATTAATTCTCGCATAGGATGCCAGAGAGTTGATCAGACCGATGTTCGGACCTTCAGGGGTCTCGATAGGGCACATACGTCCATAATGGGAATAATGTACGTCTCGCACCTCAAATCCGGCTCTGTCTCGTGACAGACCGCCAGGTCCAAGGGCGGAAAGACGTCTCTTATGAGTCAGCTCGCCCAGAGGGTTATTCTGATCCATGAACTGTGACAGCTGGGAGGATCCGAAGAATTCCTTTACCGCTGCGGTCACTGGTTTAATATTGATCAGAGACTGAGGAGAAATGCTCTCCACATCCTGGGTTGTCATTCTCTCACGTACGACTCTCTCTAATCTGGAAAGACCGATCCTGTACTGGTTCTGAAGCAGCTCGCCTACAGAACGGATACGGCGGTTGCCCAGATGGTCGATGTCGTCGTCATTTCCCATTCCATATTCCAGATGCATATTATAGTTAATAGAAGCAAGAATATCTTCCTTGGTAATATGCTTTGGTATCAGATCATGAATGTCTCTGCGTACAGCAGCCTTAATATCTTCAATATTGTCATTTTCTTCCAGAATTTTTTCAAGGACAGGGTAATATACTAACTCTGTAACACCCATTTCCTTAGGATCTGCATCCACAAACCCGCGGATATCCACCATCATATTGGAAAGAACTTTAATATTTCGTTCTTCTCCTTTTATCCATACATAAGGAACAGCCGCATTCTGGATACGGTCGGCCAGCTCTCTGGTGATGACAGCATCTGTCTCTGCAATAATCTCTCCTGTGGAAGCGTCCACCACATCCTCTGCCAGCTTCTGGCCTACGATACGTTTATTAAAATGAAGCTTCTTATTAAATTTATAACGTCCAACTTTGGCAAGATCATATCTTCTGGGGTCGAAGAACATGGCCATAATCAGGCTCTCCGCACTTTCTACAGCCAAAGGCTCACCCGGACGGATCTTTTTATACAATTCCAGAAGACCTTCCTGGTAATTCGTGGCGGTATCCTTCGTAAAGCTTGCCAGAATCTTTGGCTCTTCTCCGAATAATTCTACGATTTCCGCATTGGTACCATAGCCAAGGGCACGGATCAGAACAGTGATGGGCACCTTCCTGGTCCTGTCCACACGTACATAGAATACATCGTTAGAGTCGGTCTCATATTCCAGCCATGCACCTCTATTGGGGATCACGGTACTGGAAAACAGTCTCTTACCGACTTTATCATGTGCAATTGCGTAATAGATTCCAGGGGAACGCACTAACTGGCTTACGATAACACGTTCTGCACCATTGATGACAAAGGTTCCTGTCTCTGTCATTAACGGCAAATCTCCCATGAAAATCTCGTGTTCGTTTATTTCTTCCGTTTCCTTGTTAATCAGCCTAACTCGAACCTTTAAAGGTGCAGCATAGGTTACGTCACGTTCTTTACACTGTTCAATGTTGTACTTCGCATCTTTTTCGTCAAATGTAAAGTCGATGAATTCCAGGCTGAGCTTTCCGCCGTAATCCGCGATCGGAGAAATATCATCAAATACTTCTTTCAGTCCCTCGTCGAGAAACCACTGGTAGGAATCCTTCTGGACTTCGATCAAATTAGGCATTTCCAGGACTTCTTTTTGCCTCTGGTAGCTCATGCGCATGCTTTTTCCAGTTTTTACAGAACGAATTCTGTTTTTTTCCATTGACGTTTCACCCCTGTTTTTTTCTTTTATTTATTACCGCATGATCCCGCTTGTCTCTTGACAAGTAGGCATATCTTGCCATAATATAGCATTCTTCACTATAGCACAACAAAATAACCTTGTCAATCTTTTTTTATTTTTCCTTATAAAACATAATCTTTTTTATATGCAAAAAGCAGGAATGTCCTTGGACATTCCTGCGTATATCGTGCCGTGATTATTTAAGTGTAACCTTAGCGCCTTCTGCCTCAAGTTTTGTCTTGATTTCCTCAGCCTCAGCCTTGGATGCAGCTTCTTTAACAACCTTCGGTGCACCGTCAACAACTTCTTTTGCTTCTTTTAAGCCTAAGCCGGTAACTTCACGAACAACTTTGATAACTTTAACCTTGTTTGGTCCAACTTCTGTAAGTTCTACATCGAACTCATCTTTTTCTTCTGCTGCTTCTGCTGCGCCGCCTGCTGCTGCAACTACAACGCCAGCTGCTGCAGATACGCCGAACTCTTCTTCGCATGCTTTTACTAATTCATTTAACTCTAATACGGATAATTCTTTGATTGCCGCAATAAATTCTTCTGTTGTTAACTTTGCCATTTTAATTTCCCTCCATATGATAATTTTTTCATTTACTCTATCCCTGCGGGATCGATTTTAATATGAATTGCTGCTTTTATGCTTCTGCGCTTTTTGCAGCGATAGCAGCTTCCGCTCCGCCTGCTTCTGCAACCTGATTAAGCACACGAGCCAAGTTGCTGATCGGAGACTGAATGCTTCCAAGCAGTTTGCCGAGAAGTTCTTCTCTGGACGGAATGCTTGCAAGAGCTTCGATTCCTGCCTTGTCGTTGTAGTTTCCTTCCACTACACCTGCCACAAGTTCTAATGCCGGGTACTGTTTTGCGTATTTAGCCAGGATTCTTGCAGGAGCGGTCGCGTCTGTGGCAGAAATCGCCAGAGCGTTTGTTCCTTCCAGATGCTGGCAAAGGCTTTCACAGTTTGTTCCCTGGAATGCAAAATTCATCATTGTGTTCTTATATACTTTATACTGAACACCAGCTTCTCTTAATTCCCTACGTAAGATCGTATCCTGCTCAACAGTCAGACCGCTGTAATTTACAAGAACTACAGACTGTGCGTCCTTTACACTGTTTGCAATTTCTTCTACGATAGGTTTTTTCAGTTCTACTTTTGCCATGAAATGGTACACCTCCTTATAGATTTTGATATACCGCCGCTTAATATAGGCCTTAAAAAAGACATATATTTATCTCACAGAAGCCTGCCGGCTTTTCCATGGATAGCAAAGGAATAAAAAAGGTCCTACTGCGAAAAGTAAGACCTTAGCGTAATCTTATGATCAGAATACTTAGTCCTCGGTAGGCGCATACATACTTATGTCCCAATGGACACCTACTGTCTTCGGCAGCGTTCTTTACAAAGATATCATGGTTAAATTTGCTTGTCAAGTATATTTTTTATTTTGTTCCAAAAATTCTGTCTCCGGCATCTCCCAGGCCCGGACAAATATATGCATGCTCATTCAGGCAGCGGTCCAGATGACCACAGTAGATCTGGATATCCGGATGCGCTTCACTAAGGCGCTTCAAGCCCTCAGGGGCTGCGATAATACACATAAATTTAATATTTTTCCCGCCTCTTGCTTTTATAAAATCCACAGCTTCCACCGCTGACCCCCCTGTAGCGAGCATAGGATCCACTACAACGGCGATCCTTTCTCCTATGGATTCCGGAAGTTTGCAGTAGTATTCATGGGGTTCATGGGTCACCGGATCACGGTAAAGACCTATATGTCCTACCTTCGCGGAGGGAACCAGCGTCAGAATACTGTTTACCATGCCAAGTCCCGCTCTGAGCACCGGGATCACTGCGAGTTTCTTTCCGGAAATCATGGGTGACATGCATGTCTCCAAGGGCGTGGTGATCTCAACTTCTTCTGTAGGAAGATCACGAAGGGCTTCATATCCCATAAGAATGCCGATTTCCTCCACCAGCTTGCGGAATTCATTGGTTCCTGTCCTGTAATCACGCAGCATAGAGATTTTATGCTGAATTAAGGGATGTTCCATAATGTAAACCTGTTGTTCCATAGTTATCCTCTCCTCAAATGTAGTTTTTCGTTGCATATCATACCCAAGCCGCGCGCCTGCAGCGTGATTACGGGCCAGTATGATCCAAACGGCCAGTTGTATTCGCGAAGCGAACTGCAAATGCCTTCTTTATTATAATATATAACCCGCATTTTCAAAAGAGTTTTTACATATATATACTCTTCTCAAATGTGAATTTATCTGCTATACTGGTCATGTATTTGTAATGTTTCTTTAACTGGATTTAATCGAATAGTCATATTCTTCTGTCTGCTTTTTTCGGCATTTGCGGACAGAATCTATATCGCCGCCTCCTTTCTGTAAAGCAGCAGACAGTAAACACCCCCATCAAACTTTCTTCTGCCAGAAAAGCGCGGATAGCTGATAAAATCCTTTTGGCTTAAGATCACCCCGTATATTCGGAAGTCTTTCAAAGAACCATTACAGGTAAATTCTTATATCATACGAAAGGAAGAAAGGAATATGAAGCAGAAAAAGCGTATCGGTATTGCTGTGGCAGTTGTTATTATATGCATTGCTGCCATTGCCGTATTTCTGAAGGCGGCAGATATGTACCGCAATACCCATCAGAAACTGAACGATATTCTCACTCTGGCATCACAGGCAGCGGAACCTGAAGCTACTCCGGTTCCCGAAGAAACCAGCACGTCCCTTACAGTTTATGTAAATAATGAGCCGATCAGTCTGGCTCTGGACGAACCAGGTTCTTCTTACGACTGCTTTACCTTAAACACAGAGTTTGAGACAAGCATTACCACAGAAGATACCTCCCACGAAATCACAGTCAACGACCAGGCAATGACTGACGGAGCTTACAGTCTTCAGTTAGATACTATCAGCGCTGACCGAAGAATTACCTTGACCGTAGACGGACAGCCCTATTATCTTCGCACCCAGCCGGAAGATTTTCCGGAGCTTACCGCTTTAGGCGAAGGTGCTAAAGAAGGATACTACTACACTACCATGGGCAACTATGTTGTAAAATTTGACACCACAGGACAGGTGGTATTTTACCGCAAGGCTAACGCGACAAACGCAGGTCCTTTCCGCAGGAATGAAGTGGATGGCGAAATCATCTACTCCTATCTGGAGGGTCAGGATCCCTCTCCCCATGTAGCTCTTTCCGGAATCGGCTACCGTACGACCAAACTCGTTATGCTGAACGAACAGTATGAAAAAATCGAGGAAGTTCCTTACATGGTACCTACAGAAAAAGTGCCGGAAAATTATCCTCTGGAAAACCACGACTATCTGATTTTAGGCAAAGATCACTATATCCTTACTACATATGTAGGCAAAAAAGTGACAAATATCCCATCCAACGTTGACGGCGCTGAATATGGGGCAAATGTAGTTGCCTGCATCTTCCAGGAAGTAAAAGACGGAGAATGCATCTTTGAATGGGACAGCACCGATCACCCGGAACTGTACGCTGCAAGTCTGGAAGCCGGCGATTACACCAACAGCTCCCGTATCTGGTCTGACTATGTACATTTTAATGCCATTGTCATTGATCCTAAGGATAATAACTTCGTATGCTCTTACAGAGATTTGGACAGCATTTTAAAGATTGACAGAGAAACCGGAGATATCATCTGGACTCTCGGCGGAGTAAACGATGATTTCGACCTTACTGAAGAGCAGCAGTTCCATCGTCAGCACAACATCACGATAACCGAAGACGGTTCTTACCTGATGTTCGACAATGGATGCCTTACCAATGCTCTCGGCTATCCAGTGCAGACTGCCGAAGAAATCGCTGAAGGACAGGCTAATCAGTACTCCAGAGCTGTCAGATTCGTTTTAGATGAAGAGAATATGGAAGTAGAAGAATTCCAGGAATACACCATAGAAGGCTTCTATTCCGCATCTATGGGTTCTGCTCAGATCATTGACGACAGCACAGATACAGTCCTTTTGAGCTGGGGCGGCAAGTCCAGAGACGGTATGCCACTATTCTCAGAATTCAGCACACAGACTGAAACCGTAAACTTCGAACTGCTTTGCGGCGATTCTGATATTAACTGCTACCGCGTAACTTTCTACGAAAACTAATATAGCACCTGAAGCAAGGCACATCAGCCTGCGCCTGTCCGGTCCGCCGGACAAGCGCAGGCTTTTGTATTCAGGACTCACTATATTTTATTTAAAAAGCAAAAAAGTCAGGGGGAAAATAATATTTTTACAATCCTCCTGACCTCTTTTTCTTATAAAAGGCGTATTATTTCTCCCGGATAAGACTGGGAGCCAAAACGCGCACTCCTTCCTCTCCCAGTACATCTCTGAGCGTATCTGTATATTCTTCGTAAGTAAGTTCCCCATCCGGTGTAAGAAGCTCGAAATCCGTCTGGTAAACATTTGCCAAAATCCCCGTTTCCTTAAGGCCGTTTCGCAGATAGAATTTTTTCCTTCTTCTGCGGTCTTCTGCATTGGGTGCGGTTTCATCCTGCATTTCTATTTCAAAAATATATTTTTGTCCCTGAAAACGCTCTAAAAGTTTTTGTATTGCCCTGCCTCCGTAACCGCCGCTTCTTATATCCGGAGAAATAGCAAAATAGTCTAAAAGAGCAGCTTTTTTTGCCAGCATATTGATGACAAGCCCTATAAACCTCTGCTCCTCTGTAATGGCAAGCATTTCCATTTTTCCCTGGGCGGTAAGCGCTTCCATCAGGGCTTCCGGCTTTTTCTCCGCCTCTGGAAAGGCTTCCTGGTAAAGGCTGTAAAACTCTTTTCGGTACTGTTTTCCTTCGTTAAATATATTTAAAAATTCCATCTTCCGTCACCTCTGTCTTCAATATTTATATGATGTTTTCTGTAAGAGCAAGTCCAAAATCTCCCTCATCTATCTGGCGTGACGCTTCATATGTTCTTACTGTATCATATCCGGCCAGGAAAGGATTTCCTCTGAAATAATCTTTTCATAATCCCCTTCTATATCCTTGCTTCTTCCCGCTTCAAACACATTCGTCTCAGCTCCGAAGCTCCCGCCATCTTCATACTCCCACACATGGAAACGCAGCCCCCGAAAATCAAAATCAAGGCTTCCCAGGCCATCTTCCTCTGTGTATTCATATACGATCTTTTTTTCTTTCAGCGCTTCCTGCACCTGCTGCAAACGCATATATCTCCCTCCTTATTCCTCTTCAGGCAAAACTCCGCTTTCCTTTACTGCCTGTACCACCTTTTTTAATTCTTCCGGGGGCAGCACCAGAGCGAAACGTACATATCCTTCCCCTCTGCTTCCAAAAGCATCTCCCGGCGTACACAGAACCCCGGCCTTTTCCATCAATGCCATGGTAAAACTCCTTGAAGTGTAGCCTTTTGGCACCGGTGCCCAGACAAACATAGTACCTTCGCTGTCAGGCACATTCCAGCCAATGCTGCGGAATCCTCCACAAAGAGCATCTCTGCGTTCCTGGTACAAGCGGCACTGCCTTTTTACCCCGTCCTTGGATCCTTTAAGAGCCGCAATCGCCCCCATCTGCGCAGGAATAAAGATTCCGAAATCAATCTGGGAGCGCAGCAGCTTCATAGCGTCTATGGCGTCCTTTCTCCCGATCATAAAAGAGAGCCTTGCCCCTGTCACATTAAAGGATTTAGAAAGCGAAAAGAACTCTGCCCCAACCTCCATAGCACCGGGATGCTGCAGGAAAGAGCCCCCCTTTCGTCCGTCAAAGATAATATCTGAATAGGCATTGTCATGGATGATAAAGATATCATATTTTTTGGCAAAAGCGATCAGCTCATCGTAAAAGGAATCCGGCGCCGCCTTGCATACTGGATTATAAGGATAGGAAACCACCATCACCTTTGCCCTTTTCGCAATTTCTTCCGGAATATCCGAAAGAACCGGCAGAAAATTATTTTCTTCCAGAAGATCATATTGGTATTGTTCTGCGCCGGAGAGATAGGCTCCGGCTTCAAAAATGGGATAACCGGGATTCGGAAGAAGAATCACATCCTCCGGATCGCACAGAGCCATACACACGTGACCGATTCCCTCCTGTGAACCATGGACACCAGTAACCATATCTGAAGTGAGCGTCACGCCGAAACGCTCCTTATAATAATCTACAACAGCCTCCAAAAGCTCCGGCAGATCCCGCAGGGAATACTTATACGCTTCGGGCTTCCCCGCGCTTTCCATCACTGCTTTAATCACATGCTCTTCCGGCGGAAAATCCGGAGTCCCTATGGAAAGATTGTATATCTTCTTTCCCTTAGCGATCAGCTTTTCTTTTTTCTCATCAATATCTGCAAATATTCCTGTGGAAAAATGATCCAGTCTCTTTGCCTGTATACTTTTCATAATATTCTCCTCTTACGTTTCGGCATGCCCCGCAAAATAAGCGGTAATTTTTTCACCATGGATTTTCGCAGCTCATACCGACAATTTTAATACACATTATACCTTCTTTAACATGTCCGCGCAAGGGAAGCTTCCAAAACTAAAAATCCCACATGTCCGGCTCCCGCCTAAAGCATGTGGGGTTCTTGTACTTATTCCTGTTTCTGCAAATATTTTTTCCTGGTAGCAAGCCCGCCGCGAATATGCCTCTCCTGTTTATTTACATCCAAAACCTCCCGTGCCTTGCCCGCCAGGGAGGGGTTCAGTTGTATGAGGCGTTCGGTTACGTCTTTATGCACTGTACTCTTGCTAATCCCGAACTTCTTCGCCGTCTGCCGCACGGTGGCTCCGGTTTCAATAATGTAGAAAGCGATTTCTACTGCACGCTCTTCGATATAATCCTTCAAAGGGAAGTCCCCCAAAGATGCCGTTTTTACATCTTATTGCGCGGAGGAACAAATTATGCTCCGCATTAAACAGCGTACGTTCACGACCTCCTCCTGACATCCATCGGCTTCCTTCCCGTAATCTTTTTAAACACAATATAAAAATAATTATAGCTGGCAAAGCCCACTTTCTCCGCCAGTTCGATCCCTTTATAATTGGTGGACACCAAAAGCCCCTCTGCCTTTTTCACCCGGAAGGTGTTCAAATAATCCGCAAAGCTGCTCCCCGTCTCCTTTCGGAACATTCTTCCCAGATAAGCCGTATTGGTATGGAACTCATCTGCCAGATACTGCAGCGACAGCTCCGGATTCATATAGTACTCCTCAATATAATGTACCGCGTCCCAAACCATCTTGGACAGGTTTTTATTCTCATATCTGGACGTCTTCTCCATAACCGCCTTAAGCTCCCTACACAGCTTTTCCCGGATCCCATCTACCCGGGTTTCCATCATGATCTCCCCCATAGCATGGTTTTTCCACTCATACAGCTCGTTCCGGTCCGCCAAAGTCCACTCGTCAAAGCACTGATCCGCCAGGATAATAAGCTCCAGAGCAGTATTTTTCAGCGCATATATCTCCTTTTCCGGATCGGTCTCAAACTGGGAAAACAAAATATCCTTCACATATCCTTCCAGCTCTTCTCCGTTATTCTTTCGGAACAGCTCCTTAAATTTCTCTCCACTGACCTTCGTCCGTCTGGGTATCCCTTCAAAATATTCTTTGATCTCATCACAATAAAGGACGTTTCCCATCCCGAAAACCGTTTTGTACGCCAGCGTATTGCGGGCATTCTGACAGGATTCATACAGCCTCCGGCAGCTCTGTACTGCCGTTCCCACTGCCACGCAGATTTCCAGGTGCAGCTGTTCCTTTATCCTGTCCACAGAGTCTTTAAGCACCTCCTTAAGACAGAGATCTTCTTTCCATCCCGTATATTCCTGCACCGCCATACAGATATTTCCGGAGGAGTCCACAAAGGCTGTTCCCTTCCTTTTTTGAGCCAGAGCCTTTTCAAAAATATCCAAAGTACGGATCAGCGCCTGATAATATCCATCGTCCTCTGCCTCCCGCCTTCCCTGTTTCGGAATAAGCTCCACCGCGACTGCCGCAAAAGGGCCCTTATTTAAAGGCATCTCCAGAAGTTCCAGTTTTTCCCGCATCTCCCTATGCGGGATCGTCCCGGACATCACACGGCCCAGGACATTGTTCTTCAAAAGTCCCATCTGCTCATCGTTTTTAAACCGGGACGCGATCTCATCCTCAAAGGTATCCATGATCTCTTCCAACACCTGGATAAGCGCTTCCCTGCCGCAGGGCTTTAAAAGATAATCCACTGCACCTGCCTTCATAGCCTGACGGACCAGAGAAAAATCATCGTATCCGCTCAGCACGATAAATTTACAGTTGGGATAACGCCCACGGATCTGCTCTGCCAGTTCCAGCCCGTTCATCACAGGCATCTGGATATCCAGCAGCACGATATGAGGAGAGAGCCTCTCCATCAGTTCCAGAGCTTCCTTTCCATTTTGTGCTTCTCCGCAGATTTCAATCCCATATTCTTCCCAGGGGAGCAAAAGCTTCAGCCCTTCCCGGATCTGCTTTTCATCATCCACAATCAGCAAGCGGTACATGCTTACACTTCCTTTTCTTTCAAAATGGGCAGAGTCACCTTCACGGCCGTTCCCATTCCATCAATACTGTTGATCTTAAGTCCGTATTTTTCTCCGTATAGGAGTTTGATCCTTGCCTGTACATTCTGCAGGCCAATGCTGTTAAAGTCGTCCTGTCCGGTTTTCCGGCTTAATCGTTCATTCATTTCCTGGAGTTTTTCTTCATTGATCCCTATGCCATTGTCAAAGACCGTGATCTCTAGTCTTACGACTTCTTTTTCCTTCACCGTGATCCCTATGATCCCTTTTTCCGTGCGCTGGACAAAGGCATGCTTAATGATATTTTCGATCAGGGGCTGGAGGATCAGCTTGGGAACGATATCGTCCAGGCAGCTGTCGTCTACCTTGATCTCCACTTCCAGCTGGTCATCATACCGGTATTTCTCCAGCCGCAGATACGTTTCAATATACTCCAGTTCCCTTTCCAGGGTAATAAATTTTTCTTTTGTCCGGCTGTTCCACCGAAACAGTTCTCCGAGGAGCACGATCATTTCCGCCGTGTCTCCCGCATGCTCTGTGAGGGCTCTGGTACGGATACTTTCCAGAGTATTATAGAGAAAATGCGGGTCGATCTGTGTCTGCAGAGCATTCAGTTCCGCGTTTTTTCTCTGGATCTCAGCGGTATATACCTGGGAAACATAGACGTTCAGCTTCCTGCACATCTCATTAAAAGCACTGCTGATGATGCCGATCTCGTCCTTTGACTGTACCGGGATCTGCAGGTCAAACTTTCCCATCTCAAGCTGCTCCATAGAGTGAATAAGCACTCGCATCTGACGGTTAAAGAGCCGGTAGATCAAAAGATACATGACCAGCGTTGCCAGGATCGCTCCTGCCAGCATCTTATAGATCTGGCTGTTGATCTGCCGTACTTCGTTAAGGAGCGCCTGGTTCGGAAGGGTGTAGACCGCCCTCATGCCGGAGGTCCCCACCTCCTGTATATTCAGATATTGTTCTTCCTTAGATGATCTGTCTTCTTCATACTGCTTTCCCCACTGCTCTTCCAGGGTAGAAAAGAGGATCTGGCCCTCTTCGCTGACTAGGGAAAGCTCTCCTTCCACAGACACACGGCTGGCGAAATCCTGTTTTTTCATCTGCTCCAAAGGGATGTTCATGATAAAGATCCCCTGCAGATTTCTTTTAGGAAAAGCACTGGGATCGTAGATCTTTCCTAAAAAAGAGATCACCGGATCCCGGGCTTTTAAGGTATATGGAGAAGGATCTCCAAAGACGATCTTCATGCTTTCTTCCGACTGTATAAATTCCGCCGCCTCCGGGTCAGCCCAAAAGTCATAGCTGGGTTTGATGTCCTGATATCCTTCTGCGGACTGGGAATATAAGACGCCTGTAGACGAATAAAGGATCACATCGCTGATATCCGAATCCGCCGACAATACCCCGGAAAAGAAGGCGTTGACTTTCTGGATATCCTCTATATTGTAAGCATCTTCAGGATTTTGGACTGTTTTTACCATAACCTCTGAGATCTCTCCGCTGTGGATATAGTTGTAAAGGCTGTAGATCCGGTTATACTTATCTCTGGCAAAATCCGTCAGCTTCTCCAGGTTCATCTCTCCCAGCAGGATTTCCTTTTCCAGGATTTTTGCCGTGAACCGTTTTATGATATAGGAGGATGTGGCTGCTACCGTCACCAGCAGAATGATCTCAAACAGGATCAGGATCTTAAAAAAAATGCCGGGATGCCTGAGTCTTCTTTTCCATCCTTTTTCCATGTGTTCTTCCCTCTTTTCTTTCCGCTTTCTTCCGACTATACCGCGGCGGATTTTTCTGATACCTTTATCTTAGTATATCCCGGCATTTTCTGCTATATCTCTTTGCTGTTTTTCAGATAAACAGCCACCGCCTCGTAATCCTGTTCCAGCTTCAGGACAAGTCTCCCATGTGTGCAGGAGACCCCATGATCGCCTTCCTCATATATCTTTTCCACCGCAAATCCTTCTTCCAGTTTCAGATCGATCCGGACATCCTCATCGGCTTCAAAACGGTGGAAGATACAGAGAGCTTCTTTTCTGTCTTTTGTGTACCGCAGGACTCCCTGCCAGCCGGAAGGCTTCCTCCAGCTCTTCTGGCAGGTGCCGTAATAGAAGGTTCGTCCATCCTGGATAATATGGCTTACCGCACGGTAAAATTCCATTCCCTTTTGCACATACTCCCACTGTATTTCAGACAGATCAAAGACGTCTCCGGAAATACACATCACACCGAAACAGGTATTGATCATAGAATATACCAGACGTCTTATGGAGTCCTCCTTTTGCAGTACCGCCCAGATCTGGCTTTTTTCCGGCGGTACCAGGCGCTGGATATTGGCGGCGATAATGGGGATCTCCTTTTCCTCATGGGCATCGGAAAAGGACACCAGATCTCCCAGCATCAGCATAGACGGTTCCATGCGGTGTCCGCCGGAGGCGCAGATCTCTGTCAAAAGTCCGGGAAGTCTCTCCCGGAGCTTTTTAAAGAATCCCTGGGTTCCCCGGATACTCTGACGCAGCCCTTCTCCCAGGCTTTCCGCTCCATCGCAGCCAATGCCGATACTCTCATTATAATCGATCTTTACATAGCCAAATCCATATTTTTCCAGAAAATCGATCATCTTTTTTTCCAGATAATCTATAACCCAGGGATCCCTCATATCCCAGAACCGCCGTCCGCCGGAGGTGATCACCTGGCCGTTCCGTTTCAGCAGATGCTCCTGGTTCTGGTACATGAGGGCATCCTTTCCGCAGGTTTCTGTCTCAAACCAGATCCCTGGGATCAGGCCGTTTTCTTTGATCTCGTCCACCACGGCCTGCATGCCATTGGGGAAAAGTTCTTTGGAAATCTCCCAGTCCCCCATATTGCTTTCCCAGCCTTTTTCGGGGTCCGCATACCATCCTGCATCTATCACAAAAATATCTGCCGGTTTTCCCTTCAGTACCTTCAGGATCTTTCGGATATTTTCGTGGGAAGGCGTCCCCCAGGTGGTACAGTATTCATTGAAGATAATAGGAAGCGGCTTTTTTTCTCCTTGGGTTTTCCACAGATCGGACAGTCTCTGGCAGGCGGTATCCACCGTATCCCTGCACACAGTCAGATATGCCCTTGGCGCCCTAAAGGATTCTTCCGGCTTTAGTTCTTTGCACCAGTGTCCATAGTCAAAATCAGGCAGACCGCCTGACAGACAAAGTCCTTCATCCCGTCTGTACACTTCCATCTGCCAGCTTGCCGGAGCTTCCAAAGCCGCCGCCCATACTACTTCCGAAACCGTATCTTCCACTGCCGCAAAAGGGAAATATCCACGGACCGGAAGGGATCCTGTCTGTCCGAACCGGTCGCTGTACACACCATGCCGGGACCAGGTGGGTTCCAGCAGGAGCTCCTCAGCGCTCCTTTTTTCCATCCTTCCTTCTCCGCTCCATTTGCTGCGCATTTTATGGACCGCCAGGCGGCCGGTCCCCTCGTCTTCGGCAAATACGGAAATACCGCCAAGGGAAAAGCTGGACAGCATCTCTATGGTAAAAGAGCTGCCGCTTTTATTCTGTATTTCTACATCCACAGATACCGCTTCCCTTCCCTCTGTATAAGTAACGGTATGATAAAAAAGATTTCCCTCCGGGTCCGTAAGCGTAGTTCGGATCCGGGTCTCCTGCCCCTCTTTTTCCGTCTGCTGGTCATTCCATTTCAGTCCCCATACAGAAGCGCTGTTTCTCATGGTAATGCCGTTGGCAAATCCGTAGGGAAAGGCGTCCCCTACTTTTTTCCACTGGATCAGGGAATCCACCTGGGCGTTCTTTTCCTTTACCTGATTTTCCATGGAAGCCGGAAACATTTCCAGTCCCATATGCATTTTCTCATCCGTTACGTAACGGAGCACCATATCCCCAAGGGTGTACTGCTTCATCGTTTTCATGTTTTCCTCCTTCTGACGCACTCAGCTGCGTCAATAATGGTAGATTTGGAAGTTTACTTCCAAACTTTTCCTCCTCACTGGCGCCTGGCCTTTTGTCCGGATAGATTTACCCCTTTAACGCTCCTGCGGTAAGCCCTTCTATAAATTGTCTCTGCGCCAGCAGATAGGCTATGATGATGGGCAGAGTGGCAAACATTACATAGGCAAACACGCTGCCCCAGTCAGAAGCATAAGGTCCGATCGCGGTATAGATCCCCACGGTGATGGTCTGTACCTGGCCGATCAAAAGAGGCGTCAGGAAGTCGTTCCACATAGACAGGCCGATAAAGATGGCCACTGTGGTGGTACAGGTCCGCACCAGAGGGAATACTACCTTAAAGAATATCTGAATCTGACTGGCTCCGTCAATAGTTGCCGCTTCTTCCAGTTCCATGGGAATGGATTTGATAAAGCCCTGGAACATAAATACGGAGAAGGAGATACTTCCGGATACAAATACCAGGATCAGCACCGGCAGCGTTCCCTCGATTCCGCCCATTTTAAACATGGACACCAGAGGCACATAAACGATCGCATAGGGGACCATCAGTCCGAACAGGAAATAAATATACATTCCCTGGGAAAATTTCGTCTTCTCCCTTGCCAGATAATAGCC
>DWYZ01000066.1 GCA_019118425.1 Candidatus Blautia faecavium | reverse complement strand
GCCGTCAATCTGGAGCTTGGGGTTCAGCTGCCGTTTGACCTTGCTGATGGTGGACAGCAGCTGCTCCAGGCCCTTGGCGGGCAGATATTCTGCCTGGACGGGGACTATGATGCGGTTGGCGGCTGCCAGGGCGTTGACCGTGAGCATCCCCAGGGAGGGCTGACAGTCGATCAGGATATGGGAATACTGTCCCTTCACGGTGTCCAGATACTGCCGCAGGACGGTCTCGCGGCTCATGGCGTTCACCAGCGATACCTCCATGCCGGAGAGCTGGATGTCGGCGGGCATCAGGTCCACGCCCTCCGGGTGATGCAGGATGCCCTCGCCGGGGCGTATCGGTTCGTCCATCAGGATACGGCCCATCGCGTCCGAGAGGGTAAAGGGCAGCTTGTCCGGCTGGGGATTGCCCAGGCTGATGGTCAGGCTGGCCTGGGGGTCAGCGTCCACCAGCAGGACCTTCTTCCCGGCCTGGGCCAGCCCTATCCCCAGGTTGGCGCAGGTGGTCGTCTTGCCGACGCCGCCTTTCTGGTTGGCGACGGCGATGATTTGCGTGTTCATAGCGTTTCACCTCATTTCTGTTGATTGCGTTCGGTTCTGGAAATAGAAAAAGCCGCCACTTCTTTTTTTGTAAAAGAGTGACGGCCTTTTCTGATCCCGGAATGAAATTCCCCGGAAACGCAAAAAGCGCCCAGTAGAAAATACTGAGCGCTTGGCGATTAGATTTATTCTGTTGTATTCAAATTAGGTCAGATTCAGACAAACCGTTTTCACGAAAAATACCTCCAAGGGATGTATAAATAAACATTCCCTTGGCAGCTCAAAATCGCGTCTCGGTTGTCCTATTTTTTAACCCATAAGCCCTCTTTTTGGGGTGGTTGTCCACCATTTAACCCATAGAAAATGGGTTAAAACAGGCTTCGTTGTGTCAAATTGCGTCAAACCATTTGAAAAGGAAAAACCCCGGAAACCGCGTAGTTCCGGGGTTTTTGACCACTTTTGATAAAGTTTAGCGCTTGCTGAACTGCGGCGCGCGACGGGCAGCCTTGAGGCCGTACTTCTTACGTTCTTTCATACGTGGGTCACGTGTCAGGTAGCCAGCTGCCTTAAGAGCAGGTCTGTACTCAGCGTCTGCCTGAAGAAGCGCTCTTGCAACGCCATGTCTGATAGCTCCGGCCTGTCCTGTGTATCCGCCGCCGTGAACGTTTACTAAAACATCGAATTTTCCTTCTGTTTCAGTAGCAGCGAAAGGCTGACGAACAATAACTTTCAGTGTCTCTAATCCAAAATAATCATCAATATCTCTTTTATTGATCGTGATCTTACCGGTTCCAGGTACCAGGTAAACTCTTGCGATTGATTTTTTTCTTCTTCCTGTTCCGTAGAATTTTGCACTAGCCAATGTTTTCTACCTCCTCATTAAAATGTTAAAGCTTCTGGTTTCTGAGCTTCATGCTTGTGTTCCGGTCCTGCATATACGAAAAGTTTCTTGTACATGCTTCTTCCTAATGGTCCCTTGGGAAGCATTCCCTTTACTGCAAGCTCAACAACCTTTTCCGGTTTCTTTGCTAACATTTCTCTTAATGTGGTTTCTTTCATTCCACCAACATAATCGGAGTGTCTGTAGTAAATCTTCTGGTCTAATTTTTTACCTGTAACTTTTACCTTATCCGCATTTACAACGATTACATAATCGCCTGTGTCAATGTGGGGTGTAAACTGAGGCTTGTTCTTACCTCTTAAAACGCTTGCCACACCGGAAGCCAGACGGCCCAGGGTGCATCCATCAGCGTCAACAACATACCATTTTCTTTCGATTTTATCTGGATTAGCCATATAAGTCTGCATGGTCTTACCTCCTGTTATTTATCAACGATCATTAAGTTTAACCGCGGTGTCCCGCGAAAATAAGTAATACTTGGAGACGCGGATGCAAAACTAACTGCGGAAATGTCCGAAACCGCTGAGAAAACGCCCTCGCCGGGGCTTTGGCTTAAGCGTTCTTCGCTCTACGTCACATTGAGTAATTATATTATACCCTAGAATATCTGTCAACTACTTTTTTCCTTATTTTTTCCGGTATTTCCATATTTTTTGCGTCCTGGCTTTTTCGTCTGTTTCCTTACACCCGATCAATAAAACATCATCCATCGTTTCTACGAAGGCTATTACCATAAAGGCAAAATAAGCTTTCATCCAGCTTGCTTTCTTTTACTGTTATTTACAACTTTATTCGCTTTAAATTGCTATTATATACGCAAATAACAGTTTTTTAAAACAAAATGCAGCAAACACTAGGTTAAACATAGGTAAAAAAGTACTCATCTTTCTGCATACAATAGAAACAAGAACCCAGAACCTTTTATAAAAAATGGAAAAAAAATTCATCCACACTTACCAGGGTATGAAACAATATCTGATAGATATGGAAAAACTCTATAAAAGCCGAATCTGTCTGCACACACTTGGCATAACAGCAGACAAAAGAGAAATCATAGAGGCCTCCCTTGGATACAGAAATGCTTCCCGGCACATTTTAATCCACGCCGCAGTCCATGGAAGAGAATATGGCAATACCGCTCTTGTCCTGGCTTTAATAGAAGATTACCTTCAGGATTCTTTTCAGAAAAACCATCTTTCCCTTATAAAGGATGTATGCTTCCATCTCATTCCTATGGTTAATCCGGACGGAGTTGTCATCAGTCAGCAGGGGCCAAAAGGCATCCAAAATCTCCAACTTAGGAAAAGACTTCTCTTGTGCCGCAAAAGAGATCAAAAATATGAAAAATCTTTCTCAGATGAACAAACTTATTTTCGTAAATGGAAAGCTAACGCCAGAGGAGTGGATATTAATAGAAATTTTAATTCCGGGTGGAAAAAGTATATAGGCAGCCCTTGGCCCTCCTTTGCAGGATACAAGGGAAAATCGCCTGAAAGTGAAAAGGAAACCCAGGCGCTCCTTAAAGCTGCCCGGCGCTGGAGCCCATGCTGCTGTATTTCCTTTCATTCCTGCGGAAATCTGATTTATTGGAATTACGGATGCAAAGGAAAGCTTCTGGTGGAAGATAAAAAACTTGCACAGTGTATTGGAAAAATCACCGGATATGACTTGCATTCTACCATAAATGCCAGAACACAGCGAGCAGGGTGCAGCGATTATTTTATGGAAAAACTAAGGATTCCATCCGTCACCATTGAAACCGGCAGCACAGAATGCCCTCTCCCCATCCGGGAATATTCCCGAATCTACAGGCAGTTTCTTATGCTGCTTCCCGCTCTGACCTTCCTTTACGGAAAATAAACTGCCTTAGTATATCGTTTCGAAAAATCTTTTGCCACCGAATCGACTTGCTGTACTTAGATATGCTATTATAATAATGTATAAGATAATTCAGGGAAGGTGTTCAAACGTTATTATATAATGAACGGGCAGAGCTGATCCTCCAGCAGCTTCAGCTGCAGTCCACGGTAAAAGTAACGGAATTAAGCCCCCTTCTTCAAGCCTCTATAGATACCATCCGAAGGGATCTAAAAGCTATGGAACAGGAGGGACTGATCAAATGCGTGCGGGGCGGCGCCTGTCTCCCGGAATCCGTTATTTCTTTTTCTAATTTTACCAGCCGTGAGATCATTAACAGCGAATGGAAAAGAGAAATCGCCCGCAAAACAGCAGGCTATATCCGAAAAGGAAGGCTTCACAGACTTTCGTTTCAGCGAAATCGGAATCATCCAGCTCCTGGCAAAGAACGCGAAAAAAGCAATTCCTGTCATGGATTCCAGCAAACTTGGAAAATGCTCTAAAAGAAAAGTCCTCTCTCTGGACCAGGCCGATATCCTTCTGATGGATAATCATGTTCCAGAAGAAGCGAAAGATAAATACAGAAAAAAGTACTTGAAATTTTATAAAAGTAATAAAACCGCTGTCCGGCGTCTCTTCTGCCGGACAGCGGTTTTATTGTTGAATCATACTGGCCCGTAACCACGCGGCAAATGCGTGGTTCGAGTGTGACATGTAACGTTTTATTTTCTATCCTACCTCCACCTTAAAAGTGCAGGAGTATGAGGATCCGATTACAGTTTCAGGCCCATCTCTATCAGTTCTGCTTTTACTTCATCATACATAGCCTGCCACTGTGGAAGCGGTGTAAGGGTTTCCATATCGTAAGCTTTGTCAAAACGTACGCCTGGATTGCCGCCTTCTTTGCGGAACACGCCTTCGTATTTTTCCAGAAGCTTCAGCACGATATCATTAGCCTGCTTTCTGGTAAGCTTCTGTCTGGCGGCAGCCTTTCCAACCTCAGCCATCAGGCGTACTTCCAGGCCGGTGCCATTAGGAGCGTTTCCATTCGCAGCTCCGATTCCTTCCAAATGTCCGCCGCAGACAGTAACTACCAAAGTATTAGCCGCCACTTCATAGAGCAGCTCCTTGGTCATAGCGCCGCTGGCCGGCCAAAGATCGCACACAATGATAGCCGGAGCCTGTGTGGCAAAGGTCTGACACAATACTGCCTGAAGCCATAAACAGCCTCTTGCTGTAGTTGCTACATCCTGGATATGGATCGGATGGCAGAGATGATAATCTGCAGCACAGATCAGATTAGCGAGAAGAATGGAAGCGATCATAACCATAGTCGCTCCGGGAGCATCTCCTCCCATTCCGCCCACCATAGTACACGCCAAGGATGCATTCTTCATGCCATAGTCCAGGGCATTAGCTGCCCGGAGAAGGTTTCCGTTGTCAATCATCAATTCGTTAAAGGTAGCCACCAGATGAGAATCACAGGGACGCAAAGCCTTTTCATAAGAAGCGGCAAAATCCCCCACCTCTGTCACTGCGCTTTCCGCAGCCAGAAGGCCCATTCCGGGACGTCCTACTTCCTTAAGAGCCTGATGAAGGTATTCCAGCTCTTTACGCACGGCAAACACTTCCGTCACATCTCCGCTCTTTACCGGAAATCCGTCCACATCCACCAGAGATCCACAAGTCAGAAGATCGATCAGCGGCTCCTTTGCCACGCTTTTTATGATGGGATAGTAAATTTCTTCCGGTGTGGGGCAGCCTGGATTTCCTGCCCAGATGACAGGCTCCCGCTCGTCTTCCACCTTTCTTGCCACCAGGGTTACGGCATCCTTACCCTCTCCCATGGTAAGCTCCGTCTTCATACCGCGGATGCCTTCCTCGATCTCTTCCTTTGAGAAACGGATCACACGCTGAGTGGACAGATTGTACATACCGATACGGTCAACCAGTTTCTTGGAAGCTTCGAACATATCCTGGAAAAGTTTTTCATCCTCTGGAATGATCACATTTTTGTCCCAGGAAAAATCATACTCGTCTACCAAATCCATCACGGTCTCAACTACATACTCTAAATCCCAGTCATTTTTTTCCACTTTCTCGCCAGTATAACTCCTCTGGCAAATTTCTAAAAATTTCTTTTTATCCATTCTTACCTCTTTCTGACGCATCTACTGCGTCAATAATGGTAGATGTGAAAGTTTACTTTCACACTTACCTCTTTCTGACGCATTCACTTTCAAACCCTCTCCTTCATACGCGCTTTCCGCGTTGTCAAGGCAGATTCAAAAGCCTGCTTTCAAACTTATTTGCCGCCTATAACATTTTCCACAAAGAAGTTCTGAGCAAGGATGTCTTCATCACTCATAGTTTGCCCTTCTTCTACCAGGACATTGCCTTCGTCATCCTTCAGTTCCCCGCCGTATACAGAGATTTCTCCGCTTGCGATCTGGTCCCTCACAGCCAGCACCTGCTCCTGGATGTCTTCCGGAACCAATTCACTGTTAAACTCAGCCAATGCGGAGCATTCTCCGCCTTCATAGTAGTTAGCGGAACGATCCATGGTACCGTCCGCTGTCTGCTGCAGGATATCCTCAAAAATCGGAGTCCAGTTCCATACAAAAGAGGTCAGGACTGCTCCTGGCGCATACTCCTGCATATCTACGTTATAACCTACACAGAAAGCGCCGTTTTCCTCACAGGTCTGAGGCACTGCCGGAGAAGAAGCTTCTATTCCCATATATTTAATTCCGCTGTCAATAAGACTCTGGGCATTGTTGGACTCAATATCCAAATCGTACCAGCTGTCTGCCCAAAGCACCTGTACCGTAGCATCCGGATTGGCATATTTCGCGCCAAGAGCATAGGCGTTAATAGCTGTGCGCACAGATGCTTCATCCATACTTGCCTCAAAGCCCAGCTCATTGGAGCCTTCGTTCAGCAGGGCGCAAAGATAACCGGCCTGGAACATTCCCTCATAGCCACGGATCTGAAATTCTACGATATTATCATAAACATCATTTCCCTGCTGCGCGAATACGATATCCGGATATTCATCTGCTATTTCAGAAAGAGCTGCCGCGTAACCGGCGGAACCTCCAATGATGATATCCGCTCCGCTGTAAGCCAGCTCTTCTACAGCTGCCTGGAGAAGCGCCGGATCTTCCTCGGAAATCTCTTCCATAGTCAGCAGATTAGTGGAAGTATCAATACCCAGGTTTTCACAGGCTGCAACAAGTCCCTCATGCATTGCCTGGGCCCATCCGCCGTCTTCCATTACGGAATACTGGATCTCACCGATCACCAGCTCGCTTACGTCTTTTGTTTCGGCTGCCTGCACACAGGTTCCTCCCATCATTGTGCCAAGAAGCATGGACGCAGTTAATACAAGACCAATAGTTTTTCTTTTCATCGTCTTCGTTCCTTTCTTTTGTTATTTTTTTCATGTATCCATGCAATAGAAGTCCTTCATAAGACTTTCCATCGCTGCAGACGGTCATTCGACCGATAATGCACTCTTTTACTACCGTGCCTCCCTGTCGTAAGGCTTCCCTAGAGCAGCCGGCTGTGCAGTATGTACTTTCCGGAAATTTCCGGTGGCCAGAATAAAGGCCACGATTGTCGCAATATAAGGCAGCGCGCTGAATATCTCTGTGGGAATTCCCGGCAAATAAATCTGAAGATTGCTTCCCAGACAGCTGATAAACCCGAACAGCAGCGCTCCCAAAGTCAGTTTCCATGGATTCCATGAAGAAAAAGCCACCAGTGCAAAAGCAATCCATCCCTTACCTGCTGTCATCCCGCTGCTCCAGAAGTTTGTATTAGCAAGTGATACACAGGCTCCGCTTATACTGATCATCATACATCCAAAGATCACATAGGCATAGCGCATGGCAAAAACATTCATTCCCGCAGAGTCCAATGCTGCCGGATTTTCCCCTAAAGCCCGAAGATACAATCCCTGTCTTGTCCTGTAAATATAAAACAGGGACAGGGGAACGATTATATACATAGCATAGACCAGAAGATTCTGGGAAAAGAAAACCGGGCCAATAAAAGGAATGCGGGACAGTCCCGGTATAGGAAGGTCCTCAAACCGCAGATTAGCGGCGACACCGGCCACATTCTTTCCTAAAAATCCACTTAAGCCAGTACCGAAGGTAAGCATGGCCATTCCGCACACCGTCTGATCAGCCTGCAGCGTCACCGTCAAAAAAGCGAACGCCAGGCCGAAGACAGCTCCCACCAGCAAAACTACCAAAAAGGACAGTGCCAGGTTCTGGGTATTTACCGCAGCCATATAGCCGGATACAGCTCCCATGAGCATTATTCCTTCCACACCCAGATTCATGATACCTGCCCGCTGGGAAAAGGTTTCCCCAATCCCCGCGTACATTACAGACACGGCATAGACGATCGCGCCTGAGAAAAGAGAAATCAACAACGTCATCATGCCTTTTTACCTCCTTTTTTCGTGGATACAATCCGATATCTAAGGAAAAAGTCCCCTGCTATCACAATGATCATAATGGCCCCCTGCATCATAGTGGCAATCTGCACCGGCACCCCGATGACCTGTACCGTCGCACTGCTGTTCTGCAATCCTGCCAGCAGCAAGGATACCACGATCACAGCCAGCGGATTCTGGCGGCTTAAATAGGCAATGACAATCGCCGTATATCCGGCGTTATTGGGCATATTTTCCTGCACACGTCCAGTAATTCCCGCGAACTGTACGAAGCCGGCGAGGCCGGCAAGCCCTCCGCTCAGACCTAAAACCAGAAGAATATTTCTCTTAATATTTATGCCAGCGTACCGGGCAGCCTGCAGGCTCTTTCCCATAACACTGATCTGATAACCAGTGGTCGTATATCTATAGAAACAAAACATAAAAACCGCGATCAAAATTACCAGAGGAAAAGCCACACTCACTTCCAGACCCGGAATCTCTCCCAGCGCCAGGCTGTCAGGGATCTTCTCCGTCTGTCCCACATTCTGTCCAGCCGCCTTCCATGGTCCCAGGCACAGATAAGAAAGCAGGATCAGCGCGACATAGTTCAGCATCAGTGTGGTGATACACTCATCCACATTCCAAAAAGCCTTTGGAATGGCACTGAGAAGGGCCCAGATAGCTCCTCCCGCGAAACAGCAGACCGCCAGGACAAGAATCCCAAGGACTCCCGGAACCTTAGGTCCATAAAAGGCAAATGCACCGCCTAATATCGCGCCTACCGCATACTGACCTTCCGCCCCGATATTATTCAGATTCATACGGAACGCAATGGATACGCCCAACCCGCAGAGCATCAAAGGAAGGCCGGATTCCACCGCGCTTCGAATTCCCCTCACAGACAGAAAGGCTCTGCTGAACATCCTTGCATATACTTCCAGGGGGTTAAATCCCACCGCCCCGATGATTACCGCGCAAAATACCAGAGCCACCAGCACAAACAGAATGGAATTAAGAAGGACAGCCAATGTACTCTTGTTTGATTTTTTTTCTAATACAAATCCTCTCATTGTTTCTCTCCTGACATTAATCTTCCTACCGTATCGTAATCCGCTTCTTTTGTATCAAGGACTGCCATCATTTTTCCGTCGCACAGCACTCCGATCCTGTCTGACAGCTGGAAAATCTCTTCCAGTTCCTCAGACACCAGAAGGATGGCTGTTCCCTTTTCGCTTTCCCGGCACAGAACTTCGTGGATTGCCTCTGCCGCTCCGATATCCAGTCCCCGAACCGGATAAGACGCTACCAAAAGAGCCGGATCTCCATTGATTTCTCTGGCTACCAGAAGTTTCTGCTGATTTCCTCCTGACATCAAAGAAACCGCCGTATCAATTCCTGCCGTCTTAATCTCATGTTCTGCTATGTAGTCCTGTGCTGTCTTACGGATAGCCTTTCTTTTGAGGATTCCATTTTTGCTGAATTTAGGGGAAGCATAGTGCTTCAGGATAATATTGTCCGCCAGATCCAGTTCCGGAACAAGTCCCATGTGAAGCCGGTCTTCTGGAATAAAGGCGACTCCTTTATCGATATTCTCCCGGATACTCAGATGGGTGATATCCTCCCCCTTTAGACAGACGCGGCCTTTCTGTACCTTTCTCAATCCGCAGACAGCCTCTGTCAGCTCCTTCTGGCCGTTCCCCGCCACTCCGGCGATCCCGAAGATTTCTCCTGCATGGATAGTAAAGGATACATTTTTTATTGCCTTGAGTCCTTTATCATTCCTCACTGTCAGATCTTCCAGGGAAAGAACCACTTGTTCTTCCTGCTTATGGCTTTTTCTGGCAAACTGGACGACCTCACGCTCCCCGACTACTGCCCGGGTAAGCCGTTCTATTGTGGCATCCTTTGCTTCCATGGTATCTTCTACCCTTCCACCCTTTAAAACAG
Source organism: Candidatus Blautia faecavium (assembly GCA_019118425.1). Taxonomy (GTDB): domain Bacteria; phylum Bacillota; class Clostridia; order Lachnospirales; family Lachnospiraceae; genus Blautia_A; species Blautia_A faecavium. Next base: position 1,484 of record DWYZ01000066.1, on the reverse strand, counting down.
TGATACGGTCTGCATTCTGCATTACCTCGTTCATCTTATGGGAAATGATGATCACGCTCTTTCCCTTATCCGCCATACTCCGCAGGACCTTAAACATTTCCGCCGCTTCCTGAGAGGTCAGGACCGCAGATGGTTCATCCAGGATCAAAACCTCCGCTCCCCGGTAAAGAAGCTTTACGATCTCTACCCTTTGCTGCTCTCCTACAGAAAGCTGCCACACCAGAGCCTTGGAATCCACTTCCAGATGAAACTGGCGGGAACATTCGGTAATGGCATCCTCCATTTCCTTTTTCCGCAGGATCTCTTTGCAGTCGGGCATGTATAAAAACACATTCTCCGCAACCGTCAAAGTAGGAATCAGACGGAAATGCTGGTGTACCATTCCGATCCCCAGATCTACCGCGTATTTAGGCGATTTCATGGAAACTTTCTTTCCTTTAAAAAGGATTTCTCCCGCATTCGGCTTATAAATCCCGGTGAGGATGTTCATCAAAGTACTTTTTCCAGCGCCGTTTTCTCCTAACAATGCATGAATTTCCCCGGGATACAGGGTGAGGTTCACATCCTCATTAGCCACCACCTTTCCAAAACGCTTCGTGATATTTTTCATTTCGATAATAGGTTCTTTCATCTCTTTATCCCCTTACTTCACTTGATATCAACGACTTTGTTCCTTATCCTATCGTAACGGAAAGGATCTGTATTCCGGATAAAACCAGGATCCCCCGTCTGCTGTCTGTATATTGTCCCTCTTTCTTAATATAAACGAATCCCATCCAGTGCATATACATTTGCCGCTTTATAAGGGGGCTGCTTCACAGACAGCCTATTCCTCTTATCAGCGCCTGACTGACTAACTGGGTGGGATTTGCCAAAGCAAGCTCCAGGCACAGACAAGCATCCGTCCCAGAACTACAGATCTCCGTTTAAATATTTTTCTTTTTTACCTTCATATCCGCTGATATCCGCAGTTAGCCTCACAACTCCTGCAATACCAACACGTACGATTTCGTTAGTGCTCATTTTTACCTCCTTCCGACGCATTCAATGCATCGATGATGGTAGATTTGGAAATTCTTTAAGGGCCTTAAAAAAGGCCAAACGTTCTGTTTGACCTCTTTGCTAATAATTGAATTTTAATATATTCTTAAGGTTTTGTCAATATATAGACTGCATCACTTTATTGTCCTGTGTCATTTTCCTGTATCACACTTGAAATTCCTAATTGTCTCCCAAAGCCTGCCGCGCTATAATGAGGATAAGATATTTAACGAAATTCTATTTTAGAGCAAAGGAGACACGATTATGAGAACGATCAAAGCAGAACCTATTACTTATGAATCCTACGCCCCTTTCGGAACCTTCTATAATATGACCGAACCCTCGGGGTATTCCCTGAACGGCGAGATTCACCGCTTCTTCCCGGACCGGATGACAGAATCCTATGTATCAAGAGCAGCGTTTTCTCCCATCCTCGTGAAAAA
>DWYZ01000065.1 GCA_019118425.1 Candidatus Blautia faecavium | reverse complement strand
TCCGCGTTTATTTTTCGTTTTCCTGGCAATGTATTCGATCAAAGAGCATACTTAAAAATAATCATTTCTTTCCTTCTCTGTCATAAACCACTTCGCTCCTTTCATAGGATAAACAATTCAGGACAGTTCTTTATACCAATTTAACATTTTTGACCATATGCTGCTTCATCCTTGTCTGGATATTTTTTCTGCAGCACACTTCTCCAGTTTTTTCTCCAGGCAGTTGCCATTTTCGTCTAAAGTGTATATACTGTATGTATTTCTACCCGGAGCCTTTCCTACTCTGCCGCTTACTTTTAAGGGAATGGGCCCGGATGAGAATATACGATTTACCGTAATCATATTGTACCACGAAAATAAACTATATAGAAACTTATTATCCACCATGTTTCAATTTATTTTCCTATATGGTTACTGGTCACGCGGCGACTAGTGTACTGTCAAACTGGGGATTATGGTAAGCATGCAGAATAAATCTTTCAGCCGCAAGGCGGAGGAATGAGGCGTAGCGGTGGCTACGTCGATTGACGACAACGCAGTGGATGAAGATTTAGGCAAGTGATTACCATGATTCCCAGCTTGACAGTACACTAGTAACAGACAATTTTTCATTTAAAGTTCGCTTCGTTTTAGCCAAATTGCCCGGCACATAAAAACAAACAGCGAATATATGACAAAAAAGGAGTAGTTAACATCTATGCTTCAGATCAAACAGATATGTAAAGAATATCGAACTGGAAATCTGATCCAGAAGGCATTAGACAACGTAAGCCTGAATCTGAGGGAAAACGAATTCGTTGCCATCCTGGGTCCCAGCGGTTCGGGAAAAACCACACTGTTAAATATTATCGGAGGACTTGACCGCTATGACAGCGGCGATCTGATCATCAATGGAATCTCCACGAAAAAATATAAGGACAGAGACTGGGATTCCTACCGGAACCACACCATAGGCTTTGTCTTCCAAAGCTATAATCTGATTCCTCATCAGACAGTCCTCTCCAATGTAGAGCTTGCCCTTACTATCTCCGGCGTCTCCAGATCGAAAAGAAGGGAACTGGCCAAAAAAGCGCTGGAGCAGGTAGGGCTCGGAAACCAGCTTCATAAAAAGCCGAACCAAATGTCCGGAGGACAAATGCAAAGGGTAGCCATTGCAAGGGCCCTGGTAAATGATCCGGACATTCTTCTTGCGGATGAGCCTACAGGAGCCCTTGACAGCGATACCAGCATCCAGGTCATGGAACTTTTAAAAGAAGTAGCCAAAGACCGGCTCGTTGTAATGGTCACTCACAATCCCGAGCTTGCCAAGGATTATGCCACCCGCATTGTGAATCTGAAGGACGGGGTAATCCTCTCAGATTCCAAGCCCTATAATATAGAGGAAAATTCCCTGGAACCTCCTAAGCATAAAAACATGGGAAAGGCTTCCATGTCTTTTTTTACAGCCTTATCCTTAAGTTTTAATAATCTGCGCACGAAGAAGGCACGAACCCTTCTGACCTCTTTTGCCGGCTCCATTGGTATCATCGGGATCGCATTGATCCTGTCTCTGTCTTCCGGCGTAAATGCGTACATCCAGTCTGTAGAGGAGGAGACCCTTTCCCAATATCCTCTCCAGATCGAAAGTACCGGCATAGATTTTACCTCTCTGATGGCCGGATCAGGAAACGAAAGCATAGAACCAGAAACAGGAGAAGTAGGGATCACGGAAATGGTAACTACTCTCTTTTCTAAAATGAATTCCAACGACCTGGAAAGCCTAAAGGTTTATCTGGACAGTAAAGAGAGCGGAATTGATGCCTACGCAACATCTGTGGAATATTCTTATGATGTCTCTCCCCAAATTTACCGGATCGATGAGGATGACGTCCGTCAGGTAAACCCGGACCAGTCTTTTTCCTCAATCGGTTTAGGCTCTGGCGGAAGCTCTAACAATATGATGTCCATGAGCACCGATGTCTTCTATGAAATGCCGGAAAACACAGCGCTTTACGAAAATCAATACACGGTTCAGGCTGGCCGCTGGCCTGAATCCTATGACGAATGTGTTCTGGTTCTTACCTCTAATGGAACGATCAGTGATTTGATGATGTACACCTTAGGGCTTCGGGATGCCAAGGAACTGGACACTATGGTACAGCAGTTCGCAGATGAAGAAAATGTAACCATTCCTACGGATATCCATCCTTATTCCTATGATGAAATACTTGGAACCGAATTCAAGGTGATCCAACCCGCAGACCTCTATGAATACGATGAGGAATATAAAGTATGGATCGATCAGTCTGATAATAAAGCTTACATAAAAGAACTGGCAGAAGCCGGAGAAAGCCTCACCATTGTAGGCATCGTACAGCCGGCTGACGAAAGCAGCATTGCTATGCTAAGCAGCGGGATCGGCTACACTCCCGCTCTTACAAGGCACATCATTGATGCTGCCGCAGACAGTCCCATTGTCAAGGAACAGCTTGCCCATCAGAATACGAATGTTTTTACCGGACAGAAATTCGGAGAAGAGGAAAGCACCTTTGATATGTCTACTCTGTTTACTGTGGACACAGAAGCCCTGGCCGATGCTTTTCAGGTGGACGAAAGTCTGTTTCAGGTGGATCTTTCAGGATTGTCAGATTTAAGTATCGACCCCTCCTTATTGTCTGGTGCTTTTACACTGGATATGGATTCTTTTACCCTTACGGATCTGATCGACTTTGATGAACTTCTCCCGGAATTGACGAGGAAACTTTCGGAAGGGATAGCAGATATGGAAAAAAATCTGGACCTGACCGTCACAGCCCAGGAAATGCAGTCTCTGACCCAGGATATGATCGCTGGATTCCAAGAAAGCCTCCAGGGAGATATGGACATTGAATTTGTGGATCCTGTGGACAGCTTTGCCGCATATCTTGCTACAGAAGACGCACAGGAACGTCTGGCTTTCGGTGTGCAGAAGCTTTTTGACAACAGCCTGATTGTAAATTTCTCCCAGGAACAGCTCCTGGCTGCTGCGTCAGCTCTTGTAGCCAGCTACCAGGAGTATGCTGCTGCAAATGACATTTCAGAGGACACCCCGCAGACAGTTCTTGCCTACTTAGGTTCTCCCCAAGGCCAGCAGGATATCCAGGCTCAGGCGGAGCAGATTCTCAAAGAAAGCATATCCATCCAGATTACTCCGGAAGAAATCCGGGAATTTATCCTGGATGACCTCCTTGCCGGGTACACAGAATATATATCCGACAGCAGTGCTCCAGACTCCACCGTTATAGGAGAAGCTTTTCTGGAGTATTTAAGATCCGAAGAAGGGCATCAAAGATTATATCAAAACCTGACGGAAATCATGGATATCCAGGAAGCATCCAAAGAGCTGACAAACCTTTTGCAGACAGCAGGCAGCGAGCTTAGCGCAGACATAGAAGAGCAGGTCCAAACCAATATGACAGGCCTCCTAAGCCAGCTGGGCAGCAGCATTACCTCCGCCATGGAACAGGTAGCCGCTCAGGTAGGCACCAGTATGGCATCCGCTATACAGCAGGCCATGAGTTCTGTGGGAGCAAACCTTGAAAATGCAGTTTCCATAGACGGGGACGCTTTCATGGACGCAATCCAAGTTAAAATGAACGAAGAAGAGCTGACCAATCTTCTCACCTCCATGATGTCCGGTGAAAATGCCGGTTATGAATATAACCTGAGAAGTCTTGGCTATGTGGATCCGGATGTTCCAAGTTCCATAGAAATTTATCCGAAGAATTTCTCCAGCAAGGAGTCTATTATAGGAATACTGGACGATTATAATGCCCGTATGGAAGCGGAAGGGAACGACAGCAAAGTCATCCGCTACACGGATATGGTAGGCACACTGATGTCTTCCGTAACAGACATCGTAGATGTGATCAGTTACGTTCTGGTAGCGTTTGTAGCGATTTCCCTTGTGGTATCCTCTATTATGATAGGTGTGATCACCTACATCAGCGTATTAGAAAGAAGAAAAGAGATTGGTATCCTGCGCGCCATTGGCGCCTCTAAGCGTAATATCTCCCAGGTATTCAATGCGGAAACATTTATCATAGGCCTGTGCGCCGGACTGATCGGCATTGGACTGACCTTGCTCCTTTTGATTCCGGGAAATATCCTGATCCATTCTCTTGCCGACACCACAGAGATCAATGCCGCTCTTCCGCCTGTTTCCGGGATCATACTGGTTGCCTTAAGCGTACTATTAACCTTGCTTGGAGGACTGATTCCCTCTAAAAAAGCAGCCAAGAGCGATCCGGTGACAGCGCTGCGGTCGGAATAAAGGGTTTTTATAAATGCCATATAAAAGGCGTTCTGTATTGTTGATCATCAAAACAATGCCAGAACGCCTTTTATTGATTGGCAGCATAATGAGAAAAATAAGAAAATTGCAAAACCCAGATATAAAAAGTATAATGAAAAGAAGAAAAATTGCCTTATATCGCAAATAAAATAAGGAGAGTCGTATACTTGAAAATAAATTGAGTGTGAAAAGCTCTGCAAAGTTTGCCCGTGAAGAAGAGCGAATCAGCAAGATAAAAGCTGTGGAACTATTTGAAAAAGGTATTTTAGACAGCTTTCCTGCCGTAAATTTTCCACCTTACAGGCAATTCATAGATTCTTGTTTGAGGATATTTATGGATTTGCTGGAAAAATACGCACAGTGAATATTGCAAAAGGGAATTTTCGTTTTGCGATTGGAGCGAAGTTGATAAAAACGATTATCTGCTTGCCATGGAGCGCAGCCCTGTAAATGACATTGAGATCAAATATCTTTTAAAAAAAAGCCTTGACCGATAAGATCAACAGCCGTGAAGTATATATGAAAGGAATCGACCATAGCTACTACTACGAAGGCTATACTGCTTTTAAAATCAAAGATTTGCAAATGGATAAATAACAAATGCACAGTTTCCCACCAATATAATCTATGTTAATACTTGATTTCTAATAAATCAAGCAATATCCATCTCCAACTTACCGCCAAAGAGAAGAAATACCAAAAGGGTCCGTATCTACCTCTCGATCATATACGAACCCTAGAACCAATTTCACTATGCAGCAATTCCTGCCCTCAATCCCTGCAGGCAAAAGTTTTTAAATCTTCACAAACTTACTCGCCGGCTGACGGCAGACCGGACAGGTAAAGTCATCCGCCATTGGTCCCTCATGAATGTATCCGCAGACCGTACATTTCCACCTTTCCGGCTTTTGTTCTTCCTTTTTCTCATTAAATTCGATACTGTTCAACAAAGCCTCTACCACATCTATCGGAATACCGGGATAGCTTCTGATGGATTCTAAAAAAGCTCTGGTATTTCCGCTCTGTGGCAGCATAAAACCCGCTTCCCGGCACAGATCTTCCGCCATCAGGCGGGAAG
>DWYZ01000064.1 GCA_019118425.1 Candidatus Blautia faecavium | reverse complement strand
CCTGTCCGTCCAGATAAATCTTCCCATTTGTAACGGGAATCAGTTGATTAATGGCACGCAGGAGAGTAGACTTCCCTGATCCGGAAGGTCCGATGACGGAGATAAACTCCCCTTCTGCCACTTCAAAAGATACCCCTTTCAGGGCGTGTACGCCATTTGGATAATCCTTGGATACCTGCTCAAATTTTAAAATAGATTTCATGTCTTTCCTCCTGCCTGCTCACACATGGTTTAAAATTCGTTGATGATCTTATTCAGTTCTATAATGTCTTCATAGTCACTCATGTCACACTGGATAAAACGAGCCCCCGGAACCTTGATCACATCTGTGAAATACTCTTCATTCTCATAGGAAGTTAAAAATTCTGTAAGCTGCTTCCTTGTTTCCTCGTCCACATGCTCTGCCACTACCATAGCTTCCGCCGGGATTGCTCCGGACTCATGGATGATCTTCACATCATCTTCTGCTGCATTACCGTTGGCAATTTCAGAAGCAAGAATCTGATCAGAAATCGGAACCACATCCACATCCCCTTTGATCACGGCCTGAAGTCCAGCCTGATGGGAGCCTGAAAAGCTCACTGCTTCAAAAAACTCTCCGTTAGTATGTAAGATATCAGAATCTAATTCGTCATCTGGAAACGCCTGGATGATCTCCGCCGTGGGGACTAAATTTCCTGAGGTGGAATCCGGGTCCACAAACGCCATAGTTTTTCCTTTAATATCCTCTATGGAATTTATATCCTCGTTTGCGCTGTTGGTGATCAATACAGAATGATAAACAGCCTTATCTGGATCTCCCTCTTCCGCCTTCATTACAATAGGTTCTAATTCTGTACGTTCTACTCCAAGGGCCAATGCCTGAGAACCCATATATGCCATATATGCCATATCTGCGCTTCCCGTACGCAGCGCCTCGATAATGGCGTTATAGTCGCTTGCCTGGATCTCTTCTACTTCACAGCCTAAAAATTCACTCAGATCTTCTGCCAGACCGTTTCTTGCATCCGCACTTTCTGTTGTAGATTCATTGGGTGCATAGGCAATTGTAAATACCCCGTCTTCGCCGCCGGCGGAAGAAGCCTTTACATTTTCTGTCCACCCTGTCCCAAGAAGTGAAACTGCCATTAAAGCACTTAAAGTTACACCTGTTAATTTTATGCTGTTTTTCATTTTTTCCTCCTTTTGCGCAATTACCGCGTCTTATTGCTGAATTTGGAAGTTATTTTCCTTCCCTGTTTTTATAATCTTTTACTTTTCCTGAAACAGCCCCGATCATCCATACATCTTCAAATCTTCTGTATATCCTTTATTTTTCTTCGGCTGTATCCATATAAATTTCTTCTAATATAGCCTGTACATGCTCAGGCGTTACTTCTACCGGATTATTATCTGCTCTTCCCTTTGTGATTCCAAGCTGTGCAAGATGAGGAAGGTCTTCCCGTTTCACTCCCCAGTCACGCAGGCAGTTGGGCTGCCCGGATCGGAGGAGAATGTTAGAAATACGCTTTTTTAACTCTTTTGCATCTGCTACTTTAAGGGCCTTAAGCAGTTCCTCCAGCCCTTCTGTCCTGGCAGCGTTCATTCCCAGAACCGGCGCCAGCAGCATACTGACTGCCGTTCCATGGGGGATTCCATAGTGCATGGTCAAGGGATAGGAAATGGAATGACATGCCGTAGTCTTTGTATTGCTGAAAGCCATACCCGCCAGCATACTTCCCTGTGCCATGGCATCCTGTGCTTCCGGTACTCCATTAAGAAGATCTTCCACATGGGTCATGATAATCTGTATAGCGTTTAACGCCAATGCCTTTGACACGCAGTTTGTCCCCTTTGCCCAGTAACTTTCTGCCGCATGTGCCACTGCGTCCAAAGCCGAGGAAACTGCAAGTTTTAAAGGCATCCCTTCTGTCATCTGCGGATCTACCAACGCCGCATATGCATAATTTTCATGATTTTCCACTGAACGCTTTGCGTCTTTTAAAGGATCCCAGATAGTTGCCCAGCAGGTCGTTTCACTTCCTGTTCCTGCAGTGGTCGGTATCCCTATCCACCGCACCTTTGGCTCATGGTCATTTCTCTTTTTTATCAGTTCCCGCAGTTCATTTACGTCTGTGATCTCATTTCCATACAGACAGCAAAGGGATTTTCCCACATCCATAATGCTTCCCCCGCCCACTGCAACCACAGCAGAGGGATCGAAAGTTCTGGTTTCCTGATAAATATCAAACAATTGTTCCACAGTAGGATTGGACTCTTGAAAAACTTTCGGGTAAATTTTAAATTTATCTTCCTTTTCAATCAGCTTTGAAAAAACCTGATTCTGAAACACCTTTTCCCCCCACGCTAAAAGGAGAACCCGCCTGTTGGGTAAATGCATTTCCTTTAACAGCTCTGGAAGACAACCGACACTGCCCGGTCCCTGAATGGTGTGTACCGGATTATAGTAATGGTTCATTCCTCTTCCTCTCTTTGCTTTAATCTTCTGTTCAGCTCTGCTATCGCTTCCGGCAGATCAAGAATCGTGTCAATCACTATATCTGCTCCAGCCTTCTGATAAGCTTCTGCTGCTCTGCGTTTACGTTGTTTCAGTTCTTCTTCTTCCATTGCCTCATACTCTAAAGAGGTAAGTCCCAGCAGATTAGAGCCTTTCAAAATCCCTATGCTCCATGCCCCTGCGTTTTTTCCTTCCTGTATATCCACCACAGTATCTCCCACTTTTACAACATGACAAGGCGGATATACATTCATCTGCCGCATGCACTCAAAAAGCATAAACGGACTGGGGCGGCTGGCCTTCGTTATATCAGGTGTCACTACACAGTCTGCTTTATATCCTTTCTTTTCAGCCTGGGGTATTACCTGTTCCATGATCTGCGAAGTATAACCTGTGGTAGAACCGATTTTAAGTCCATTTTCCCTGAGTTTTTCTACAGTCTCTGCCACTCCGGGAATTGGAATGCTGTATTCTGCCACAACTTTTCCCAGACATCCCTCAAATTTTTCGTACAGCTCATCCACATCCGTTTCCGTCCAGGATCTGCCATACACCTCTTTCCACTGCCTGTTCCCATTTTCACTGGACAACAGCTCACGGATATGTGCTTTCTTTTCCATTCCCATGGGACGATTGATCTCTTCTCTTGTAAAATGGATCCCCGCGTCAGAAAATACACGTTCAAACACATTCCCAGGCGCACTGGAACCATAATCCACCGTTGTACCCGCCCAGTCAAATACAACCAACTGAATACCCTGTCCTTCTTCCATAATATACTCCTTGCTTGTTTTTGCTGTTTTTTGCAACTTTCTATTGATTACGTTCTCATTATATGCCGCAATAAACAGCATTTTCAAGCAAGATACAGTAAACACTTTGTTAAACATAAGTAAAACACGGTTTTCCAAGCGGATAAACACAGCCAGACAGAGGTCTTTTTTCAAATCAATTGCAAATGGACTTACCAGTCACACCTGTGATATAGTAATATACAAAAGACAAATCAGGGAAGGTGTTCATATGATGTTATACAATGAGCGGGCAGAGCTGATCCTGCAGCAGCTTCAACTGCAGTCTACGGTAAAGGTCACAGAATTAAGCCAGCTTCTTCAGGTATCGGTAGATACCATCCGCCGTGACCTAAAAGCAATGGAGCAGGAAGGGCTGATCAAATGTGTGCGGGGCGGCGCCTGCCTGCCGGAATCTGTCATTTCCTTTTCTAATTTTACCGGCCGCGAGATCATCAACAGCGAATGGAAAAGGGAAATCGCCCGTAAGGCTTCTGGCTATATCCGCGAAGGCGATGTGGTGGCTTTAAATTCCGGTACCACAAACACTGTATTGGCACAGGAGCTTGCCGCATTAAATAAAAATTTTACAGTTGTAACCAATAATTACGCGGCTATTGACCTATTGATGCACAATCCTTCTATCCGTCTTATCTCCATAGGGGGAGAGGTGGATGCGTTAGAGCGCTCTACCTTCGGCACAGTGTGTGAACAGGAATTCAAAGAGTATTATCCGGATGTGGTGTTTTTATCTATAAATGCAGTTGATTATAAAGAAGGCTTCACAGATTTCCGTTTCGGGGAGATCGGCGTCATCCAGCTCCTTGCCCAGACCTCTAAGAAAGTCATTGCTGTGATGGATTCCAGCAAACTTGGGAAATGCTCTAAAAGAAAGGTCCTTTCTCTGGACCAGGTAGATGTACTCCTTATGGACGATCACGTTCCGGCAGAAATAAAAGAAAAATACAGAAAAAAGGGACTTGAGATTTTGTAAAATATTATGGGGGAAGCTTTGAATCCCTGATTGTCCCGGAGAGGACAGCGCGTTATAATAAGGATATAATGTAACGTAGTTTATTTTCAAAACAAAGGAGACACGATTATGAGAACGATCAAAGCAGAACCTATTACTTATGAATCCTACGCCCCCTTCGGAACCTTCTATAATATGACCGAACCCTCGGGGTATTCCCTGAACGGCGAGATTCACCGCTTCTTCCCGGACCGGATGACAGAATCCTATGTATCAAGAGCAGCGTTTTCTCCCATCCTCGTGAAAAA
>DWYZ01000063.1 GCA_019118425.1 Candidatus Blautia faecavium | reverse complement strand
GTCCAAAGAGGAAGGGGCATCCTCCTCATAGCAGTCGAAAATCTGATCGGAAATCGCTGCGTCCGGCGCTGCCTCTGTAATAATTTCCACACTGTTCGCCAGTCCGCCTGTGCCGTGGGAACAAAACAGATTTACTTCTTTGCCTGAAAGATCATTTTGATCCAAAAAGGAAAGCAGCGCCATAGGCACTCCATACCACCAGTTAGGATATCCCAGGAACACGGTATCGTACTGATCCAGATTTTCCACATTTTCTGTCAGCTCCGGACGCGCGTCTTCTCCCCGTTCTTCATTGGCCCGGGCAAGACATTCGTCCCAGTCGCTTGGATAAGGATCCGCCACCTGGATAGAGAATAAATCTCCTCCGGTTTCTTCCTGTACCCAGCCGGCTAATTGCTGTACATTTCCCGGCGGGATCACGCTGGGAGATGCCACCGCATCCACATCCTCCGCCAGGACGGCATTGTCCGCCCATGAGAAATAGGCGACTAAGATGTTAGTCTGCCCGGCTTCATCGGTCTGCGCAGTGCTCTCCCCGGCTTCCGCCTCCATGGCTGCTGTTTCCGAAGCCTCTTGGTTTTTTGCTGCTTCTGGCGGCTCCTCTGCATAAACGCAGGCAGTGAAAGAGAAAACTAATACAAAGCTAAGTAATAAGGATACTATTTTTTTCATTTGACGCCTCCTGTCTTATGCCGCATGAACTTCACAGGGAAGGTGCAGCTTTTTTATTTTTGTCTTAATTATAAGAGGGCTTTTTCCTAGTGTCTAATGCTTATCTTTTATCCTTATCCATATCTTTTTTGTATAGCAAAAAACAGCCGTCCTGCTTTTGCAAGACGGCTGATAATTGGTTGTTATCTATTCATTTTTGGCGCATAATCAGCAGCAATGTTTGCCTCCACATCATCCTGGGTAGAATGCTCCTGCACCGATGTCTGGCTTATGGAAAGCTGCGAAAGATACTCAATCCTGTGCTTTACCGATTCCGTGATGGCAAAAAGACGGCTTTCATCTATATATTCTTCCGCTCCCTCTGCGGTCATGACACTTTCGATCAGCCCGCCTACATCCTCCAGTCTGTCAAAATCGATCCAGCTAAAATCAGACACTAGCTTTAGCTGCTCTGCATGATGGTTTTTAAAGGGTTTGCAGACCACTTCCTTCTCCGAGCGTATCTGTACCGGCATCTTATCATAGCCCAGAGAGGAGCCGCTGTCATAAATTGGCGCAAAGCCAATCCATTTGAGGGTTTCCGCTTCTCGCAGCATACCAAAATTGTTAAAATGACGGTCTTCATTGGCGATGATATAATCCAGCACGATCATGCGGTCGAGGAAAGGTACAACGCCCTGGATGCCAAGCTCCTCGCAGCAATTGGTAAAATGCTGATATACTGAAACACTGTTGCTTTTTTTCTGTGTCTTAAGGATACGCCATGCCGGAACCAGTTCCGTATCCCTTGTAACAAAGTCTTCACATATACTATAAGGTGCGCCTTTGCTCCAGGTGACCTGATACAGCACATGGGAGATACCTAGAAGCTCCATGATCCCTGCGGCAATGACCTCATTAAAGGGCTGCTGACGGAATGGATTACTGCCGCCTTTTACCAGCCACCGTTTTCCGCCAATGATCTTCCATCGCTTTTTCAGATTGCCGTCCAAAGTGTTGTCCGGGGAAGAAAAATCCAAATCATCCGCTTTCTTATCTGCTCCGAACAAGACATCGCCGATATCTTCTGAAAAACCGTTGTCAAAAAAATTAATGGCATCCCAGGTCAGGCCGGAACCCTCCGGGCAGATCCAATACTGATCGGACAGGCTCAGGCCATAGCAGCGCACCAGGAGCATTTTTGTGCTGGTAATCTCCAACGTTTCCAGCGCTTCCCTGACACCGGAGCGGCTGGCCGGGATCGACCGGTCCGTCCACCATTCGTTTAACGCAGCCCGGTCAGCGATACCTTTTTTCACTGCAATTCCTACAGGGAGATGTTCCGGCACATGAACCATGCCAATCTTTTGTATAAAGCCGGTGGAGTCATCCAATTCCATCTCCGCCACAGCGATCTGTTTATGCATCAGGGTACATTTCAAGCTGTTCACCTCATTTTGCTTTCCGCCGGATACTGCCGGCTTTCTTTATTTCATGCTGGCGCGCAGCATATTGATCTCCTGGATAAACAGGGAGGTGGCCGGTGAAAATAAATGATTTTTCTTCCAGACCAGCACACTGCGGGTGGTATGCTCCGGATAGATCGGAACAAACCGCAGCTGCGGGCTGCTGTGGATAGCCAGCGCTCCGTCCAGACAGAAAGCGCAGCCCAATCCGGCCTCCACAAGCAAAGCAGCGTTTGATAAAAGTGTATAGCTTAAGGGAATCGTTAAATCTTTTTCCTCCCGGCTGATCCAATTCAAAATCTCATTGCGCACCGGTTCCCGCAAAGGCAGGATCAAAGGATATTCCGCGATTTCATCCGGATCGATCCTTTCTCTGTCTGCCAGCGGATGATCGTCCCGCATCAGGATCCCCCAGGTTTCCTTTTGGGAAAGACGGACGAAATCATACTTTAAGGTATCCACAGGCTCCAGTAATAGTCCCACATCCACTAATCCCTTATCCAGCCGGTCTTTGATATTGTCTGCCATCTCATTGTACAGCTGGAATTGAACCATGGGATATTTATCGGAAAATTGTTTGATGAGTCTGGCAAAAAGACGGCTTCCTACAGCCTCTGAGGCTCCAATGGCAATCTGTCCGCTGACATCCGCATTCCGTTCAACAAACGACCGCTCCAAACGCTCTGCAAGCTCTACGATTTCTTCTGCCCGCTGCTGAAAAAAAATCCCGTCATCAGTTAAGGTCAAACCGTTTTTTCCCCGTATCATCAGCGTAGTCCCCAATTCTCTTTCCAAATCCATCAGCTGGCGGCTCAGGGTAGGCTGGGTCACATGCAGGATATCGGCTGCTCTTGTAATATTTCTTTCCTGGGCCGCGGCTAAAAAATAGCGCAGTGTACGTAGTTCCATGTCTGCCCCTCCTTTGGCTTTTCTTAATCATAATA
>DWYZ01000062.1 GCA_019118425.1 Candidatus Blautia faecavium | reverse complement strand
AAGAATTGGCTGCGGGGATTTTGGAAAACAGACCCGACAATTCCGGCCAGATTATAAAGTTCCTGCTGCTTGATGTCTAATCCATTCACATAAACATCCCCGTTAAGTTCGCCCTTGAAAAAATGGGGGATAAGACCATTGATAAGCCTCGTCACAGTTGTTTTTCCACAGCCCGATGCACCGCACAAAAGAATACATTCTCCGTCTGTAACAGACAGATTAAAATCAGAAAGCCCCGCTTGATCTAATCCTGAATAATGAAAGGTTACATTTTTTATCTCAATCATATCATCCCACTTCCACTCACACCGAAAGGTAAATATATAAAATTGACAACACTAAAGTTACTGCAATTACCACATAATCTTTGCTATGGAACCCAATCTCACAAACATTTGTCCTTTTTACCGGGGCTCCAAGACCTCTGGTGACTGCCGCCGCTGATAACTCGTCCCCAATACTGATACAGGAAAACAGCAGAGGAACTAAACGATATTCGATCATCTTCGTTACCTTGCCGCCGCCAAAAGCAATTCCTCTCATACGCATAGCATCACGGATTGACCGGTATTCCTCTGACAATGTAGGAAAAAAGCGCATCATTACGGCAATAGAAATTGCAAGTCCTTGTGGCAGGCGCATACGGTTCATAGCAGCCATAAATTCACTGATTTTTGTTGTTGAAATACAATACCAGACCATAATCATCGTTGGTGCAAACTGCGTAATCATGTAGCATAGAAACAGAATCAACATGCCCGCTATGCCCCCGATGTTTTCCTGTGTAATCTCCATAAGCCATGTAGCCAAAATGAAAAGAACAGTAAATCTTGCGCCTACATGGGGTTTCCCTTCCAGGCAGACCAGAACCACAGGAATGTAGGTCATGATGGCCCGGACAATATAAGCCGGGCCATCCGTTACATCAATCATTACAACAACGGAAAACAAAATCAGCAAAAGCAGTTTTGTTCTCGGATCAAGATGGAAGCGGATATTGAGGCTTTTTCTATATCCATTTTCCATTTACACAATTCCCGCCTTTTCAAAGTTCTTCCGTACAACGGCCTTACCAATAAACGCACCGATTACTCCGCACACAAAGCAGAGCAGAATAATGACTGGATATGTAGCGGGAGTTACGAGCGTAAACAGAGTATCGGCAAAAGAAGCATCAAATCCGCCTTCAATCAGACTTTGCTTATAAGAATCTGCCGTGAGAACGAGAGGAAGATAACTTGCACTAACCCAAAGATTGAATACGCCGCAGCTGATAACGGTTTTTTTCCAGCTTTTATATTTCCCGGACTTGGCAATCAAATCTGCAATCACTCCTGCTGCAATACAAATAGGTGCGCCAAGAAAGCCCATGCCAAAGATAAACAACAGGATTGCAACAATAACCGATGTTATTGTAAGCATCCCAAACTTCTCGATCCGCGCATAGTAGAGCATCATCGGAATACCAGTGACAATCGGGATGAGAACCGCATAGCCGGCGACGATAAACGGGGACAGAAATCCGAGATACATGATAACCATCTGCACAACCCACAGGATCGCGGTAAAGATACCAATGGTGATGAAATCTCTTGCCTTTAGTTTCTTTTCATTCATGAGAATGTCCTCCTAACCTTTCATTGTGGTTAGACTTCGCTAACCACAATGAAGTATAACATACCTGGTTTCTGTACTTCTATCCCTATATCAGCATTTTAGCCCCATATAGCAACGAGTTTTCAACTTGACAAGAAATCAAAATAAGACGATAATAGTTGTGACGATTCCATATCGCAAGAAATAGTAGCTGAAAAAGGGGCGGTGTAATGGGTGAAATATTAAATCAAATGCTTGAAAACTATTTGGTTTCATCAAATGTGCAGTTGCAAAAAGGGCCGGATAGCCTGTCATTCACAATCAATTCGGCAGAGGGCATCAGTAAAACACCCCTTTTCAATATTCTGCCATATATGCACCTGATTTTCTTTGACATTCACGCCCGTTCTTTGCCGGGAGAAATCGCAGAAAATGCTGTGTATCACCCTATGCAGTTTAATTATTGTGTGGGTGGCCGGATTGAAATGCTTTTGGATGACAATTCTTATATTTATCTCAAAGAAAAAGATTTTTGCATTAGCAGGCAGACTTCGCAAAGCGAATCTTATTTCCCTACGAAGTATTATCACGGTATTACCATGTATTTTGACCCTGATTTTTTCACAGAAGCCAACTCCAATGTGGATAATCTTTTTAATTTGAACTTGTCGCAACTGTCAGAAATCTACTTTGAAAAAAAGGATACATACATCGCAGAAGCCAGCAGTGAAATGGGAAAAATCCTTGAGAGATTATGGCAGCTCTATGAAACACCGTCTCCTTTTCACATGAAACTTTGCGTCTTAGAGTTGCTGCATCTGCTGTTAGATGCTGGAAATGTTGTCCAGGAAAAAACTCTTACCTTCTATACCAGCATACAAGTAGAAATTGCGAAAAAAGCAGAACAGATATTAACCGCTGATTTGAAACAGCATATTCCCATGAAGCAGATTGCACAGCAATTCGGCGTTAGTGAAACAAGTCTGAAAAACTATTTCTGTGGAGTGTATGGGAAAAATGTTTCTGATTATCTGCGCGATTTGCGTATGAGCATGGCAGAAAAGTTATTGACTGAAACCACGCTATCCATATCTGAAATTGCTGCACAAATTGGATATACAAAACAGGGCAAGTTTGCCGAGGTATTCCGTCAACAATTTCAGATGAACCCGCTGGAATATCGGCGCTCAAAAAAATTAAAAAATATTTAGAGCAGGAGCCGAGAAATCTCTTTTGAGAAAATGTCTCGGTTCTTGCTATGTTCAAAACTATGTATAAATCAATTCTTGAAAAATAATTTCCTCCATCTGCGTTTTCAATGCATTGGCAAGCCCACCCCGCGCATGTGGTCTGATTCCTCACATTCTGTCTGTGACAACTCTGAAATAGTAATGCTCTCCAGCTGCCTTTGTATCCCTTTTTCCAGTTGTCTATATATACATTCCAGCGTGTGGAAATCCTCCTTCGATGGTCTTTTATCCGGTAAAACAGAAACATTGCCTTTGCGATTCATGGCCATAATGACATCCATCAAACTGATTTTAGCCGGCGGCCGTGACAACTGATAGCCACCGGCTGGGCCATGCCCCACATGGACGAATCCTGCATCCCGCAGTCTGGCTCCGATTTGAAGCAGATAACGCGGCGATACGCCAATAGCTCTGGCCAGTTTTGATGAGGAAACGGCCCCGGAAGCCCTTGACAGGCAAATCAGCATCCGGAGCGCATAGTCTGTAGACCTGTTCAACTGCATCGCCACTCTCCTCCTCTGCTTTTCTCATATTTCTTTATTTTCATTCTCACTTTTGCATTTTTCTTTCAACCGACGGAAGGATTCATCGCTAATCACATGCT
>DWYZ01000061.1 GCA_019118425.1 Candidatus Blautia faecavium | reverse complement strand
GCTGTAAGAAACGGACGGAGCATTGTCAATCAATCCGATCTGGAAGAAAGCATAGAAGTAGTTATCGCCGGATACCAAAAGAAAAATGCCGTTCTTTCCGACCAGGAAAAACAGGTGGTTGCCTACCATGAGATCGGCCATGCCCTAGTACATCGTTCGATAATTAACTGGACTTTTTGATTGGCAGTGTATCAACGATAATCTCTTCGGATACATCTATGTCATCAAGATTATATTTCCAGTGAAAGACTACCGGTTCCTCATTGATCTCAGTAAAATACAAATAGATGCGTTCCTTTAATTCTTCTTTTGACTTGACGCGAATTCCCCGGAGCATCTGTTTTGTCATTTTACTAAAAAAGCCTTCAACCATATTCAACCAGGAACCGTGCTTAGGCGTGAATACAAATTCAAACCTTCCGGGCACGGTAGCAAGATAATTTCTTGTGACCTCGGATGTATGCACTTTCAGGTTATCAAGTACAATACGGATTTTGTCGCCCTTTGGATACTTGCTGTCAAGTATCTTCAAAAATTCAATATAGTCTTTGCTGCTATGTGTTTCGCTAACCAGTGGGATCGCCTCTCCAGTCTGCAGGTCGATCCCCGCCAACAATGACAACGTCCCAAGACGCTTGTACTCATAATCCCTGCTGATTGTACCATGATGTTCATCAGGAAGAAGATCTTGAGAAGTTGTGGCAATCGCCTGTATACCGGGCTTTTCATCATAGGAAAGCACATGAATAATTTGTTTATCTTCCTCCCAAGGGATGAACTGACCGTTCTCATCAAACTGCATGGAAAGCTGTTTATATACCAACAATACATTATGCATCTTACTGTCAAAATCAGGATCACGATTTTCACAGTAATACTTTATCCGAAAAGGCTTAATTTCAGCTTCGTCCAGTATGCTGTGCACTGTACTTTTATGAATAGTAGAAAGCCTTGCATAGCCGGCTGCTTCAGCATTTTTATTGATGTGTGATGTGAGTTTAGCATAAGTCCAGGTTTCTGCAGCGTAACCGAAATCAATCGGTTTCTGGCAGGCGATATTAATGATCCAGGCTTTCTCATCATCCGTAATCTCAGCATTGCGGCCACGCCCCGGCGCATCAAACAAAGCATTTTCTACGCCGCCTTCTGCGTACTTGTTTAAGCAGCGCATAACACTCTTGCGATTGATGCCGACCTTATCAGCAATGTCATTAATGGGGCAGCCATCTGCTTTCAAAAGCAGGATGCGAGCACGGTTTACTGTTTGAGCCTGTATTGTACGAGCACGTGTTTGTGCTTCAAGATATTCCCGATCCTCAGCACTGAGGTCTATAATAGTTGATTTTCTTCCCATAGATACGATACCTCCATCGTTTGATGTAAACATTGTATCATGATCAGAAAATAAAGTCCAGTTATTTAAAAGATGCTATACTAGTATAAGCCACTTTAAATGCCTTACTGTTTCGCTGAGAATGTTTTTTCAGGAGTGCAGGTGTAAAAGCGCAGGCGTAGCGGGCTACGCTGAGCATTTTACAACTGTGCTCTCGGGAAAACAGGCCAGCGCAACGTGAGGAGATTTAAAGTGGATTATACTAGTTGCAAGAAACCAAGCCTGTTATTATAATGAAATAAAGGAGTATGACTATGGGAGAAAGAAAAAAAGAAAAAAAGAAGAAAAGTAAGGCGGGAGATGTGCTGTTAAGCCTGGTGCTGGTTTTTGCGGTGGGAATCTTCTGCTATGCCGCATATAATCTTTATCATATTTATACAGAGTATAAAAAGGGTACGGATGAATATAACCAGATCCAGCAGATGGCAGTTACTGAACGGGATCCGGACAGTACGGAACAGGCAGGGCCTGAGAATACGCTGGAACCGCCTATCAACGTGGATTTCGCCTCTCTTAGAAGCGTGAACGAAGATGTAGTGGGCTGGATTTACATTGAAGCCCTGGACGGGATCAGCTATCCTGTGGTCCATGGAACAGACAATGAGGAATACCTTCATACTACATATGAGGGGAACTATAATTTCGCGGGAACGATTTTCGTGGATTATGAAAACAGCGGAGATTTCAGCGACTGCAATACTTTAGTATATGGACATAATATGAAGAATGGCTCCATGTTCGGAGATTTAAAAGAGTTTGTGCAGGATGAGGAGACTTACAAGAAAAGCAGGTATTTCTGGATCCTCACTCCCTGGAATAATTACCGCTATGAGATCATATCCGCCTATACCACTTCCGTGAGCAGCGATACGTATACACTTTTTAAAGGTCCAGGGGAAGAATTTTTACAGTATCTGAATAAAATTGTGAGTTATTCGGAGATTGAAACGACGCCGGGAGAGCTGACTGTCCAGGACAGGATCGTTACCTTGTCTACTTGTACCGGAAATGATGCCACGCGCTTCGTGGTACAGGGAAAGCTTTCTGATACATTGCCGGTGCAGCAGGGGTAGCCCGTTACTGGCCGCTGTGGATCAGTAACAGAAAATATAAAAACAGGAGGGAAATTTATGGAACAGGAAATTGCAAAGCTTCAAAGAATCATTGATACTCATGACAATATTGTTTTTTTTGGAGGGGCCGGCGTATCTACAGAGAGCGGGATACCGGATTTCCGTTCCAAAGACGGGCTGTATAATCAGAAATATGATTTCCCTCCGGAGACAATCTTAAGCCATACCTTTTTCATGAGCCGTCCAGAGGAGTTTTTTCGGTTTTATCAGGATAAAATGCTCTGTGACACCGCAAAGCCCAATGCCGCCCATCGAAAGCTGGCTGAGCTTGAAAAGGCAGGCAAGCTTAAAGCCGTCATTACCCAGAATATAGACAATCTTCATCAGATGGCGGGAAGCAGAAAAGTATTGGAGCTTCATGGAAGCGTATACAGAAATTATTGTATGAAGTGCGGGAAATTTTACGACTTTTCATATATGAAGAAGGCTGAAGGGATTCCCCGCTGCAGCTGCGGCGGGATCATTAAGCCAGATGTAGTTCTATATGAGGAAGGACTTGACGGAAATATATTAAATGAATCCGTCCGGGCGATTTCCAACGCCCAGGTGCTGATCATAGGTGGAACTTCCCTTGCGGTTTATCCGGCGGCCAGCCTGATTGATTATTTCCAGGGAGAATACCTGGTGGTGATAAATAAAGCGCCTACGCCAAGGGACCGTTATGCGAAGCTTTTGATCCAGGCGCCTATTGGCGAGGTGTTTTCAAAAATTGTGGTAGGAGGAAAATATGGGACTTCTCTATGAGATCGGAGACATTGTCACCTTAAAAAAAGGACATCCCTGCGGCAGCAAGGACTGGGAAATTCTTCGTGTAGGGGCGGATTTTCGCCTGAAATGTCTTGGCTGCGGCAGACAGATCATGGTTCCCAGGACCATGGTGGAGAAAAATACAAAAAATTTAAAAAAACCGGAATAAAAGGAATAAAATTATGCAATTAAAAAAAGTTACGGACAGAGTATGGGTCTCATCTTTTGAAGAGGAAAGGGACCGCCCTGCTTTAGGTTACATATATGGGGAAAAGTACCGTCTCGCTGTGGATGCGGGACATTCGAGACAGCATGTAGAAGAGTTTTATGCCTTACTCGAAGAAAAAGGGCTGCCTCTTCCGGATTTTACAGTCCTGACCC
Organism: Candidatus Blautia faecavium; assembly: GCA_019118425.1. Classification (GTDB taxonomy): domain Bacteria; phylum Bacillota; class Clostridia; order Lachnospirales; family Lachnospiraceae; genus Blautia_A; species Blautia_A faecavium. The sequence continues at coordinate 6,902 of DWYZ01000061.1, read as the reverse complement.
ACTGGCATTGGGATCACACTTTCGGGCTGTGCGCCATAAACGGAATTTCTTTTGCGGAGGAAAGGACAGAAAAGGAACTGCAGCATGTCCTTTCAAAGTGGAATCAGGATTCAGAAGGAAAATTTAAGGCAATGGATGAACACATCGCCCTGGAATATAAAGAACAGGAGATGCAGGTGACAGGGGCGGATATTGTTTATAAAGGAGAAATAACCCTGGAGCTGGGAAATCTTCATGCAAGATGCTTTCATGTGGAATCTCCTCACACAGAAGATTCTGTACTGGTATTGCTTCCGGAAGAAAAGATTTTGTTTTTCGGAGACTGCATCAGCGGAGAGTATCCGCTGTGGAAGGTAGAGAAAGAGCGGATGAAGGCTTTGCTTTTTGAACTGGAAAAGCTGGATTTTACGCTTTCTATAGGGGGCCATTGGCAGGCATATGAAAAGCAGGAGCTTTTGGATATTCTGAAGAAAGAAAACGGACTGGATTAAGGAAAAACTTTGAGAAAAAAATTAAAAAAATTCTTTACAGACCGGGAAAAATATGTTATTGTAATTAACCGTGATATATTTTCATATCCTTGCTCTTTGTACAGGCAAAGGGCCATAAAGACCATAAGGAGGTAAGACAAGCATGAACAAGTACGAGTTAGCATTAGTTGTGAGTGCCAAAGTAGAGGATGAAGTCCGCGAAGCTACTGTAGAGAAAGCTAAAGGATACATCACCCGTTACAATGGCAATATCACAGAAGTAGAAGAATGGGGTAAGAAGAAATTAGCTTACGAAATTCAGAAAATGCATGAAGGCTTCTACTATTTTATTCAGTTTGAAGCAGACGCAACGTGTCCGGCGGAAGTAGAAAGACATGTACGTATCATGGACAACGTATTAAGATATCTTGTTGTTCGTAAGGACGCATAATCTTTATACAGTGGATTTTAGAAAGCACCATTAAGAACCCGTTCACCAGAGCAGAAAATAAGGCGAGAGTGTGAAAGCAGACTTTCATATCTGCCGTTATTGACGCAGCAGATGCATCAGAAAGAGGTAAGTTTGGAAGTAAACTTCCAAATCTACCATTATTGACGTAGCAAGTGCGTCAGAAAGGGGAAAGAATGAACAAAGTAATTTTAATGGGACGCTTAACAAGAGATCCTGAGGTTAGATATTCCGCAGGAGAGAACGCGCTGGCTATAGCCAGATATACTTTGGCAGTAGACAGGAGATTCCGGCGGGACGGCGAGGCCACAGCGGATTTTATCAATTGTGTGGTATTTGGACGCGGGGCTGAGTTTGCAGAAAAGTATTTCCGTCAGGGATTAAAGATCGCCATTACCGGACGTATCCAGACAGGAAGCTATACGAACCGGGAGGGACAAAAAGTATACACCACGGAGGTGGTGGTGGAAGAGCAGGAATTCGCGGAGAGCAAAGCATCCAGCGACAGCTATGCGGCATCACATCCGCAGCCGAGTGCAGCTCCTTCCATGCCGAGTCCGAGCGCGGCAAGCGCTGACGGATTTATGAATATCCCGGATGGCATTGACGAAGAACTGCCCTTTAATTAATTAAAAACGGCAGAAAACTGAATAAGATAGGAGGAAAAACATCATGGCTTACAATAGAGGCGAAAGACCAGATTCTCCAATGAAGAGAAGAGGCGGACGCAGAAGAAAAAAAGTTTGTGTATTCTGCGGTAAAGAAAATAACGAAATCGATTACAAGGATGTAGCGAAATTAAGAAAGTACGTTTCTGAAAGAGGAAAGATCCTTCCCAGAAGAATCACCGGAAACTGTGCGAAACATCAGAGAGCTCTGACTGTGGCTATTAAAAGAGCACGTCATCTTTCTCTGATGCCATACGTTCAGGATTGATCAGCAGGCAATCGTAAAACCGTCATTCTCCGCGAATGGCGGTTTTTCTTTTTTGCGGAAGAGGTAGCATTGTGAGGGGAAATCTGTTATAATAAAAAAAGTATTCTTGTATAGATGTTGTTATACGGATATACAGGGGTATTAGAGACAAGCAACAGAATAGTATATCAGGGAAAGAACGGAAAATTATGAATGATAAAATGGAATTAAAAGGGCAAATGAAGCGCTTTACCCAATGGCCGATGTATCTGTCTGTTTTGCTGATCATTGTAAATATATTGGTATATTTTGTCAGCATAAAAGGCGGTCTGGTCATGTCTGCGGGACTGATCATTTATGTGACAGTTTCCGTCAGACTTTTTAAAAAGCACAAGCCTCTTATTCTTAATGATCTGGTTGCCTTTGCCAAGCAATACAGCTTCCTTGAAAAAAAGATCCTGGAGGAGCTGGCCCTTCCCTACGCGGTTACGGATACCAGCGGAAGGATGATCTGGTCTAACCGCATGTTTGCGGAATTGACAGGAAGGGATGAATTTTATAAGAAACACATCAGCACCATTTTTCCGGAGGTCACGCAGGATAAGATTCCGGTTCCTGGAGAAAAAGATGTGTCCGAACTCAGTGTGCAGTTTGGAGAGAGGATTTACCGGATTTCCATGCAGGCAGTATCTGTGAAAGATGTGCTGGATAATTCCGATATGCTGGAAGGCACGAAAGAGTATGGCAATCTTATTGCCATGTATCTTTATGATGAAACCGCTTTGACAGAGTATATTAAGGCCAGTGAGGACAATAAGCTGGTTTTGGCTCTGGCATATCTGGATAACTATGAAGAAGCTCTGGAAAGTGTAGAGGATGTGCGGCGTTCTCTGCTGATCGCCCTCATTGACCGGAAGATAACCAAGTATTTTTCCAATTACGATGGCCTTGTAAAAAAATTGGAAAAAGATAAATACTTTCTTATCATGCGCCAGAGTTCTCTGGAAGCGCTGAAAGAGCAGAGATTTCATATCCTGGATGAGGTAAAGACAGTTAATATAGGAAACGAGATGGCTGTTACGCTCAGCATTGGATTCGGTCTGAATGCAGCTACCTACCAGCAGAACTATGAGCATGCCAGAATCGCCATCGAAATGGCTCTGGGCCGGGGCGGCGACCAGGTGGTGATCAAGAACGGAGATACCATCACCTACTTTGGCGGAAAGGCACAGCAGATGGAAAAGACCACCCGCGTAAAAGCAAGGGTGAAGGCTCAGGCGTTGAAGGAGTTTATGAGCACCAAGGAACGTGTTGTGGTCATGGGACATAAGATTACGGATGTGGATGCTCTGGGAGCTGCCATCGGTATTTACCGGGCAGGAAAAACTCTTGGAAAACCGGTTCATATCGTGGTTAATGACCCATCCACTTCCATTCGTCCGCTTATGGCGGGATATATGGGGAATCCGGACTACGAGCCTTCTATGTTTGTAGATAAAAACCAGGCTAAGGATCTGGTGGACAATAACACTGTAGTAGTGGTAGTGGATACGAATAAGCCAAGCTATACAGAATGCCAGGAGCTTCTTTATATGACGAAGACTATTGTCGTCCTGGATCACCACAGAAGGGGCAATGAGGTCATAGAAAATGCGGTGTTGTCTTATGTAGAGCCTTACGCGTCCTCTACCTGTGAAATGGTGGCGGAGATCCTGCAGTACTTTTCTGATGACCTGCGTCTGCGGAATATTGAAGCGGACTGTATGTATGCAGGAATTGTGATCGATACAAACAATTTCATCACCAGGGCAGGTGTGCGTACCTTTGAAGCGGCTGCATTCCTGCGCCGGTGCGGTGCGGATACCACCAGAGTGCGCAAGATGCTCCGGGATAATATTGACTCTTATAAGGCTAGAGCGGAGGCAGTGCGTACTGCGGAAATCTACCGGGATTTCTTCGCCATTGCCAAGGCCCCCAGCGAAGGACTGGAGAGTCCTACCGTAGTAGGCGCTCAGGCGGCTAATGAGCTGCTGAATATAAAAGGCGTGAAGGCTTCTTTTGTGCTGACACGTTATAAGAATGAGGTATATGTCAGCGCCAGAGCTATAGATGAAGTAAACGTTCAGGTACTGATGGAAAAAATGGGCGGAGGCGGCCATATAAATATTGCCGGGGCCCAGGTGGAAGCCTCTGTGGAAGAGACAGAAAAAATGCTGAAAGACATCATAGATGAATTATACGAAGAAGGAGAATTAGCTGAATGAAAGTAATTTTGCTGGAAGATGTAAAATCCCTTGGAAAGAAAGGGGATATCGTAAATGTAAGCGATGGATATGGAAGAAATATGATCCTTCCTAAGAAGCTGGGGGTTTTAGCCACTCCGGAAAATATGAACAATTTAAAGCTTCAGAAAGCAAACGCAGAAAAAGTAGCTCAGGAAAACCTGGAAGCTGCCCAGGCTTTTGCTAAGGAGCTGGAGTCCAAGGAGGTAATCCTGACTTTAAAGGTAGGAGAAGGCGGCAGAACTTTCGGCTCTGTGTCTTCTAAGGAAATATCCGAAGCTGCCAAGGAGCAGCTGAATCTGGATATAGATAAGAAAAAATTACAGCTGTCTGCTCCGATCCGGAATCTGGGAGTGACCCAGGTACCTGTTCGGCTTCACCCGAAGGTGACAGGAAGCCTGAAAGTCTGGATAAAAGAAGCGTGATTTTTTTTGGAGGGATAGCATGGAAGAAGCGCTGATAAAAAGAATTCTTCCTCACAGTATAGAAGCGGAGCAGTCGGTTATTGGTTCTATGATCTTAGACAGGGATGCGATCCTAGTTGCCTCGGAGATCCTTACAAGTGATGATTTTTACCAAAAACAATATGGAATCATTTTTGACGCTATGGTAGAGCTGTGCAACGAGGGAATGCCTGTAGATCTGATCACGCTTCAGAATCGTTTAAAGGAAAAGGACCTGCCTCCGGATATCAGCAGTATGGAATATGTAAGAGAGCTTATCGCGGCTGTGCCCACCTCGGCAAATGTGAAATATTATGCCAATATCGTCAGCGAAAAGGCAGTCCTGCGCAGGCTGATCAAAGCCAGCGAGGAAGTGGCCAATGACTGTTATCTGGAAAAAGACAGCACAGAGGTAATACTGGAAGAATCAGAAAAAAAGCTTTTTAATATTCTGCAGAAACGGTCCGGAGGCGATTTTGTTCCCATACAGCAGGTGGTCTTAAACACAATCAATAACATAGAAAAAGCTTCCAAGCTGAAGGGAACCGTTACCGGCATCCCTACAGGGTTTGTGGATCTGGACTATAAGACTTCCGGAATGCATCCATCAGATTTGGTGCTGATCGCAGCCAGGCCATCTATGGGAAAAACAGCCTTTGTATTGAATATCGCACAGTATATGGCTTTTCGAAAAGATGTCACGGTAGCTATTTTCAGTTTGGAAATGTCTAAAGAGCAGCTGGTAAACCGTCTGCTTGCCATGGAATCCCATGTGGACTCCCAGAATCTTCGTACTGGAAATTTAAAGGATGAGGATTGGACGAAACTGGTGGAAGGGGCGGACATTATCGGCCGTTCTAATTTGATCATTGATGATACGCCGGGTATCTCCATTGCAGAGATGCGTTCCAAGTGCAGAAAGTACAAGCTTGAGCATAATTTGGGGATTATCATCATCGACTACCTTCAGCTTATGAGCGGAAGCGGAAAGAGTGATTCCAGGCAGCAGGAGATTTCTGATATCTCCCGTTCTTTAAAGGCGCTGGCCAGGGAGCTTTCCGTTCCGGTGATCGCCTTATCCCAGCTGAGCAGGGCGGTGGAGCAGAGACCGGATCATCGGCCTATGCTTTCTGACCTGAGAGAGTCCGGTGCTATTGAGCAGGACGCGGATGTGGTCATGTTTATTTACAGAGATGATTATTATCATAAAGATACGGAAAAGAAGGACATTGCGGAGATTATTATAGCTAAGCAGAGGAATGGCCCTATCGGAACGGTAGAGCTTGTATGGCTGCCGAGATATACCCAGTTTGTAAATATGAAAAAATAGGAAGATGAGGAAAAGCGGTATTTGTCGACCGCTTTTCGTTGCATTCTCCCGCTCTTTTGCTATAATATATCTGTAGTACCTTTCAGAGTTTTTAGATAGGAGGGGTAGTATGGAGACAAGGTATACGGTCAGACAGGCGGCAGATATGACCGGAGTAAAGGCTTACGTCCTCCGTTATTGGGAAGACGAGCTGGGTCTGCGTATCCAAAGAAATGAAATGGGTCACCGTTACTACACCAGATATGATATTCAGTTATTTATGAATATTAAGGAACTGAAGAACCGGGGACTGCAGCTCCGGGCCATCAAGGATATTCTTCCTAAGATCGCTCAGACAGCTCCGGGAAGCACAGAGAGCAAGATCAAGCTTCTGGATGGGACATGCCAGGTACAAGAAGAGGATAAGATTTGTGAAAGTCAGGTGGAAGAGATACAGGCAGAAGATCCTCATGAAGGAAAAATCCTTGAGTTTCAGGCCATATTGGAAAGACTGATCGCTCAGGAACTGCAGTTTAAAAACGCGGAAGAGGAGAGATGCCGTTCTCTGGATCTGGCGATCCGCAGGCAGCAGCTTGCCAGGAGAGAAGCCGCCGCAGCTGCTAATGAAAGAAAAAACAAGAAAAAACATAAAAGAAATACATAACGAAGAAAAATTCATACAAAAAGGCACCTGATATAAGGTGCCTTTTTGTATGTAACCATTATTCGCCTGGTTTGATAGCTTCTGTAGGACATGCGTCTGCGCAGGTTCCGCAGTCAACGCAAGCATCCGGATCAATTACATAATGCTCATCTCCCTGAGAAATAGCCTCGGATGGGCATTCAGCTTCGCAAGTTCCACAGCTTACACAATCGTCTGTAATTACATATGCCATAGTTGATATCCTCCTTTTATGATGAGTTTTAGCACCCTTAGGGGTTCTAGAACCATTCTAATATATCTTTCTTCGGATTACAAGTATAAAATCATGAACATAAATTGCCAGTCCGGTA
>DWYZ01000060.1 GCA_019118425.1 Candidatus Blautia faecavium | reverse complement strand
TCCTTTTCCATGACAAATGGAGAGTTCCGTCATATTCCATCCCTCTACATCATAATTAAAACTTTCTTCAGAGAGATCAAAAGAGTAAACGCCATCTTCTGTAGGTTTAAATAGAAAAATTGCTTCTCCATTTTCATTCGGAGTAACTGTAACAGAGGTATTTGTACCTAACACAGAATATTGTTCTATCTTCTTTATATTAACAGAAAAAAGCTTCTCCTCTTCTTCTAAAAATACAAAAGTATCCATTGAATATGTCTGTCCTGCTTCTCCCCAGAAGACCATCGGAGTCCCGCTATATGACTCTTCCTCTGTATATACATTATGGCTTTGCTGTTCCTCATCATCAATGCTTACATAATAATATCCACTTTCCCGAGGTATAAAATCATAAAAGACATCGCATCCATCTGACAGAATGAAAGTGTATTCTCCCGGTGCCGTAATCGTCTGGTTATTCCAAACATCTTCATATACCTTAGTCCCTACTGTAAGAGTGTTTGCATCTGTATCGCTTCTTGCCACAACATAATAGCTCTCTCCTGCCTGCGCATTCACTTCAAAGGTTGATGCCGTGAGTCCAAACTGAAACTCCCCATTTGTATTATATATAATATTTGCAGTTTCCTCCTGATGGGTGATAAGGAAGTTCGTCAATCTATCTTTGGAGGCGGATACTTTATAAATATAACAAAAGTCATAATTTTTTTCTATACTTTCCGTGCTGCTCTGACTTATCACAGGAATATCTATATCCTCTATGGATTTTAAAGAATAGGTATATGACTGTGTACTGACATCAAATGTCGATGTATTATAAATATGGAACTGGTATTCGCCAATCGAGAGATTACCAGAATCTGCTTGTAAGTTCTCTATCACAGGTATAAAGGAACCATATCCTTCTAAATAGTCCCCAAAGTTGCAAGAGACCGAGCTTCTATCCTCAAAAAATACAGTAATACGGGGAGTATAATACTCGCTCAAAACATGATGAATGTCCTGTCCTCCCAGTTCCATATAGCCGACTACCGGCACATCCTCCGACAAATCCACCTGAATACCAGTAATGCTCTTCACTTTTTTTACCGAAACAGTAATCGTATCATATGATTCTGGAAGATCAATTGCAAAAGAATGTATACCTTCTGAGAGCTTAACCGCATGAACATATGGCTCTTCCAAGGTTTCCGTAATCTGGTACGTTCCTGCTTCTGCCACATTAATATACCATCTGGCAACACCATCGTCAGAATTTTTTGTCAGTATAACGTCCTGGCCCAGCTGAATTTCTACCGCATCCGCTAAAGAATTGCCATCGTCAATCCCATCACTAAACATCTGCACACTGCCATTTTCTTCCGACCCATCAGAAAACAGCGTACTCTCCTCCACCTCTTCCGGCTGCGCGATAACATTTTCCGGGCTGGAAAATTCTTCAATCTCCTCGGCTTCCTGTTCCAGCGCAGATGTGGGCAAAGCCTCCTGCTGCACAGGTTCCATTTCCAGTTGTTCTTCTGTCTCCTGTTGTTCCGCTGGCACAGGCTGCTGTGTCACCTGCGGCGTACCTGTGCCTCCATCGCCGAACATCTCAAGATCCGCCGCAGCCACCGGAGTTACCGAGCCCATTGTCATCGCCGCAGCTAAAAGCCACGCAATAAACTTCTTTTTCTTCATATTTATCCCCCTTTTCCTTTTTTATCAGGTATCTGGATTGTTTAAAACTTTCATATAGAATACCTGTTCTTAGATTTTATTTTACCAATCTCATATTTCTGAAACAATAAGTGGCAAAAAAAGTGGCGGATATTCCACGTTTTTCTATACCTGGCAAAAAATGTCAAGAATCTTTCAAATATAACATCTTTCATTTCTGGACTTTTATTATCTGGAAATGGTATGATAGAACTATCAATTATACGAGGGAGGATATGAATATGTTAGCTTTTTCTGAAATTCTAAGCAGATATATCACAGAGAAAAATATTAAGGTTTATTCTATAGTACAATACTCTGGCTTGGACCGTTCCACTATGTACCAGATCATCAATGGAAAACGTACCCCTGCTTCCAGAGAGGTCTTTCAGAAAATTGCAGAAGCCCTCCATCTGACTCCTTTGGAATACAAGGAATTTTATGAGGCCTATCTGATCAGCCGATTAGGTCCGGAGACTTATTATAAAAGAAAAAGCGTAGAAAACTTTATTCTTAATTTTCCAAACAATTTTTCCCGGTCAGAATCTCTAAAACCCAAGCCCCTCCTTCATTCCGCTCTTGCAGATCGATCTGACGCATCCCCTTGCACCGCGCTTTCCTCACAGGTTGAGATCAATTACTTTCTGCATTATATGCTTTTAAATGAAGCCAATAAAAAAGACGGTATGATTTTTCTGATCCTTCAGCCGGATTGCGATTTTCTGTTCAGTCTTCTCCCAGGCTTGAAGCCATCCGGCAATCTCCGTGTGGAACAGATCATCTGTATGAGCAAAACTGTTCAGCTAAATGAAGACCAAGAACTGTTTAATCTAAAGTATTTAAAAGCAATGGTTCCTCTCTATATCGCCGGCATGGATTACCATCCGTATTATTTTTATGAGGATATCCATTCCCATTACTACAACCTGAATATTTTCCCCTGCCTGATCCTGACCTCAGACCATGCGGTGGTATGTACTTCTGATTATCAGTCCGGGATTTTATTTCAAGATGCTTCTGTGGTTTCCATGCTTCGGGAATTATATTTTTCCTATCGCAGCAAATGCTCTTCCCTGTTTGACTTAATGAATTTTATTCCCACGAGCAACGAAGCCTTTCAAAGCGGCTTTTATCAGAAAAGGCCCAGCTATATTCTCCAGCCTGATGCCTGCATGACACCCTTTCTGCGAAAAGAAATTCTGGATCATGTGATCATCCCTGTTTTTGCGGAAAGGGACAATATACTTGGACAGCTGGACGCGCTGCTGACTTCTTATCGGCAGCAATTGGAAACAGAGAATATGCAGATTTATTTTACAAAAAATGGAATGCTGGAATTCGCTCAGACGGGACGGATCAAGGAAATACCAGACGAATTTTATCATCCTTTTTCTCCCCAGGAGCGCTGTTCCATGATGCGCGATATGCTTTCCTGCTGTGAAAAAGGTATTTACCGCATTCTGAAAAGGCCCTTGGATCATCTTACGGATAATCTTCACCTGTGCGTAAACGAAACCTTCGGCTACCTGCTTTTCAATAACATGGAACAGCACACTCTCTGTCTGGTCATCCACGAACCAAGTATTTTAGAAGTCTTTGTAGATTATCTGAAAAATCTGGACGAAAGCCTCTTCTACTCCAACGAAGAAACGGTTTCCTTTATACAAAACATAATCAAAGAGTTGGAATAAGAAAAACGGTGTAACAAAAAGAGACGGTTGATCCCAATGTCATTTAACCGGATAAGACATTTAAAATCAACCGTCTTTTTTGCAAAAGTGTTCTTACTTTTTTACCGCGTATACTTTCTTTTTTTGCCGTGCAGCCTCCTTTTATTCACCGCTAAGCAGCACATTCCGCAGTTTTCGCACCAGGGGGATGGTGCCTGCGTCTTTTTTCTGCTGCATAATCAAAAGGGTCATATCCTCCCTAGGAAAATTCGCAAAATAGCTGCCCAGGTAGCTGTCCCAGCCATATTCTCCTTCACAGGACAGGCCCGAAGTCCTTCCGGGATCTATGCACCGGCGCATAAGATGAGAGTAGGTATAGCCTTCCAGACCGGTCCACTGCTCCATAGCCTGCTGCTGAGAAGGAAGCAGCTTCCCTGAGGTAAAAAACCTCGCCGTCTTTTCCGACATCACCCGCACACCGTCAAGGCTTCCTCCATTTAAAAGCATCTGAGCAAACCGGGCGTAGTCGTCAATGGTGGAAACCAGGCCGGCTCCGCCGGATTCAAAAGCCGGCGGCTTGTCCATCCCATATGAGATCATAAGATGATTTCCTCTATAAGGCACCATCTTTCCGTTTCCGGCAGATTCATAAGCATCCGCCAGCCTGTCCCCTTTATCCTTCGGCACCCAAAAACCAGTATCTTTCATTCCCAAAGGAGCAAAAAGATAGGTTTCCAAAAATTCCCCGAACCGCATCACAGAAACTTTCTCGATCACTGCACCCAGAATATCTGCGGAAAGGCCATAATGCCAGGAGCTGTCTGGCTCAAAGGAAAAAGGAACAGAACCCATATGAGAGGCAAACTCCTCTGTAGTCACCGCCTGGGGAGTATCCATTTTTTCCATACATTCCTGGATATACTGTTGGGTCATCCTGCCCGCCTTTGTCTCTTCTTCCCCATAGGTCAGCCCGGACGCCATATTCAAAAGATGATGGACAGTGAGGGGCTTTTTAGCCGGACGGATCATCCCGTTTTCTTCCACCATCACGTTTTCATATCCCGGCAGGATCTCCGCCACAGGCTGGGCAAGATCCAACTTTCCCTGCTCCATCAGGATCATGGCAGCTGCCCCGGTGATGGGTTTGGACATGGAATACAAGCGGAAAATACTGTTCCTTTTGATCGGTTTCTTTTCCTCCAGGTTCTGAAAGCCATATTCTGTATAAAATACTTCTTCCTTCCTTCTGCGCACCAGCATGGTCACTCCTGCAGTAATGCCGTCAGACACCGCTTCCTCTATCAGTTTCCGGCATCTTTCTTTTGTCTTCTCATTCATCATGACCGCCTCCCTTTCATTTTTCCTGTTATCATTTTCCGCTCTTAACAGGCCGCCCTTTTATCTATATCTTCTATCATAGCACCTGCGCTGATAATTTGCTTTTTTAAAATGTTTTATAAGAAAACCAGGCAAAATCCGCATAACCGCTGTCAGCCTGACCGTTTCCTGAAGCATACATCCCGGCTGTGCATCCTACAAAACCTCCTGCTTTTTCCGTGCTCAAAGGCCGCAGATCCACATTTTCCATAACATATTTCCAGTCTCCCCATATCTGTGGATCCTGTCTATCCTCTTTGTCAAAGCTTTTTTCTGTAGTCCTGCAGAAAAACGAACCCTTCAGTCCATCCACATCCACACGCAGCTGAAATCTTCTGCCTTTTTCCAATAACAGTTCCCCAAGCACCACTTCCTTTCCTCCCAGACACGCGGTCAGACGCACCTTCGTCTGAGGGACAGCGTAGCATTCCAGTCTGAAATGCCAGTCATTGCTCTGCACAAGAGCCATCCCACCGCAGTGATATTCTGAATCCGTTTTTAATTCCAGCTCCGTCTCCACTGCAAAGCTTCTGTCACGAAAGCGAAGCGCTGCATAGCAGGGAAATGTCTGCTCCCTCAGCACTGCCGGATTCATATGCATCCGCAGGAACATTCCTTCCACACCGGAAAGGATCATCCCTTCTCGGGGATTGCGGAGGAATAAAAATTCCGGCGGGAACTTTTCCTTTTCAAAAGTATATACCTTGGAATGTTCCTGAATATCCGCATTTATCCCAGGCTCCATGGATTTCTCTCGAAAACCAGAAATTTCTACAAATGTTTCCAGCCGGCCGATCCCGGGATTCACCACTGGCCATCCGTCCTCCCAGACAACCTTTGCCAGGAAAGTTTCTCTGCCCATTAAAGTATGCTCCATCTCCGGCCTGCTGCCAAGCATGACCATATACCAGTTTCCATTTCCATCTTCCGTAAGGTCTCCGTGTCCTACACAGGTCACCGGATAATCTCTGCCCAAGTGTCGGTGGGTTAGGATGGGATTGGCCGGACAATATTCATATGGTCCAAATACCTCCCGGCTCCGTGCTGCTGCGATACAATGGTTCCTCTCAGTTCCTCCTTCTGCGTGAAGGATATAATACCAGCCGTCTTTTTTATAAAGATGAGGGCCTTCCGGCCATACCGCATTTTTCTCGAACCCGTATAGCACCGGATGACTTTCTCCCACAAGCTCCATCCTTTCCAGATCCAGCTTCTGGATCCAGATCTCACAGTCTCCAAAATACCGGCTCCCCCCGGAGTTTTCCCTTTGTCCAATATAATAACAGCTCCCGTCCTCATCAAAGAATAGGCTGGGATCGATCCCTTGTGCCTTTTCTCCAAGAAAATATGGTTCTGACCAGGGGCCTTCCGGATGTCCTGCTGTAACAATAAAATTGCCGCCGCCGGATACATTGGTAGCGATCACATAATACACCCCCTCATGGTAACGGATCGTAGGGGCATAGATTCCCTCTGAGTGCCCGCATCCCTCTAAGGAAACCTGGCTGTTCCGCTCCAGGACATTCCCGATCTGCTCCCAGCAAGCCAGATCCCGGCTTCGGAATATCGGTATCCCTGGAAAATAGGCAAAGGTAGAATTTACCATATAAAACCAATCCTCCACCCTGCAGATGGAGGGATCCGGATAAAATCCGGAGAGTATAGGATTTCTTATCTGCATACCTTATTCACTCCTCTTCTTATAAAAACTTGCAGGAACATCCTTGCAATGTCCCTGCACAGTTTTTAAATACATATAAATCTAAAGATACTCATGATCTATCACCAGCATCACACTAGCCGTTCAGCCGCCACAGGATCCACCAGGCCAGCAGAGAGCTTGCCGCCGAGCCGTGGATTGTTCTGTAATAAAGCACTTCTCTCATTTCTTCCCCTTGAAGTACAAGAAAGACTTACTTAACTACCATTCCACTGGAATCTCCACAGGAGCGCATCCGGTCAGTTCTCTGCTGCGCTCATCCGGCTGAGAACAGCCTGCATAGAATAGGAAACGTTTTCCTTCCCTGCGTCTGTTTCCTTCCTCATCCACCACATAAAAGACATCTTCTCTTACAGGTATTTCCACGGTCTTTCTCTCACCTTTTTTCACATGTACCCTGGAAAATCCGCAAAGCACAGGATTTTTCGGTGCCAGAGGGGATTCTAGGTTTTTCACATACACCTGCACCACCTCGTCCGTATCCATATCCCCTGTATTTTCTACATCTGCCAGGATACAAAGTCCCTCTTCCCTGAAAACAGTCCTGGCAGAAACCGTATCCACCTTCCCATAGGTCAAACCGTATCCAAAGGGAAATTGAGCCTTTCCTTCCAGATAGCGGTAAGTTCGTCCTTTCATAGAGTAATCTGCAAATTCCGGCAGACCCTCCAAAGATTCATAGAAAGTCACCGGAAGCTTTCCAGATGGAGAAACATCTCCAAAAAGAATACGTGCCGCAGCAGCTCCTCCCATTGCCCCAGGATACCACATTTGCAGCACTGCATCAAAATGCTCCGCCGCATAGCCAAGGTCAATGTCGCTGCCAGTCATCAAGCACAGGACTACCGGTTTTCCGGTCTCTTTCACCGCCTCCATCAGTTCTCTCTGAACCTTCGGAAGCTGTAAGTCCGTCTTATCACCGGAAGCATAGCTGTTTCCGGTATCTCCTTCTTCTCCTTCCAGCGTCTCATCCAATCCCACACACAGGATCACTACATCGCTGTTTTCCGCCACGATCTTTGCCTCAGCAAGCCGGTCTCCCGGATAAGCCAGTGCCTCTGTCCGCTCCTTGAATAATTCGCATCCAACCGATGTGTACACACGCACATCCTCACCCACATAATCCTGGATTCCCTCCTGGATAGTCACATACCTGGAGGCTGTGCCATGGTAATTCCCTATAAGAGCCGCCCTGCTGTCCGCATTGGGCCCGATGATGCCTATAGATTTCAGCTTTTTCTTATCCAGCGGAAGGATCCCGTTATTCTTCAAAAGGACTATGCTCTCCTCCGCCGCTTTTCTTGCCAGAAACAGATGCCTGGGCGATTCTACTTCCGAATAGGGAATGGCGTCATACTCGCTTCCCTCAAACATTCCCAAAAGATAACGTGTAGTAAACAGCCGGATGACAGACTCTGTAATCGTCTCCTCTGTGATCATTCCTGCTTCATAGGCCTTCAGCACATGAAGGTAGGTATTTCCGCAGTTTAGGTCACAGCCATTGTTCACTGCCAAAGCCGCGGATTCCTTGGGTGTAGCAGTGATCATATGATTTTCGTGAAAATCACGGATTGCCCAGCAGTCTGAAACAAAATGCCCCTGGAACTTCCATTCTCCTCTTAAGATTTTCTGTAAGGATGGGCTTGCACAGGCTGCCTCACCATTTACCCGGTTATAGGCACCCATGACCGCTTCCACTTTTCCTTCCTCCACCAGTGCCTGAAAGGCAGGGAGATAGGTTTCTCTTAGATCTTTCGGCGAAACCTGGGCGTCAAACTCATGGCGCAACTCCTCCGGCCCTGAATGCACCGCAAAATGCTTGGCACAGGCCGCCGCCTTCATGGTCTCTCCCTCTCCCTGCAGGCCTTTTACATAAGCCACACCCAGCCTGCTGGTAAGATAAGGATCCTCTCCATAGGTCTCATGCCCTCTTCCCCAGCGGGGATCTCGGAAAATATTTACATTCGGCCCCCAGAAGGTTAACCCTTTGTAAATATCCCTGTCTTCTTTTGCCGAATAGGCGTTATATTTTGCACGTCCTTCCATAGCGACCGCATCCGCGATCTCCCCCACAAGTTCCGAATCAAAGGCTGCTCCCAAAGCAATCGCCTGAGGAAAAATCGTTGCCTGTCCTGCCCGGGCTACTCCATGAAGGCTTTCATTCCACCAGTTATACGCTGGTATTCCAAGTCTTTTTATTGCGGGGGCATTGTATCGCATCTGGCTTGCTTTTTCCTCGACGGTCATCTGGGCGACAAGGGCCTCCGCTTTTTTTCTTGCCTCTTCTCTAGTCATATCTTTCTCCTTTGCTGCAGAATAAATTTCCAGAACCGCTTTTACCGTTATCCCTTTACTGCTCCTGTTGTCAAGCCTTCCACGATCTGGTTACTAAACATACAGTATACAATAATCGTAGGTGCTATGGCAATAATGATCGCTGCAAACATCTGTACATAATTGGTTGCATAGGGACCCACGAAATAGGTCAGTGTGACCGGAAGAGTTTTCTTATTAGGATCCGATATAAATACCATTGCCAGAAGAAGCTCATTCCAGTTTCCTACGAAGGTCATCAGGCCGGATACAAAAAAGCCGGTTCTGCAAAGGGGCAGGGCAATTTTGAAAAAGCAGCCGTAAATCCCGCATCCGTCGATGGCAGCCGCTTCAAACAATTCTCCCGGCATGGATTTGAAAAATCCGGTAAGAAGGAAAATCGTCATAGGCAGCGAGAAAGTGATATAAGGCAGCATCAGCCCGAACCTAGAATTAGTAAGCCCAAGGTTTGCAAACCGAACAAAAAGCGGGATCAGAATACAGTGTACCGGCACCATCATTCCGATCAGGAAAAAGGTATGCATTCCTTCGGAAAGCTTCCACTTCATCCTGGCAATAGCAAAAGCCGCCATTGCTCCAAAAAACAGGCTGACAACCAGTGTAACACCGCACACCAGAAGAGAATTTAACAGGGCAATTCCCAACTTGCCCATAGTCCATGCTTCTGCATAGTTGACAAACTGCATAGCCTTAGGAAAAGAAAATGGCGAAGCCATAACCTCTGCATTGTCTTTTAAAGAAACCGAAAGCATCCATAACAAGGGGGCTATATAGATAACGGCAAGGATCACCAGAAACGCATAAATAATAATGAGTACCGGCTTAACATGTCCTTTTTGATTTTTCATCATTGTTTTTTCCATATTAAATTCCCTCCCTAGCCTTCGTATGTTTCTGTTTTAATGACTTTCTTTACCAACAGTGTAACAACCAGACACAGGATCAGAAGGATAACAGAGATAGCGCTTGCATATCCATATTTAAAATAGTTAAACCCTTCCGCATACAACTGTGTGGCAAGGACCTCTGTCCTGTGGTTTGGTCCGCCTTGGGTCATATTGTAGACCAGGTCGAAGAATTTCAAAGAACCGATGCAGTTCAGTGAAAGAGAAGTAATGACCATAGGCTTTACCAGCGGCATGGTGATGTAGCGGAATGCTTTTACCTTGGAAGCTCCGTCAATGGCAGCAGCCTCATAAATGTCTCTGGAAATGCCGGTGATCTGCGCCATGTAAAGCATCATATTCTGTCCCACATACTGCCACAAAGCCACAAAGGCGATCACCCACATAGGCAGCACGATAAATCCGCTGGATTCCATCAGCCACAGGGGACCTTCAATACCGAATTTTGCTAAAAGCTGGTTAATACCGATCTTGGGGTTAAACATAAATGCCCACAAAAGGCCCAATGCAGCGGAAGACAATACACAGGGAAGATAATAAATATTTTTAAACAGGTTCCTTCCCTTGGGAATATTGGTCAAAAGTACGGCCAGAAGAAGTCCTACCACCTGCTGGCTGACAGCAGAAAAGATCATGAAGAATATTGAGTTTTTCAACGCAATCCGGAAAGTAGAATCATTTGTTAAAAGTTTTTTATAATTATCCAGCCCGATAAACTTAGGCGGTGTCAGCGCGGCGTAGTCGCAGAAAGAATAATAGATCATCTGAAAGATTGGGATTACCAGAATGATCACGAACATAAGAAATGCGGGGGCTACAAAGATGCAGATAGCCTTCTTATCCCTTAGTATTTTATCCATAACTTGCTCCTTTCTTATCCCTTTTCGCTGGAAAGACCGCTGGCAGACACGGCTACTTCCGTTCTGCAGCGGTCTTTCTCTACCTATTTGTTTTCATTTTCTATTTGTTCTTCTAAACAAATTATTCCCAAACATTTTCCTCATAGAAAGTCTGTACAGTCTGGAATGCTTCTTCCGGAGTCTGATTTCCAAGGAAGATTTCAACCATAGCATTGTCAAAGCAGTCGCCGGCCTCTACAGAATCCAGAGACTCATTGTAGAATCCAAATGTACCGGTGACATTTTCCATAATATCCTGTACATACTTCAGCTGTGCAGGCGCAGCATCATAATCAATCTCAACGTCTTTGTTGATCGGGAACTTTCCGCCTACTTCTGCTGTATATTTCTGAGCAGTTTCATCGGTAAACATCTTCATAAGAGCGATTACCGCATCCTGATGTTCGGTAGTAGAGCTCATTAACAGGTTATCGGTCTTAACAATCATACGGTTTGGATCATTTGCGCCTTCGATTCCCGGGAACTGGAATACGCCGCATTTATCTTCGAATTCCGGATTGTTTCCATTCATCTGTGCGATTGCCCAGGAGCCCTGTACAAGCATAGCGGCCTCTCCGTTATAGAAGTTTGCAGTTGCCTGGTCATTGGAATCTCCTGCTGCGGTTTCCTGGAAATACTGAGAAAGCTCCTGGAGCTTTTCACCAGCTGCAATACAGTTCTCATCGGTCCAGTTTGCCTCATGGGATGCGATCGCGTCCAGGTCTACTCCCTGACGGTCGCAGAGGTATCCAGCGATCATAGAAAGACACCATGCCGTACCTCCGGAGCAGGAAATCGGGGCATATCCGGCGTCTTTAATGGTCTGGCATACAGAAAGCAGTTCATCATAGGTAGTCGGTACTTCTACGCCTACTTCTTCAAAAATTTCTGTATTGTAGTATACGCATGCCGCTGCATAATTTGTAGGAATAGCCATAATCTTTCCATCATAGGTCAGTCTCTCGAAGATTCCGTCTGTAAAAGACTCATACCATTCTGTTTCCTGATTGGTCAGAATGTCTGTGAGATCCGCAGCCGCGCCTGCCTCTACATACACGTCCATGTTCGGCCCCGGGTTGCAGATATATACATCCGGTGTCTGTCCAGCGGCGATCAGCGCGTTTAATTTGCCATCGTATTCTTCCAGATTGGTAGTGATGGGAGTTACATGATACTGACCCTCATACTCGGTGTTGAAACGGTCGATGACTTCTTTGTAGCCCTTGGAAATCAAATCCTCTGTTGCTTCCAGGTCATCCCAGAACATCCAGGTAATCTCTTCCACGTCGTCTGCCTGTACGGTCACAGCCGCACCGGAAAGCATCCCCGTTACCATTGCAGTAGTTAAAGCTGCTGAGATCCATGTTTTTCTCTTCATAAGTTACATCCTCCTTTTCTTTTTAGAAATCCTTGATTTATTTTGTAACTAAATGATAGCAGTTTGAACTACATTTATCTTTGTAATTATTGTCCTGCGATTACGAATTATTGCTCTGTTTTTATTCAAAGTGTTAATTTAAACAATTTTTACTCAACATTTTTATGCATTATGTACATTTCCTTCCTGCTTATTATATAGCAATCGCATAATTTTTTTATTTTTTATTCCCATTTTTGACATTTTTGTGATAATATAAAAATATAGTCACCGCAACTTTTTATTTGTTAAAAATTGATCAAGCAGAGGGATCTACATATGATTGAAAACCTCAAAGGAATTCACGAAACTGTAAATTATAAAAACAATATGAATATCCGTCTATATAATAATGATGAAGACGAGGATTATCCGCCTCACTGGCATATTCCTTTTGAAGTGATCATGCCTATTGAAAATGGATATCTAGCCAAATGCGGAGACCGGCGCTACGAACTCAATGAGAAGGATATCCTTATTATCTGCCCGGGAACGATTCATGAACTTTGGGCTCCAGACTCCGGACAGCGAATGATATTTCAGGCATCTCTGTCAGAAATAAATTCCAGTGAATTAGATGTGCTCACATCCATCATTAGCCCTGCCATACTGATCACTCCCCATACACAAACGGGAGTGTCTGCAGACATTCATAGAGAAATCTACGATCGAATGTTGAAAATAAAAGAGGAAATGGCCCTGTCACTTCCATATCATCTGCCTTTGATCTATACTTATTTTCTTCAGATTTTAACACTAGTAGGTCGAAAACAGATGGAAATCATCCAAAATGACTTTCACACCAAACACAACAAGCCCCAGGAATACATGGAAAAGTTCCTCCGGGTGACCAACTATATCAACGACCATTATTTAGAAGACCTGACTTTGGATGAGATTGCCTCTCTGGCAGGTTTCAGCAAATACCATTTTACCCGCTTGTTCCGTCAGTATGCCGGCACCTCTTTTTACAGATACCTAAACCAAAAGAGAATTTCCCATGCCAAAGATCTTCTCCTAGATCCTGCTCTCTCTGTTACCGATGTGGCCCTGGAGTCCGGATTTACCAGTATTTCCGCCTTCCTTCGTATGTTCCGCCTCTCCACTGGCTGCACTCCTACAGAATTCCGAAAATTATATCGATAAAAAATCACAGCCTGCTCCTCTGTTTTTATCACTCTCTTGTATGCGGTATTAAGATTGTCGCTTCTGAGAATAGTTTCAAGCATCTGCTGACTTCTCATGGCAAGCTTTTTACTCCATGGCCGCGAATATTCTATCGCCTTTATCCTATCTATGAGACCTCCGGCAAGAGAGCTTATACTTCTCTTACCGGAGGTCTTTCATAAAAATAAAATACTTATTTTATTCAGGAAGTCTTTTATTCCTTTACACTTCCCATTGCCACTCCCTGTACGATCTGTCTGGAAAGGACCAGATACACAAGGATCACTGGAAAAATAGAAAAAGCTATCATCATGTAAACCTGCCCCATATCAAACTTCAGCCAGTCTGCCGCACGAAGCTGGGCGATCAGGATAGGAAGCGTCTTTTTGCTGTCATCGTGAAGGACAAGCGCCGGAATAAAATAATTATTCCAACTGGTTACAAAGGTAAAGATCGCCTGAACCGCAATGGCCGGTTTCATAAGGGGGATCACAATATGGTTAAAAGTACGAAACTCCCCGGAACCATCTATCCTGGCAGCCTCAATAAGAGCCTGGGGAAGCGTACTTTCCATATACTGCTTCATATAGAAAAAAGTGACCGGAGCTGCAATGGTCGTACACACCAGAGGAATAAAAGAATCCTCCAGCTTCATAGCCGATACCAGCTGCACAAATCCCAGGGCTGTCACCTGTGTGGGGATCATCATGATCATCAGGATAAAGGGATAAATATACTTTTTCAGACGGAAGTCATAGGCATGGATGGCATATGCAGTCATAGTGGAAAAATACACAGAAAGCACTGCGCTTGAGCCCGCCACAATAAAACTGTTCACCATCCCCTGCCAGATCGGGAGTGTTCCATGAACCAGGTTTGTCCAGTTTTCCAGGGCGTGTGTACTTGGCAAAAGGGTAAAGCCCGCCTGTAATTCCCCATTGGAACGGGTGGCATTCACGAACAGAATATAAAACCAAAACAAACAAAAGAAGCTGATCACAAGCAGAACAATATAGGCCACCGTTCTTCTGGTTTTCAGGCCGAGCCCTTTTTTCAGCCCGTTCTTCTCTTTCTTATCCATAAGCCCTACCCCCTTCTCTTGTCATTGCCGGACACTTTAAAGACAATGAGGCTTAAGATGCCGGTCATGATAAACAGAACTACCGACAGCGCTCCTGCCATTCCATAATTCTTACTGTAAAGATGTTTATTCAAAAACATGATCAGCGTCATTGTCTCACGCATGGGATCGCCGGTTCCGTTTGTCAGGATCTGCGGCACATCAAAAAGCTGAAGCCCGCCGATCAAAGATGTGATCACTACGTACACAAGAATGGGCCGGAGCAGCGGAAGGGTAATCTTAAAAAATACCTGTCCGGAAGTGGCCCCATCCACTTCCGCAGCCTCAAACAGGCTGCCGTCTATCCCCATCATACCTGCCATCAATAAGATCGTGGTATTTCCAAACCACATCAGGCAATTCATAAAAGCAATAAGTCCCCGGGCACTCCCGGTATTGGACAGAAATTTATAGGGCGTATCAATAAAACCAATCTGCATAAGCAGGGAATTGATCGGTCCCCCATCTGAAAACAAAGTAAAAAATAACATAGCAAAGGCCGATGCCATGATCAGATTCGGAAGATAGATCACCGTCTTAAAAAAGCGGGAGCCTCGAAGCCTTAAACGCGTATCGGAAAACCAGGCTCCAAGAAGCAGTGACAAAAGGATCTGCGGGATAAAACACATGATCCAGATCACCATGGTATTTTTCGCATATTTCCAGATATCCCCGCCCTGAAACAGTTTTATATAATTTTCAAGCCCTACGAATGTAGGTCCGATCTGCGTCAGTCCAGACATATAATTTTCAAAAAAACTGTTATAAATCGTGTTTACCAGAGGGATAAACTGAAAGATCACATAAGCCAGCGTAAAGGGGATCAAAAAGATATATCCCCATTTCCGGTAACTGGATACTTTTCCTTTTTTCTTCATCTGCTTTTGTCCTCCGCCTTTAGGCAAAATGCCCGGACCGCCCCGCCTGCCTTACGGCACGGCAGACGCGGTCCTGATTTGCTGGGTTTATACCGGCTTCATTCTATAGACTTCTCAAACACATTTTTTAATGGGTAAGCTCCGGGTATTTTTCCTGAACTGCCGTATAGAAAAGCTCCAGCGCTTCTTCCAGTGTGGCATTGTCTTCAAAATAGTTCTTCATAGCATTCTGGAATTCTTCGTTGCATCCCTGGTCGTAAGGGGAAAGATTGCTGAGATCCAGGTTTTCCACGCCTGCGCAATAAATTCCCAATGGATTCTGCCCTCCCAGGATCTGGCTGGAATAGCTGGTATCCTCAGCCATTTCGTTCATAACAGTCTGATTGTTTACAAAATCATCGTCATCCACTACGATTTCTTTCATCACTTCATCGTCTGTGGTCATCTTTAACATAATGTCTTTGATCACTTCCGTGTTATCTGTTCCTTCTGCCGCACAGATCCATGTTCCGCCCCAGAAGAAGCCCTGGGGTCCTTCTGTCGCGCCCCAGCCGCCTGCATTGCCAATGCTGCCTTCTGTATCTGCTGCCATGGAAAAGTTTACCAGCCATGCAGGCCCGAAGTAGCAGAATACTTTTCCTTCCGGATAAAAGCCCTTGCTCCAGTCATCGCTCCACAGCTCATGGGTTCCGGTCTCTCCTGCATCTACTAATTCTTTTGCGTCTTCCACCCATTTCATAATATTGTCATCAATATTGATCTTTCCATCTTCTACCCATTTGGAGGTAACATTATTAGAGTATACACGATAGGAGTCGTTTACAGAAGACATGATAGAATAGCCTGCCTCTTTCATCGTCGCGGCTGTGCTTTTAAAAGCATCCCAATCCTTTACATATTCCTGTACTTCTGCCGGATCGTCCGTGCCGAGCACTTCTTTGGCAGCTTCTCTGTTATAGAAGAGAACGCCCGGGCAGCCCTGCCAGGAAAGGCCTTTTAAGACACCGTTTGAGTCTGTCACCACATCTTTTGTATATTGATACTGTTTTTCCAGATCTGCATCTGTAATGCCAAGGTCTGCCACAGACATGGTATATTCGCTGTCCACATATTTTAACGAATAGTCCGCTTCTACCAGAAACATGTCGATCTTATCATCTGTGGCTGCATCCGCCTGTTTTAAAAGTGTCGCGTCCAGGTTATTCTGGTATGCGTTGTCATCGTTTGGAGTGATATTCCAGTTTACTGTGATGTCACCGATTTTTCCTGTGGTGGCATCCACTTCTTCATAGTCCGCATAATGATCAGTGATCCTGGTCTTAAATTCTTCGTTCCAGCAGTAAATATTAAGGACAGATCCCTGTTCTGCGCCTTCATCCCCGGCATATACGGCAGCCGCACTGCCAAAAACCGTCCCCATCATCGCTGCACAAAGGGTTATACTCATCAGTTTCCTTTTCATCTTATTACCTCCTTAAAATTTTTTCATTTTCATAAGAGCCTGCCTACAGATTGTCCTGTAAGCAATTCTCCTTCTATTACAACTCTCTCCACAAGAGCTGTCTTCGGTGTTTCAATGGACTGGATCAGTCTGCTGGCCGCCTCTCTTCCGATCCGCTCTGTATCCTGTCTGATGGTGGTAAGCTTCGGATGCAGAAGCTGTGACATACGGACTCCATCATAGCCTGCAATGGAAATATCTTCCGGAATACGCATCCCCCTTTCTGTGATCACATTTCTTCCTCCAATCAGTGCCATATCATCCGGATAAATAATACAGGTAGGCGGATTTTCCAATTCGAGAAGGGCACGTGTTTCTTCCGCCGCTCTTTGTGTCTCCATATAAACCGCTTCTCTTACATATTCTTCAGGGACTTTCAGATTTAGTTCCTGGGCTGTCCGGTAAAAGGCTGCAAGGCGCTCCCTTGTTACATAAGAATTTTTCTGTCCATGGATATACGCCACCTTACGGTGTCCCTGGCTGTAAATATAACGCAGCAGTTCTTCCATGCCTTTTACATTGTTAGAGAGCACCGCCGTACAGTTTTGATGCACATAATCCACAGTCACTACCGGTATGTCGCTGCGCATCAGTTCCTGGGGTCTTGAAGCCTCAAAATCATTGCAGCAGACGATCACCACTCCATCAAAATTCCGGTATCTTACATGATCCAGGTAGGTCATTTCTTTGTCTTCAAAAGAAGAATTAATAAAGGTAAGGTCATACCGCTGCTTTTCCACCTGATTTTTAATCCCGTTTAGTACGCCGGCAAAATATTCGTGGGTCAGTCCGCACCCTGCTTCCTCTTCAAAGAGAACTCCGATATTATAAGAACGGTTTGTTTTTAAAGATCTGGCAATCACATTCGGCACATACCCCAGCTCCTTGGCTGCCTGCCTGATCCGTTCCTTTGTGTCCTCACTGATATCGTTCTGGTCATTTAATGCTTTGCTTACTGTCGCGACGGATACGTTGCACTTTGCCGCGATCATTTTCATGGATACCATTGTTTCCTCCCTGCAGTTATGGTGCCTGTTTCTTTCTCGCTAAACTTAACTTAATCGTTTTCTTAAAATACCTTATCAAAGAATGTAAGAAAAGGATGGAGGATCTGTTCATGAAATATGGATATTTTGATGATGCAAAAAAAGAGTACGTGATCACCTCTTTACAAACGCCCCTTCCCTGGATCAATTATCTTGGCTTACAGGACTTCTTTTCTTTAATCTCCAACACCTGCGGGGGCTATAGTTTTTATAAAGACGCCAAGCTTTTACGTCTCACCAGATACCGTTATAATAATATTCCCTCAGACAGCAACGGGCACTACTACTACATTAAAGACGGCAGCACCATCTGGAATCCCGGCTGGATGCCTTCGAAGACCCCTCTTGATTCCTATACCTGCCGCCACGGCTTAGGCTACTCTATATTCGAAGGAGGAAAAAACGGTCTTAAGGCAAAACTCACCGTCTTCGTCCCGGTGGACGAAAACTGCGAAATCGGCATCCTTGCCTTAAAAAATGAAGGAACGAAAGCAAAATCCTTCTCTCTTTTTTCCTATGTGGAGTTTTGTCTCTGGAATGCCATGGATGACATGACCAACTTTCAGAGAAATTATTCTACAGGAGAGGTAGAAATACACGGTTCTGTGATCTACCATAAAACAGAATACCGGGAACGCAGGAACCATTATGCCTTTTACGGAGTAAATGCTCCTATAGAAGGTTTTGACACAGACCGGGATGCCTTCCTTGGTTCTTACGGAGATAATTCTGCTCCGGAATCTGTAGTAAACGGAGCATCCAAAAACTCTGCTGCAAGCGGCTGGGCTCCCATCGCCTCTCACCATATAAAAGTATCCCTTGCTCCCCAGGAAGAAAAATCCTACGTCTTTGTACTGGGCTACGGGGAAAATCCTCCGGACAAAAAATGGGAAGGCGCCCCCGAAGACGGGAAGATCAACCGTGCGCCTGCAAGGAGGATCCTTTCTAAATTTGATACCAAAGAAAAAGCAGAGTCTGCACTTTTGGCGTTAAAAAAATACTGGACGGATCTTCTTTCCAGATTCAGCCTTTCCTCCAGTGAAAAACGCCTTGACCGAATGGTAAACATCTGGCATCAATACCAGTGTATGGTTACTTTTAACATGAGCCGGTCTGCCTCGTATTTCGAGTCAGGTATCGGACGCGGAATGGGCTTTCGGGATTCCTGCCAGGATCTGCTGGGCTTTGTACATATGATCCCGGAACGGGCCCGTGAAAGGCTTTTAGACATTGCCTCCACTCAGTTTCCGGACGGGAGCGCCTACCATCAGTACCAGCCCCTTACAAAAAAGGGAAATTCCGATATCGGAAGCGGCTTTAACGATGACCCTTTATGGCTTATCGCCGGAGCTGCCGCTTATTTAAAAGAGACCGGAGATTTTTCGATCCTGGATGAGCAGACACCTTTTAACAGTAATCCCTCCGATACCGCCACCTTCATGGAACATCTGCGCCGTTCCTTTCACTATACGCAAAACCATCTGGGGCCTCATAAGCTTCCTTTGATCGGCCGTGCAGACTGGAACGACTGCCTGAACCTGAACTGTTTCTCCACAGAATCCGGAGAATCTTTCCAGACTTCCGGCCCTTCAGAGGGACCGAACGCAGAATCCATTTTCATAGCGGGAATGTTTGTTTTATACGGAAAAGATTATGCAGAAATCTGCCGCCTTAAAGGGCTGGACCAGGAAGCATTCTTGGCAGAAAAAGCTGTTTCAGAGATGGAAAAGACTGTTCTTGAAGCAGGCTGGGACGGAGAATGGTACCTGCGGGCATACGATCATTTTAACCAAAAGGTAGGTTCCAAAGAATGTGAAGAAGGAAAGATTTTCATTGAACCGCAGGGCTTTTGTACTATGGCAAAAATTGGCCTGAAAGACGGCTTCTGCCTGAAAGCCCTTAAGTCTGTAGAAAAATATCTGGACACCAAGTATGGCATCCTTCTCCTGCAGCCGCCTTACCGCCGGTATCACACAGAACTAGGGGAAATTTCTTCCTATCCTCCGGGATATAAAGAAAATGCCGGCATCTTTTGCCATAATAATCCCTGGATTTCCATTGGGGAGACGGTAATCGGCAGAGGTGACCGGGCATGGCAGGTCTATACCCGCATCTGCCCTGCTTATATCGAGGACATCAGCCACATCCACCGGACAGAACCCTATGTATATTCCCAGATGATCGCCGGAAAGAATGCTCCTCGTTTTGGGGAAGCAAAAAATAGCTGGCTGACTGGAACTGCTGCCTGGACATTTGTAAACGTGTCTCAGTATATTTTGGGAATCCGGCCGGACTACGACGGTCTTTTAGTTGATCCCTGTATTCCCGGTTTCTTTGAGGGATTTCAGGTTACACGCTGTTTCAGAGGGGTATGTTATCATATTACCGTAAAAAATCCAAATCATGTGGAAAAGGGCATTGTTTCCCTTAAAGTAAACGGTGCTTTGGTTCCGGGAAATAAAATCCCTCTGCCCAAAGGGGAGAAAGAAGTATTTGCAGAAGCCCTGATGGGATAATTTAATCCAGGAAAGTTCCTTTTCTTTTACAAAAAACACCAGCCGGCAAAGCGGAACGCTCTGCCGGCTGCAGCATATATCTTTCCTGTTCGTCTTTTGTTAAGCAGGCAGAAAACTAAATGCCCTATCTTTTCCTTATCTTCCTCCGTTTATTTTCCCTTCTTCAAATCCTTCCAGCCGCATTTTCTTATACTGGGCGAAATTGCCGTTATCTATGGCATCCCGGATCTCTTCCATCATATGGTTATAAAAATACAGGTTATGGAGAACACAGAGACGCATTCCCAGCATTTCTTTTGCCTTTAACAGATGGCGGATATACGCTCTGCTGTAGTGGCGGCATGCGGGACACTGGCACCCTTCTTCAATGGGGCGCATATCCAGCTCGTATTTAGAATTAAAAAGATTCATCTTTCCGTGGTTTGTGTACACATGGCCATGGCGTCCGTTCCTGCTGGGATATACACAGTCAAAGAAATCCACTCCTCTTTCCACTGCTTCCAGGATATTTGCAGGGGTTCCCACTCCCATCAGGTACGTAGGTTTATTCTGGGGAAGATAAGGCACCACCTCATCCAGGATATGGTACATCTGCGCATGTGTCTCTCCCACGGCAAGACCTCCGATGGCATAGCCGTCCAGATCCATCTCTGAGATAGCCTTTGCATGGGCTATACGGATATCCTCATAAACAGCCCCCTGGTTTATTCCAAAAAGAAGCTGTTCTTTATTGATCGTATCCGGAAGGCTGTTCAGCCGCGCCATCTCTGTTTTGCATCTTTTAAGCCATCTGGTGGTCCGGTCTACAGAATTCTGCACGTACTCCCGGTCAGCCACGCTGCTGGGACACTCATCAAAGGCCATGGCAATGGTAGAGCCCAGGTTTGACTGGATCTGCATACTTTCCTCAGGTCCCATAAATATTTTATGCCCGTCTATATGGGAACGGAAATACACGCCTTCTTCCTTTATTTTCCGAAGTCCGGAAAGAGAAAACACCTGAAATCCGCCGGAATCCGTGAGAATAGGACGGTCCCATACCATAAATTTATGGAGTCCGCCTAACTGCTTTATAATGTGATCTCCGGGTCTTACGTGAAGATGGTAAGTATTAGAAAGCTGTACCTGGGTTCCGATCTCATGAAGATCCATAGTAGAAACCGCGCCTTTAATAGCGCCGATCGTCCCCACATTCATAAACACAGGAGTCTGGATCGTTCCATGAACTGTATGAAATTCCCCTCGCTTCGCTTTTCCTTCTGTCTTTAATAATCTATATTCTGCCATATGACTCTCCTCTTCTTTTTCTATCCATTCATTTTAGCCTGAAATACTCAAAATTTCAACAGTAACCGGATAATACTTGTTAAACTTTTACATTGTCATTTTTCAAACAATGGCGTATAATAATACGGAATCTACATGTCATTTTTTGACATTATAATAAGAAAGAATTTTACACAAATAAAAAGCCGGTCCCTTACTTTATTTCTGGTCTGTGCAATCCAGGGAAATCCTGAAAATACGCTCCAGGGACATATAAGGGACCGGATTACACTATACTGAAAGAGGAGGCATAACCAAAATATATGAACAATTACACATTGGGAATTGATATCGGTTCCACTACTGTAAAAATCGCAATTCTTGATGCAGAAGAAAATTTACTGTTTGCAGATTATGAACGTCATTTTGCCAATATACAGGAAACCCTGGCCGGGCTTTTGCAGAAGGCATATGAAAAGCTTGGAGAAGCTGAACTTTACCCTGTCATTACCGGTTCCGGCGGACTTACCTTGGCGAACCATCTGGAAGTTCCATTTGTACAGGAAGTCATTGCTGTTTCTTCCTCTCTGCAAAAAATCGCGCCCCAGACAGACGTCGCTATTGAACTTGGCGGAGAGGATGCCAAGATCATCTATTTTGAAGGCGGAAATATTGAACAGCGTATGAATGGTATTTGTGCAGGCGGCACCGGCTCCTTTATTGACCAGATGGCATCCCTTCTTCAGACGGATGCATCCGGACTGAACGAATATGCAAAGCATTATAAGGCTCTTTATCCTATTGCCGCTCGCTGCGGAGTTTTTGCCAAAACCGATATCCAGCCGCTCATCAATGAAGGCGCTACGAAAGAAGACCTGGCGGCATCTATTTTCCAGGCTGTAGTAAACCAGACTATCTCCGGTCTTGCCTGCGGTAAGCCGATCCGTGGACATGTTGCTTTTTTAGGTGGTCCCCTTCACTTTCTTTCTGAACTGAAAGAAGCTTTTATCCGCACTTTAAAGCTGGATGAAGAGCATACTATCGTACCGGAAAATTCACACCTGTTTGCCGCTATCGGATCCGCCTTAAATTCAAAAAAGGAAAATTCCGTCCTTCTCACCGGACTCAGAGACAGGCTGAAGCAATCTATTAAGCTGGATTTCGAAGTAGAACGTATGGAACCTCTTTTTACCTCTACTGAGGATTATAAAGCTTTCCACGCCCGTCAGGCAGCATACAAGGTAACCACTGCCGATCTTTCCACTTACAAGGGAAACTGCTATTTAGGCATTGACGCAGGTTCCACCACTACGAAAACCGCTCTGGTAGGCGAAGACGGAAGCCTTCTGTATTCCTTTTACAGCAACAATAACGGCAGTCCTTTAAAGACAGCGATCCGTTCCATCCAGGAAATTTATCAGAAACTTCCCAAAGACGCCCGCATCGCCTACTCCTGTTCCACCGGCTACGGTGAAGCGCTGGTAAAGGCGGCTCTGCTTTTAGACGAGGGAGAGGTGGAAACCGTTTCCCATTATTACGCGGCAGCTTTCTTTGATAAAGATGTAGACTGCATCCTCGACATCGGCGGACAGGATATGAAATGCATCAAGATCAAGAATCAGACGGTGGACAGCGTGCAGTTAAATGAAGCCTGCTCTTCTGGCTGCGGTTCCTTTATTGAAACCTTTGCCAAGTCCTTAAATTACAGTGTACAGGATTTCGCCAAGGCTGCGCTCTTTGCAGAACATCCCATTGATCTTGGAACACGCTGTACCGTATTTATGAACTCCAAAGTAAAGCAGGCCCAGAAGGAAGGGGCAAGCGTAGCCGACATTTCAGCCGGTCTCGCTTACTCCGTAATTAAAAACGCTCTTTATAAAGTTATTAAAGTATCCGATGCTTCCGAGCTTGGCAGACATATTGTAGTACAGGGAGGAACCTTCTATAACGATGCCGTGCTTCGAAGCTTCGAAAAAATAGCGGACTGCGAAGCAATCCGTCCCGACATCGCAGGTATCATGGGAGCCTTCGGCGCTGCCCTCATTGCCAGGGAGCGTTTCGAAGAAGACAAAGAAACCACCATGCTGCCTATTGAGAAGATCAATACCTTGAAATACACTACTTCCATGGCTAACTGCCGCGGATGTACAAACAACTGCCGTCTTACCATCAACAAATTTTCTGGAGGACGTCAGTTTGTAAGCGGAAACCGTTGTGAAAGAGGTATCGGAAAAGAAAAAAATAAAGACCATGTTCCCAATCTCTATGAATACAAGTATAAACGGCTGTTTTCCTATGAACCGCTCTCCGCTGATAAGGCGAAGCGGGGCAAGGTGGGAATTCCACGTGTGCTGAACATGTTCGAAAATTATCCTTTCTGGTTTACCTTTTTTACAGAACTGAAATATGAGGTTGTATTATCTCCAACCTCTACCAGAAAAATTTATGAGCTTGGCATTGAATCTATTCCCAGCGAATCGGAATGTTATCCGGCCAAACTGGCGCATGGCCACGTAAGCTGGCTTATAAAACAAGGAGTGAAATTTATTTTTTATCCCTGCATCCCATACGAAAGAAATGAATTTCCAGACGCGGTAAACCACTATAACTGTCCTATTGTAACTTCATATGCAGAAAACATCAAAAACAATGTGGATGAACTGAACGATCCTGAAATTGATTTCCGCAATCCTTTTCTAGCCTTTACCTCAGAAGCCATTCTGACCGACCGGCTGGTCCAGATCTTCCAGGATATTCCTTCGGAAGAAGTAAAAGCGGCTGCGCATAAAGGCTGGGAAGAACTGACGCAGGTACGCAGGGATGTACAGAAAAAAGGGGAAGAAACCCTGAAATACATAGAAGAAAACCATCGCCGCGGTATTGTCCTTGCAGGCCGTCCATATCACATTGATCCGGAAATACATCACGGAATCCCGGATCTAATCAACAGCTACGGCATCGCCGTCCTTACGGAGGATTCTGTATCTCATCTGGCTAAGGTGGAACGTCCCCTCCGCATAAATGACCAGTGGATGTATCATTCCCGTTTATACGCAGCGGCAAACTTTGTAAAGACCAGGGATGATCTGGATCTCATCCAGCTTAATTCCTTTGGCTGCGGTCTGGATGCGGTAACTACAGACGAGGTTTATGAAATCCTGGAGGGAAGCGGCAAAATCTACACTTGTCTGAAAATCGACGAGGTAAATAATTTAGGCGCTGCCCGCATCCGTGTCCGCTCTCTTCTGGCTGCCATCCGGGCAAAGGATGCCCAGAAAAAGCCTCGCACCATCCAGCCCTCTTCCATCGAAAAGGTTTCCTTTACCAAGGAGATGCGCAAGGATTATACCATCCTCTGTCCCCAGATGTCTCCCTTCCATTTCGGGATCCTTCAGGCAGCTTTTAACACCTGCGGCTACCATCTTGAAGTTCTTCCCAATGACAACAAGGGAGCCGTAGACGTAGGGTTGAAATACGTAAACAACGATGCCTGCTATCCCTCCCTGATCGTAGTAGGACAGATCATGGACGCTCTTCTCTCAGGCAAATACGACCTGAACAAGACTGCAGTAGTCATGTCCCAGACAGGAGGCGGATGCCGTGCCTCCAATTACATTGCCTTTATCCGGAGAGCTTTAAAAAAGGCAAACATGGAACAGGTTCCTGTTATCTCCGTGAACTTAAGCGGACTGGAAAGCAATCCTGGCTTTAAGCTCACCCTTCCTTTGGTTAAGCGTGTAGTTTATGGCGCGGTATTCGGAGATATCCTGATGAAATGCGTGTACCGCATGCGTCCTTACGAGCTGGAAAAGGGAATTGTAAACAGAAAGCATAAAATCTGGGAACAGCGCGTCATTGCCTTCCTCACCGGAGGCAGCGTAAGCCACAGTTACTTTAAACGTATGTGTAAAGAAATGGTGCACGATTTTGATACCATTCCTATTACCGGCGAGAAGAAACCAAGAGTGGGAATTGTAGGAGAAATCCTCGTAAAATTCCTTCCTGCTGCCAATAACCATCTGGCGGATCTTCTGGAGGCAGAAGGCGCGGAACCTGTGGTACCTGACCTGATTGATTTTATCAACTACTGTTTTTATAACCAGAACTTTAAATCTGAGTATCTTGGATTTAAAAAGTCCAAAGCCACTATTGCCAACTGGGGGATCAAGGGAATTGACTGGGTGCGCAAGGCTGCCAATGAAGCTTTAGCACAGAGCAGACATTTTACTCCCGCCGCGGATATCAGAGATTTGGCAGAAATGGCTTCTCCTATCGTATCTCCAGGCAACCAGACAGGAGAAGGATGGTTCCTTACCGGAGAAATGATGGAACTGATCCATGGAGGTGTGCCGAACATCGTTTGTATCCAGCCTTTTGGCTGCCTGCCTAATCACATTGTAGGAAAAGGCGTAATTAAAGAAATCCGCCGGTCCCACCCGGAGGCAAATATCGTTGCCATCGATTATGACCCCGGGGCAAGCGAAGTAAACCAGTTAAACCGAATTAAATTGATGCTCTCCACTGCACAGAAAAATCTGCAGACGCAGCAGAAACACGATGCATAAATAAGATATGACAAAAAAGCACCCAGTCTCCTTGCAAAAAGGAAACTGGGGCTTTTTTATTCCGCTTCCGGTCAGCTTATGGGCAGCAGCGTATTTTCAGCATAAATGAAAACGACGGCCAAAAGTATAGATGGTCCTGCCTCCCGGCAAAGCGGACAGTTCTTCCAAAGAAGGCTTACTGATATAAAGATAAACCGCAAAGTATACTGCCACTGCACATACAATGGAAATGGCAAGGCATATAATATTCGAATGGATCAGCACATAAAGCCCGTAATATACGCCCCCTGCCACAGCCGCCATTGGAACGGACGCCAGGAGAGGATACAAGTAGGCAGTCCGGAATGGATTTTTAAATTTCATATAGCGTTTCATGGCACGATCATTCAATATGCACATAACTACTGCATAAAGGATCATGGCGATCACAATGGTATACACACCCAAATCCGTGAAAAATAACAGAATAGCCATAGCGATCACATCTGCTACAAGAGCAACGGCTGCATGGATCATAGGTATTCTAGGCTTTCCGATCCCCTGAAGCACTCCGTTTGAGATATTGGAGTTTCCATTTAAAATGATGGTAATTGCGCCGATGATCAAAAGTTCTCCTGCCACTCCGTTTGTTCCTGGGAAGATCAGTCTTGTGATGGGACCGGATAAGACCGCTAATCCCACTGCTGCCGGAATAGAAATCAGCATACTGACCCAGGTGGCCTTTTCTGTCTTTGCATTAGCTCCCTTGATATCCGCTTTTGCATAGTGGGCGGAAACCTCTGGGATCATAGAGGTGGGCGCCGTACTTGCTAAAGTAAGAGGAATATTGATCAGTGTCATAAAAAAGCCATACTCTGCATACAGCGTGTGTATAAGATCCGATTCTTCTCCACGCATTCCCATAATTCCTGTATACATATAACTGTTAATATATCCATTCACATTATAAATAAAAGCGCTGAGAATAATGGGCATGATGATCAGGATCATAGTCTTCATAAGGCTTTTGTAACTTTCATTTATAGAACGCCGGTCTCTTTTGATTTTTTTTCGTATGGTGCGTTTGTTCATATGGTACACAAAGATCATAAAGATCAGCGCGGCAAGAACACCCGCTCCCGTACCCATAGTGGCGCCTGCGGCGCCCCATCTTTCCATTGCCTCATCTCCCTGAGAGCGGAAATGGCTGATCATGACATTGGACATCAAAAGCGCTGTCACTGCCACAAAAATCTGTTCAATGATCTGCGACACTGAAGTAGGCATCATATTTCGGTATGCCTGAAAATAGCCTCGAAATACCCCGAGGATTCCGGATAAAAAAATCGTTGGCGCCAGCATCTGTAAAGCCAGCCGGGCATTAGCCGTATTTTCCGGAACCAAAATGGAAGTGCCGAACACACAGAACAAAGCCACTGCCCCGCCGGCCGCCGCTGCATAAGCCAGCGCACAGTAAAACACTCTCTGGGCGTCTCTGTATCTTCCGAAAGCGATCTTTTCCGCCATTACCTTGGACACTGCCTGGGGAATACTAAAGGACGCAATCATCAGAAGGATAAAATACGCATTCTGGGCGAACTGGAACAGCGCAAAGCTCTGGCTCCCAAGAGTGGTAGACAGAGGGCTTTTATAAAGCATTCCTATAATCTTTGATACCAACGCCGCTACCATCAAAAAGGAGGCGTTTTTTACTAATGTATTATCTGTTTTTTTGGCCATATCATTCCCATTCCTTTATATATTTTCAATCTGCCAGTCAATAGGAGAAAGCCCACTTGCCGTCAGAAATTCGTTCGTCTTACTGAAATGCCTGCATCCGAAAAAGCCCCGGAATGCAGACAAGGGACTGGGATGCGGAGCTTCCAGAATCAAATGTTTGGGATTGTGGAGCATGGACCTCTTCATCTGTGCCGGTCTTCCCCACAATAAAAATACAATGGGGCGATCCTGCTCATCCAGAATTCTTATGGCAGCATCCGTAAACTGTTCCCAGCCAATCCCTCTGTGGGAATTTGCCTGATGTGCCCGTACAGTCAACACTGTATTCAGCAGAAGGACACCCTGACGGGCCCACTTTTCAAGGTATCCGTTATTAGGTATATAGCACCCGCAGTCATCGTGAAGTTCCTGATAAATATTCACCAGAGAAGGCGGAATCTCCACTCCCTTTTTCACAGAAAAACAAAGTCCATGAGCCTGTCCGTCATTATGATAGGGATCCTGTCCCAGTATGACCACCTTCACTTCACTCAGCGGAGTAAAATGAAACGCATTAAACATCTCGTCCGCAGGAGGAAAAATTTTTCTTGTCCTGTATTCCTCCATGATCGTTTTATATAATTTCGCATAATACGGCTGCCTGAATTCTCCTTTCAGGGCATTAAGCCAATCTCCTGACAAAGGAGCCATGTATTTCACCTCTTTTTATCTTTTCATGTTCTTTATAAGCGCACAGAAACGCCCTTCTGGGAAAGATACTCTTTTACCTGGCGTATCTCCAGT
This sequence comes from Candidatus Blautia faecavium, assembly GCA_019118425.1. Lineage (GTDB taxonomy): Bacteria > Bacillota > Clostridia > Lachnospirales > Lachnospiraceae > Blautia_A > Blautia_A faecavium. Next base: position 3,238 of record DWYZ01000060.1, on the reverse strand, counting down.
TCTTTATAATGAAACAAAGACGCGGCCAAAGCAGCATCCGCCCCGCCTTTTGTCAGTGCTTCATAAAAATGCTCCATAGAACCGGCGCCACCAGAGGCAATCACTGGAATGGATACTGCATCAGCTACTGTTTTCGTCAATTCAATATCATAGCCAGCCTTGGTTCCATCGCAGTCCATGCTTGTAAGAAGGATTTCTCCCGCGCCAAGCTTTTCCACCCTCTTTGCCCAGGAAATCGCGTCAATTCCCGTATCCAGTCTTCCTCCATGTTTGTAGATGTTCCATCCTCCATCCGGACGTCGTTTCGCGTCAATGGCAACTACCACGCACTGGCTGCCGAACTTATCCGCAGCTTCCGAAATCAGCTCCGGTCTGTCAATGGCCGCGGAATTCACGGAAATTTTATCTGCTCCTTCCCGCAAAAGCTTTTTAAAATCCTCTACCGTACGGATTCCCCCTCCTACGGTAAAAGGAATAAATACGTTCGCTGCCACAGCCCTTACCATATCCACTACCGTATCACGTGCTTCCGAGGAAGCGGTGATGTCCAAAAATACAAGTTCGTCCGCGCCTTCCTTATCATAGGCTTTAGCGATTTCCACCGGGTCTCCCGCATCTTTAAGATTTACAAAATTTACTCCTTTTACAACCCGTCCCTTATTTACATCCAGGCAGGGAATGATCCTTTTCGTAAACATCAGATTTCCTCCTTTTCCAATCCTATGAAATTTTCCAGGATCTTTAATCCATAATAGCTGCTTTTCTCCGGATGGAACTGGCATGCAAAAACATTTCCCTTTTCCACAGAAGCGTGGATGCAGGTGCTGTATTCTGTAGATGCTTTTACGATTTTTTCATCTCTTGCCTTTAAATAATAAGAATGTACAAAATATACATACGTATTCTGAGGAATTCCCCGAAACAATCTTCCTTCATTTTTTATCTCCAGAGAATTCCAGCCCATATGAGGGATCTTAAGTCCTGGTGCAGAGGGAATCTTACGTATCTCCCCCTCCAGCACGCCTAAACCTTTCACTCCAGGGCTTTCCTCACTGCTTTCAAACAAAAGCTGCAGTCCCAGGCAGATTCCCAGAAAAGGCGTTTTCTTTTCTATGATTTCCTCGATCACAGGCACCAATTCATATTTATGAAGATTTTCCATTGCCTGTCCGAAGCTTCCGACTCCGGGCAGGATCACCTTTTCCGCGTTTAACAGCACTTGCGGATCCCTGGATACCACAGCCTCATCGCCAAGGTACTGTATTGCTTTTTCTACGCTTTTGATATTGCCAGCATCGTAATCAATTATCCCAATCATCATTCAACCTGCCATTTCCTTTTAATCTCATTACAATAAATATCCAAATTACAGTATAACGCAAAAACAGACAGATGCAAAGAAATTTCTTGCGTCTGTCTGCTTTTTCTCTCATTACCGGCCACAAGCTGACCTGTAATGGGCTTACTTCGTGTCCAGCGTAAACCAGAATTCTACTCCGTTGTCATAATTCTGCACTCCATATTCCTGGTTCATATCTTCCATGATAGCTTTTACAATGGACAGGCCAATGCCGCTGCCACCGTATTCTCTTGTCCTGGCTTTATCCACCTTGTAAAATTTATTCCAAAGATTAGGGATATCCTCCTCAGGAATAGGCTGTCCTGTATTAAACACAGAAATACGGATCCGGTCACCCTGTGGAATGATCTTGATCTCTACTGTCCGTTCTCCTTCCAGATGATTCAGCGCATTGCTGGTATAATTCGTCACTACCTCTTCTGTCTTAAATTCATCTGCCCATACGTAAATCGGTTCCGTCTCATCGAAGATCACTTTCGCTCCTTTTTGCTGCACCATAATATCCATAGTCTGCAGCACACCTTTAATCAGAGATATGATATCAAATCTTTCCATGACCGTTTCGTCCTTGCCGGATTCCAGCTGATTCAGGGTAAGAAGGTTTTTCACCAGCTTATTCATCTTTCCGGCTTCATCCATAATAACATCACAGTAGAATTCGCGGCTCTCCGGATCTTCGGAAATATTTTCCTTCAGTCCTTCCGCATATCCTTGGATCAAAGCAATCGGAGTCTTTAACTCATGGGAAACATTATCCAGAAATTCTTTTCGCATCTTATCTATTTTAATCTTGTCCGCAATATCCTTCTGCAGCTTATTATTGGCTGATTTCAGCTCTGAAATCGTCTGTTCAAGCTGCTGGGACATACGGTTAAAGTTATCGCCCAATACATCGATCTCATTTCCCGCGTGGCTTTGATAAGTTACGTCAAAATTAAGTTCAGACATTCTCCGGGACAGCTTTGTCAGCTCACTGATGGGCTTGGTGATCCGTTTCGTGACAATCCAGATAATAAAGCCGCTGAACAGGATAATGCATAATCCTACAAAGAAATAAAAATCATTGGAAATAGAGGCACTTTCCCGGATGCTTTCAAGAGGCGTGCGGATCAGGAAATAATAACTGTCGTCCTGAATCTCTCCCCAGCTCTCTACGTAATCTGTATCGGAAAATCTGTCATGCACCTGCTGGATCACATATTCTCCTGTTTCCCTCAGGATCCTGTTCTCCTGCTTGATATTATCCAGATCATACGCATAACCAAAAAGCCGGTTTCTCATCATGCTCAAAGTTTCATATTCTCCCAGATAGGTGACCACCTCATTGTCATCTGTAATAATGATCCAAGTAAGGTTATTCCTGGAACACCATTTTCTGAGATCATCCGAAATAGCCTCGGAATTATCTTCGTAGACACCGTAAGAACTCTCGATGTCCACCACGAGATCGGCCATTTTTTCCGATGCCTCTGTCATCACATCTGCTTTCTGCGCCACATAATAACGTTCCAAAAACAGAGCGTTTATCACAGTGATCATAAATACAGAAAGAAGGAGCAGGCCAATAAACAGCACTGCGATCTGTGACCTTAGAGAATGCAGCTTTCCATAGCCTTCCTTCTTTCTTTTTTCTTTTTTCTTGGTCATGCTTCTTCTACCTCGAATTTATATCCCATGCCCCATACCGTCTTAATATATTCTCCCTTTTCACCCATTTTACTTCTAAGTTTCTTTACATGGGTATCAATGGTACGGGCATCCCCGAAATAATCATAATTCCATACAGAATTTAATATTTTTTCTCTGGAAAGGGCAATTCCCTGATTTTCCAGGAAATAGGTAAGGAGTTCAAATTCCTTAAAGCTCAGTTCCATAGGC
>DWYZ01000009.1 GCA_019118425.1 Candidatus Blautia faecavium | reverse complement strand
TTGACGATAAGCGCAAGGTGGTGGATATTCTCATATCCCACATTGACGCGACCAGTGAGAGCGTTACAATCCACTGGAAAATCTAAAACCTTTTTCACTTGGCATTATGCCCTTGTAAAAAATAGTTTGGTATTTTACTATATAATACCTTCGTCAAAATGATATAAATTTTAATAATATAATTTCATATCTATTCCCCCTTCTTTTTAGAATATAAATAGTCTAGCACATTTTATTTCAGAAAAATCAAAGTATTCTTCAAATAGGATTTATTGTCCTTATAGCAACTATACATTCCTCTTCTCTGCCGTCAGGAGGCGCCTTATTTTTCTCATCTCTTCCACCGGCAGGAAAAAATACTCCCGGATTTCCTCTTTGTTAAGCCCATCTTCCAAGCCCTTTATGATCTCTTCTATCTGCTCATCTGACATAGGATAGGCCTTAATCCACTCCAAAATACTTTTTTTCTCTAATTCCTCTGGTATTTCCTTCTTCTCTTCCTCTTCTTTCTCCGCCTCTTCCAGCCGTTTCCTGGACAGTATCCTGCGGATCTTATCAAAATCCAGCTCCTCTGTTTCCCTTTTTGAAAAATCCTGGCTTAAAAATTCTTCCTCGTCCATCCGGAATATCTTGATTCCGCTGTTTTGTTCTGCCAGCCGTTTATAATGTTCTGCACCCTCTGGGGTAAGTAATTCCATAGAACTTTTCGCTTTTCTTGTCTCATAGCTCCCATCCTGGTTCTTCCTGACGATCACAGGCGTTTCATATTTTCCAAGACTTTTCGCATAAAGAAATTCTTTTTCTTTAAAGGGACGGTACTTATTGTCTATGACAGGAGCCTGTGCCTCTAAGAGGAGGATGCACTTATTCTTCGGCATCCTTGCCACTTCCGCCGGGGTAAGCAGTTCCCTGCCCGCCCGGTCAAATCTCAGTCCGCTGCTCTTATTCTGCCCACGGTTTTCGTCCTCTGAACGTTTGTCTATTGTGGCGGAACCCAGCAGCTTGGAGATAAATTCATGGGTAGCATAAGATCCCCTGCCGGCCCCCAAAAACAGAAAGATGCTGCAGGCATCCATCAAAGTCCCCCAGGTGTCCCCTTTATAAACGGTTTTCAGCTGGTCTATACTCTGTACTGCCATAGCGGCAGACATATTTCGGGAACGGATGGTAGTGATATATTTATCAAATCCTACAGGCCGGACGCCATTGGCAAATTCATCCATCAAAAATTCTACAGGCACAGGCAGAGGGCCGCAGAAATAAGTGTCCGCCAGCTCGATCAGCCGGTTAAAGATCTGCGTATACACCATTCCCAGCACGAAATCAAAAGACTTGTCCTGTTCCGGCAGCACCAGGAAAATTGCTGTTTTCGTTTTTCCATCCCAGTTTTTTCCTGTCCCCAGGCTGTCGATATCCAGCTCATTTTCTGTAAAGATCCGTGCGATCTCCGGCACTTCCAGTAAACGCAGCTTTGCGTTTACCATCAGGATAATAGATCTTACCGTTTCTTCATGCCCGCCCTTCAGCTTCCGGTAATTTTTATAGGCAGGATGTTCCTTTCCCCTTGGTCCCAGGGTCAGGCGCTCCATCAGGATTTCCAGCTCTGTAGTCCCATCCTTATCCACAGTCTGCTCTTCCTTGTTTGCAAGGCGAAGTACTTCCGGAAGATTCTTTGCCGGGCTTTCCAGCCATACATAATACATAAGGGCCATTAGATAAAGCGATACCCCTTCATCCCAAAAAGGTTCTCCCTTCTGGGCGTCCGGAGGCGTTGTGCTTTCCTGGATGCTGGTGATCACACGGATCAGGTCAATGTCCTTATGGATAAAGACAAAGGGATTGAACTGATTGGACTTTTCCGGTTCTTTCAGGTTTAATGACTGTACACGCACTCCCTGTTCTTCCAGGTAATTCCCATAACCGCTTAACAATTCTCCCTTAATGTCCATTACAACAAAGGATGCGCTGGCTTTTAAAAGCTCCGGTATAAAAAAACCTGTGGACTTTCCGGTTCCGGGGCTTCCCACTAGAAGGATGTTATTATTGGACAAGAGGGTTTTGGATACCTCTACATTTTCACTTAGCCTCCAGTTCTTTTTCGGGTCTTTATCCCCTAGTTTTATTTCCTTCGGGTCTGCCCAGCGCTCTGCCCCGTTTTCTATTCCGAACTGGAAATTCCGGTTCCGGAAAGTATATTGGGATATAAAGTACAGCCAGCCGATAAAGCCGCAGCCCATACATGGCAGGGATTTTTCATTCCAATAGTTTTTAAACGGATCCCTCATAATCCCATTAAGTTTATCAGGGATATCCGATAAGGCAGGCTGCCCGTCTGCGAATATCCCCGATATAAAATATCCCGCTGCTAGGCAGGCAATGAGCGCAAGGAAGAACAGCCCATAAGGATATTTTTTCTCTTTCCACATAAATCTCTCCGATCATATTTTAACTGCCGTTTTTGCTGCGGAGGCAGCGAGCTTGGTCTTTTTTGCAGACTCGATTCCTTCCCGGACCTTACTGTAATGGTCTTGGATAGCTTCTCCTTTAACAGTTCTTAAAAACTTCCCGTTTTTATCAACGATCGCCACTTTGTCCTCCTGTTTCATCAGGATCCCATAAGTTTTTCCTTCATCTGTCCGGTAAACTTTACTGGCCGGTACACAGAGATATTCCCTGCCTTGAGTTCCGGGAATCCGGCTCACAAATAGTTCGTCTTCCGTCTTAGACACCACCAGGCTTTTATTCACCGTTACCTCCATAATCCCAGACTGTTCTTTTAATCTGAGATATTCTTCTCTGCTCAAAAAGGCATGTTCCACAGTATTAGACAAATTTTCCAAAGCGTTATAAAAATCTTTGCTATAGGTACGCTGAGTAAAATTATTGAATTTATTTTTTCCCTTTGGCTCTCGGTATCCGGTTTGCGTATCTGTCCAATCTTTCCCTGTTGGAGGAGATTCCTTAGCTGCTTTTCCCGTATCTACATATTCCTTAATCTGCATTTCTTTTATCTCATCTATGGGTGTGCCTGCCCGGATTATATCTGCCTGGTATGCCTGATACCATGCCTGGACTTTCGGGGTATCCGCTGTTGCGAAAGCAATCTGGATATACTCATTCCCTACATTTAGGTCTGGAAGCACAGTATAATTTATATGCAGTCTGTTTAGATCTTGCCTAAGTTTTTCTGCGCTTTCCTCTCTTGTAAGTTTTCTGAGTCCTGGATTCTTCTTTTCTATTTCCGTCAGTTTTTTTCTTATATTTTCTTCCTTTTGCGGCTGTTCTGTATTTTCCATTTTTGTGGAAGGATTTTTTACTGAAGGTTCCAACATGATGCTTTCATATTCTGGAAGGGGAATATCTGCTATATTAAACTTCTCATTCTCTAAATTTGAGGAAAGCTCACTTGTTAC
>DWYZ01000059.1 GCA_019118425.1 Candidatus Blautia faecavium | reverse complement strand
TAATCTGTCGGATTTGGTCTTTTGCTACTGCCATAAATAAACTCCTTTTCGATAAGAATTGTCATATCTGTAATTCTTACCAAAAAGGAGCCATTTTTTACCAAAGCCACAAAGTTTTTTACACTACCGTAACCAGCAGCGAATGCTTTTTCAGGAGTATGGGCATAAAAGACGCCGGCGCGGTCTGCCGCGCCGGACAACTGCCTAATATTTATAGACTATATATGTATTTTTTCTTTTCTTAGCACGATAAAGCGCCTGATCCGCTTTTTCATAGAGGGTACGGAATCTATAACCGTCCCTGGGATAAACGGAAATCCCAATACTTTTCGTCACTTGAAATGGAAGTCCTTCGGTTTTCAGCAGCCTCTCTGCGATTTCCATAAGTTCACTGGCTTTATGGATATCTTTTATAAAGACTCCGAATTCATCTCCTCCAAGTCTGCCAACAATATCATTTGCTCTTACTGAACCCTTTAGCTGTACTGCCACAGCTTTTATCACATCATCGCCGGCTGTATGCCCGTAGGTATCGTTCAGCTTCTTAAAATCATCTAAATCAAGAATCATCAGTGAATGCCTTTTTTCTGAAAATTCTTCAAGTGTTTTTGTTATTAATTCTTCTGTGTATTTCTTGGAATACAAACCGGTAAATGCATCTACAGTTGCCCTTATTTCCAACTGTTCCATTTCCAGCTTCAGTTTATCAATATCTGTGATCGTCCCCACCATCCTTACAGGGATTCCGTCTTCTAAAACGGGCGTAACATCGACCTTACACCAGATATAATTCGTATTCCCAGCTTTCATCCGGGCCTGATAGGTAGCCGGCTGTCCGGCATAAATGGAACGGAAAGCTTTATCCACCGTGTCCCAATCCTGGGGATGAGTAAAATATTCGGAAACTCCTCGCTTGTATTTTTCAGGAGGAAGATCTCTGAATCTTTCTACTTCTTTTAAGATACGCTCTCCTGGAACTCCGAAGATGTCCTCCGCATTTTCGAAAAAAGTATAAAGCTGCCCTCTTAGGTCCACCTCAAACACGCAGATATGGGCCGCTTTCAGAGCATGCGAAAAACGATTTCTATACTGGTTTAACTCCAGTAAAGTTTTTTGATGATCTGTCATCCTGCGGTCCTCTTTCTAAATTACACTAAAACACTAAAATTCCGTTCCTAATACTAGCACTACTCCCTATACGTTTGCAATACCTAATTTTGCTCTTTTTCTTGTTATTTTCGCACCTTATTTGACCTAAAAGGAATAAAATTTCGTAGGACCAGGTGTGCAAAATCCGCCAAAATTTCCTATTGCTTTTTTCTCTCTCATGCATTACACTCTGTGTTAAGCAGATTTTATTTTTCGCTTTATCCATTCAGCAGCGAATTCCAGCAGGCAGCCCCTATTCTGAGAGGTTATCTGCCACATTTCTAAATTTCTTTTTCAAATTTTCTTTCCCATAATCTGGGATGATCACCAATTTTTTGACAAATATTTTTATATAAGCGGAAATTGTTGCCTGTTAGAACAAAATTTGCTATAGTATAAGCAGATGCTTTCTCTTTATAGTATTTTCTGAAGAAGAAAAAAGAAAAATCGAGGCTGTCCTATATGTGATGGCTAATAAATTTTTAAGTTCTAAAGGATTAAAGAAGTTAAAGGGGGCGATGATCATGATGCCATTAGGAAAAATGCTGCACGACGAAGGGCTTGCTGAGGGACGCAATCTGGGACTAACGGAGGGCCGTTTCGCTACTATCGTGGAAATCATACGGAACACGAAACCAGACGTATCTTTTGACAACATTGTAAAGACCCTTAACCTGGAAAGCGGATGCGTTAAAAAAATCCAGAAGCTCATCCAAGAAATGCCCGATCACACAGATCTTCAGATTGCCCAGGCTTTTCTTGCTGACAAATAACTATCCCTAAAATATCCCCATGAAAACACAGCTTGTCCGCTTGTGTCTTTTCATGGGGATTTCAGTAATCTCAAAAATACCCCACACAATACATCCCTTCCACTTCCTCCCCCTCCACCGCCATCTTCACCCGGCAGCTCCCGGTCATGGGATCTACAATCCCCACCCACACAGAAAGCCCTTCCGCCTCTAAGTCGGCTGTTCCTTCCAGTGTACGGCTGAAGGTTTCCTGCTCCTGCCAGGCGGACAGTTCTGCGGGGAAATCCTGCTGCCACACTGTCTGCCCTTTTTCATCCTTAAGGGCGATCCGCACCTCCCAATCCTCATAAAAAGGAGCCGTCCCAATATTCTCAAAAAGGATCTCAAGCCTTTTGTCCCGCCCTCTCTGGTACTTAAGCCTACTGCTTCTCACAGTGAAACAATAACCCATTTCCCGCGCGAATTTTTCCGCGTTCTCCCACTGTTCTTCTGTCACATCCTCATTCTCCGGTATGTTCGGTCCCAGGAAGGTGGTATGGCTTTCTTTAAGATAACGAAGTGTTGTATTGAAATTTTCTCCGAAATACCATCCCATATCATGGGACGTGGAGAACTCTCCCCCGCTTGGCGCCTTTTTCCAAAAGTCTGGCGCCCCAGGCAGCTCCTGTCCGTTCTGGCTGGAAATATACCCGTTTTGGATCCAGTCAAGCCATTCCTCCTGGGCGGCGGGATCTCCGAAAGAATCATTATAAAGTCCAAGCCCTGCTTCCTGTACAATGCCATAAGGCCTTCGCAGCAGAAGCTTTTTCTTTCCAAAGGCCTCCAGGTAATCCCTCACATATCCGTCTGTAACTGTACTGTCCGGAAACTGACGTATCCCGCTTTCCTCATGTACATGCCACTCTCCCCAGTGTCCAAGGCTTCCCAGCTGGATAAAGGCAATCTGAGGATCTTCATTGTAGCGCTCTCCCAACGCCTTTATGAATTTCCCGTGATACTGCCTAAGCAAAGCATTTTCGTAATTGGGGCTGAAACCGCTGCCATAATCATTTTCGTACCAGGCGCCGTCCCCTCCCATCTCCTCATACAGCCATTGAGGAATGTTCATTTCTCCCTCATCCGAAGGAGAATCCAGGATCACCCGAAGGATGATCCTGGTTCCCTGTTCCTTCCACTCCCGGAAGTGATATTTTTCTTCTAATCCATCGAAGTCATAAACCCCTTTTTCCGGCTCCGCCTCACTCCAGTACACCGGCACATAAGCAAGGGAAAGACCCGCCCCGGCGGAAAGGTTCTCACCCCAGCACGCCCATCCCTTTAAGGGATTGGCCGCCGGCTTTTCCCCTTCCTGCACCTCCCAGGTTTTTGTCTTAGGCCAAAACCACACAGCCGTCCCACCTCCTATAAGCAATGCCAGGCATAACGCCAAAATTCCTATTTTCCTTCTCATGGGCGGCCGCAGCAAAGACGGGTCTGCACCATTCCTTCCGCCTTCTTTTTTACAGTTCATAATTTCCCCGATACTGCACTAAAGTTACATCATGTACGCCCTCCACCTGGGAAAGCTGGTTGGTCAGGTTCATATTTTCCACCTTCAGATAAATTTCCACGGTCATTTCCGTAATGCCGCTTTTCACAACCTTTGACCGGAGTTTTATCCTGTAATCCCCTAAGATCCTGCGGATATTTTCTTCCACGTCCATTGAAGCGGCATAGTTTACCACCAGTACGTAAGTTTTGTCACCGCCCTTAAATAAAAGCAAAAGAGCAAACGCCACGGTCACAAATACAAAGCTGATCAGCCCCACGAAGTAGAACTGGGCTCCTATAGCAATCCCCGAGGTGATCGCCCAGAATAAAAACATCAGATCCAGAGGATTTTTCACCGCCGTCCGGTATCGTACAATAGAAAGCGCACCCACCATACCAAGGGACAAGGTCACATTGGAGCTGATGGTTACGATGATAACCGATACCAGTACTGTCATGATCACCAGGGAAAGGTTAAAGGCATGATCATAGACCACTCCGATAAAACATTTCCTGTATACAAGAAAAATCCCTATCCCTACCGCAAGCGCTACCAGCATAGTCAGGACCAAGGTCCAGGGATCTATCGTTGTAGGCAGCAGCTTCATAAATGAATTTTTAAATATATCACTAAATGTGGTTACTTCATTTGTGCCTGTCATAGCTTCTTCTCCTTTTTCCACTAATGCTGCAGAGTCTCTGCGATCTTATCCACACACATGCAGAATTTAGACGCAGAAGTCTGGACGATCTCATAAGTCCGGAACAAACGCCGGATCTTTTCCGGAAGGATCCCGGTAAATTTTATTTCCAGGATCATCTCCTGCTCCTTCATGACCCCAAAGCTTGGGGCAAGGGGATCAAACATATCGTCCCTGCAGGAAATAGCCCGAAGGTCCTTGTCAAAGGTGATCCTCACAGTCCCTGTGGAATATACAAAGGGTTCTCTGTCATATTCCACGATCACCTCCGGCTTCATCAGATCCGTTCTGGCATCCACGAAAAACTCTCTCGCCACCTGCTCTTTTCTTTTCAGCAGGAAAGCAATGTCTCCCTTGAGGATCCTGTCATACTCCTCCCTAGTGAGGCTGGCCGCTTCCTTATAAATATACGGCCCGTCCTTATGCTTGCACTCCAGAGAAATCCTTTCGTCCCGGCAGTTATAGATCCGGATCCTATATTTCTTCCGGTATTGGATCCCATCCAGCTTTTCCTTGTAAGCTGTCCGGTATATATCATCGAAGTAAAGGCTTCGGATATTATACTCATGAGACGGCCCCGCATGCTTGTCATACTCCATAAGCTCCTGGAACACCTGTCTCATTTCCTGGTACAGATACCTGGGAATGATATACTTCATTTCGTGTCGGAACTTGTTTTTCATTCCTGCACCTCCAGTATATCCACCCCTGGATACCAGACGTCACGGACTTCAATCTTATTCATAGGCTCAGCAGTTTTTCCCGATGGAGTGCTGGCCTGCACAGTCCAGTAATACGTTCCTTCCGGCAAAACCTCTTTAGATGTTTCCAGGCGTATTCCTTCTACCTCTTCGTCAATCAAAGGTGTGCGCATATCCGGATATTCACTTACAATCACACGATAGCTGATTTCCTCGTTATCGAAATCATATGCCTCGTCCCAGTTAAGCACAAGGGTATCTCCCTCTTCCTGCGCAGCCTGCAGGAAAAAGGGCATCAGGCTGTCCAGCGACTGATAAAATTCTTCATAAGCGGTTTCCACTTCCTCTCCCAGTCCGCTGATGATCTGCTCTCTCTCCTCCAGGGTGCCTCCCAGATAATAAAGATCCGGCATCTGAGAAATCCATGGCTCTACTGTCTCGTTATATTCCTGCGCCTTCGCGTTCACGGTATCTCTGTTGATAAAGGTGTGCAGCTCATCTACCTTAGCCGCCAGCTCCTCCCGGTTTTCTTCATATTTAAGGAACCTCTGGTGCAAAAGCACGCCCCAGTAATTGGATATACCGGTCTGATATTCTCCGTAGCTGTCTGTGGCCCCTTCCAGCTGGTATTCTCCCCAGGGAAGCATATTGTCTCCATCCCAGGGAATAAAAAACCATTTCTCTCCATTGGAAGGGCTGTACAGATAAAAGTTCTGGACAGTGGTGTCTATATTCGCCATTAAAATATTATAGGCCAGCCAGGTTATGTAATTTTCCCTGTCAATATACGTTCCTATGATATCATTGATATCTATGGACAGATCACTGATCATATCCACCAGATTTATGAGCTTTTCATTATCCTGTCTGCCCTTGCAGTCTAAAATAGCGTCAAAGGCTTCCTGGTCAAACGCAGGATCATCGAAATTTTTTAAGGCGTCGCTGGGCTCGAAATTAAAGCTCACAGCCTTATAAAGGTAACCCTCCCGGTCCAGGCCGTGGTTAGCCAGATATCTTTTATTAGGCACCTCCGCCTGCGTATAAAATCCATAATCCTCAAATTCCGTTTTCCCTGCCGTCTCGTCCTTGATAAACAGCCGGGCAAACTGCGTCCGGATGCTGGGAACCCCTTCCACCTCCTTGAGCAGGTCAAAATACAGCTTATTTCTGAATTTAGTCAGGTCAAAAGCAGATTTATTCAACGCGATATTTCTCTGTCCTCTCCACAGTCCTGCCTCCGAATCCAATTTTAACTGATAGGATTTCTGAGGCATAACAGTAGACGAATTTCCACGAATCCGGATGGTGGCGTTCGTCTCCTCCTCGCCGTATCCAATCATTCCCCATAGCGGTCCCGTCTCATCTCCCGCCTGGACAAGAGCCCTTGCATAAATATCATTGGAGACATGGCTGTTGTCAACGAAACGGACCGCGCTTTTTACCTCGTCAAAGGTATGGTCCGTATCGCTTCCCTTATCTCCCCTGCGCACGGTAACGTAAAAATACACGATGCTGTCCGGATCATCCTGGTCATACACGCTTTCGTCCTCATTGATCCCCAGGTCGTTAATGTCCGGCGTCTCGGCGATCTCCACCGTAGTTTCCGGCTCCTCTTCGGTCTGCTGTGAAGTTTCTTCCGCAGAACTATCTGCTGTGTTCATAAAGCGGCTTGAGACAAGCAGACAGACCGCGGCAAGCACGCATAAAACAGCAGCCACACCGAAAAGCACCTTAAATCTGTTTCTATTTCTTCTCATTTCTTCCTCTTTCTGACGCATTTTTACTCACGGAGTACGTTGGCTGCGTCGGTAATGGTAGATTTGGATATTTAACTTCCAAACTTCTTCCTCTGTCTCCTTTTCTCAAATTTATCCTGATATCGTTTCTTCATCTCTTCTTTAAAATGTTCTTCCTGCTTGGCCGCCATCTCTGAAAGATTGGTAAATACCCCTCTCTCCTCCTGATAAAAAAGCGGCTGCCGCAAGAACACCTTATATTCCAGCCTCTCCAGAAAATACCGGATGCGCAGCGCCGCGTACATAGCGGTTAAAAAGGCGGCCGCCAGATACCCGCACCCCCAATATACCACATCCATTCTCAGAAAAAGCCAGGTAAAAGCCGCGCTGGACGCTGTAAAACCCACCGCGCCAATCAAAGCCCCCACCCTGTCTTCGAAATACAGCAGCAGAATGATCAGGCACTTTGCCAGCCCGTACATACAATACCCAAAGCACAAGATCCTGAAAATGCTGGTCTGTTCCTGATCCAGCCCGATCTGATTCAAATAATTTCCCAGAAAAGTAGCGCAAAGCACAGTCACAAAAAACTGTATCTCCATCATCTGCGCCACTTCCCTGAATAAGGTTTTCACCAGGTTCTTTTTCGCCATCCGTATATCTTCCAGCGTGCCTCCGTAGAGGATCCCATCGAAATACTCCCGGTGCCTCTGATAAAAATTCACTTCCACAGACACCACAAACTGCACCAGCATAGGAGTGATAGTCAAAGTAGCGAAAAACGTGGGGATATCATATTTGGTACAAAACACTCCGTTTTCCCAGATCTGATTTTTAAAGTCGCTGGTCCATACGACAAAATTATGGGCATACAGGCCAAGAGCCATAAAAAATCCCACTCCCACCAGTATCTTATATTTATCCAACGCAGGAAAAAACTGAAATATATTAAATTTCCCCCCTGGATAATATACCAAAAGCTGCTGAAGAAACATCAGCATCATCACAAGATATCCCAGACATGTGCTGGTAAGCGCAGCCATGACCAAAGACAAAGGCGTAAAATTAAGAAGGAGCATCGCGCTGATCACAGAGACCAGCACCGCGCTGGCAAAGCCCACCATAACCTTGGTATACTGCTTTACCGCCGAAAGGAAAGACACCTCCGCCCAAATGATCATCATAATACAAAACTGCACCAAATTCACGATCCGGTAAAAACCGTCCGCCGGAATGTGAAACAGATAAATAAGCGCGATCCCGCCGCCTATCAGGATCAGCCAGAAGATCAGTCCGAAAAAGGCCGGCATGATCCGATCCAGCTGCTTTTGATAAATACAATCCGATACATAGCGGTCAATAAACATCAGCACAGAATTGGAAAAAATCAAAGAAAAAATGGTGATATAGGTTATGGTATATAAAAAAATATCCTGCTCTCTCACGGTAGCGCCATGGCTTTTTAAAAGGTAGCGCATAAGAAAAAGCATGACAATATTCAGGATCATAGGTCCTTCTGTGACCACAGCCGAAATGGAATATGCCTTCACCGACTGAAAATATCCCTTTTTGCTTCGAAAAAGCTTTTTTAATTCAAATCCTACTCCTGCCATTTCCCTGTCACTTCCTCGTATAAATTTCTGTAAGCTTCCAGAAAATCCGTATCCCGGTAGTATTTGGACACCCGGGCATACCCCTCCCGGGCGTATTCTCTCATCTTTTCCGGAGTGCTGCCGATCTTCAGTATACCTGCCGCGATCTGCGGAGGATTCATTACCGGAACCACCACGCCGGCCGGCCCGAATTCATCCTGATACCCCTCAATGACTTCTTTACAGGAACCCACATTAGTCGCCAGAACCGGCCTCCTTGCCGCCATCGCTTCCAGAAGCACGAAAGGCTGTCCTTCAGAAACACTGGTAAGTATCACCATATCCAGCCGTTCCATCCATTCCGCCACATTGACCCTGCCTACAAACTCAATGTCCCTGCAGTCCAGAGTTTTTATCATCTCCCTGCACTCCTGGTAATACTCAGGAGATTCGTCATACGGCCCGATCAGGTACAGGACAGCGTCCGGTCTCTGTGCTTTTACCAGAGCAAAGCTCTGTATCATGGTTTTAATATCTTTTATAGGAACCACCCGGATGATAGCCCCCACAGCTAAAGGATGGGGCGCAAGAGACACTTCCGGAACATGAGCGAACCGTTCCAGATTGATCCCGTTAGGGATCACACCGCATCTTTCCGGATCCGCCCCCAGATAAATCTGCATTTTCCTGGCCCCGTGGAACAAAGAAATAATCCGATCCCCATAATAATAGGCTGCCCTGCACATGGAATTAAAAAAATCGATCCATGTCTGTTTATAGTAAGTATCCACCCAGTCCGCCTTCAGGATCTCCTCCTCCCGTTCCCTGGAATAAATCCCATGCTCTGTGACAATGAAAGGCTTCCCGGAGACAAACCGAAAAAGAGATCCCATGACTCCCGCGTAGCCCGTGGATACGCTGTGATAAATATCCGCCTCCGGCGGCCTGCACTTTAAAAGATTTAAAACAGGGGCCAGCATAGAACGCACGGTCCAAAACGTATCTTTAAAGGGAGTGTGATAATATTTCTTTTCCGATATCTCGAAAATAATATCCATAAAGGCATCCGAGCTTAAAAATTCATTGGCCTTAACCCGGCTTTCCGGCCCGAAAAGCCTAAACAAACGGTCCCATTCCGTCTCCTCCCCAAGCAAAAGATGGGTGAGCGCCTGTTTTTCCTTGTCCGTTATCTTTATCTTTTTCTCCCTGGCACTGTTTGCCTCAAAATACTCGTCCAGAAAATGCTCCTCTATTTCCACTACATTGGGCGGGATGTCATATTTATACTGTCCCTTCATTTTTTTCTCTGCCCCAATAGCGAAAATAACAAATTCATGCTCCGGCAGTCCGTTTATCAGCATCTGTATCCAGGAAGAAACGCCGCCCGCCACATAAGGGTAGCACCCCTCTGCCAATAGACAAATCCGCATATCAATCTCCTTTCAGAAGTATGGTAAACTCTGCCTTTTTCGCCGTAACCATATAATAAGGCCCGTCTCCTTCTGTTCCCAGGGAAGTGATCAGGCAGGCGTCATCCTTGGAAACCGGAGTCTTATCTGTGCGAAGGAAAAAGAAAGCTTCTCCCCGGAAATTTTTAAGGCTTCCGCGGATTTCTCCCTCATCGTATACCAGCACAGGCTCCAGCTCCTGATATACCTCCAAAGCCTTCGCCCCGTCCGATGCGGTGAGGGCGCGCAGCCCCGGTGCCGCTTCATTTACATGATTTAAGGTGTCTTCAAAGCCTTCCAATAAAGTCTCCCAGTTTTCTCCTTTTCCCCTCTCCATGTCGAAAATATCGTCCGGATGAATGAAATGGGAAAACACGCCGTGCAATCCCAGGGCCGACATCCACTCCAGCCTCTCGAAATCCGACAAAAGCATTCCGGAAGTCACCCTTGGGAATTCCGCGATCCCATCCACTGCGATCTCGAATCTTTGCTCATATACTGCCCCTTCTTCACCTTCGCTGGTATAGACCCCGGAAATGTTAGTCAGATCCGGCATGGTCCTTACCACAGCTTCTCTTCCCGCTTCACTCAGATAATTAGACGGAGGCACATAGGTAGAAAAAGAGATTCCCGGAAACATGTTTTCCGCTATGGATAAAAGCTCTTCTATAGAAGCCGCCATATCGTCCGCACTTCCCCAGGCCTTATAGCCCATATCATCCGGCACTTCCCCCGCCTTTGCGAGAGACTGGTGATTATAGCCGTGGAGTCCCATCTCATGGCCCGCGCGCAGCAGACTGTTTCCATAATATTGTTCCATGGAAGGCGCCTCAAAGACAAAATCATCCGGATCTACAATATCATTGTAGGTAGCGATAAACAGTCCTGTATACCGGTAATCGTATTTATTGGCCGCCTTCTGCATATCCGGCCACCAGATATCTCTGTAAAATTCCTTTACACTCCTGTTATAATCCTTCCGCACAATATCGCTTGTGCTTTCGTACTGAGGCGAAGGGAAGTCGTCTATGTAAATGCATTTTGCGTTGATCACCGGATACATCACATCATCGTAAAGGGCGTTGATGCAGCCGGAAACGATCCCCTTATAAAAATCACCGGTGATGGCCGTCCCGTTATAGCAGCCGATCCTTCCTTCCCCGTAGTCATATGTCCAAAACAAAGGGATCGCCTGATCGTTTATGTCAGCTGAGATATAAACCTTAGCCTCCTCATCCAGCCGCACAAAAAGACACACATCCTCAAACTCCGGAGAATCAAAAACCTCTCCCTTCATTCCTGGCAAAAGCTCTTCGTTAAATTCCATTTTCTGAAAGGAAAGATAATCTCCATAATCAATGACCCCCATTTTTTTATAAGAAGAAAAGAATTCATTTTCCACTTCGTTTTGAAGGATTCCCCAGAAAAATTTTCCTCCTTCTTCTACATAGTCAAAAATCCGCCCCGCTCCATCCTTTAATTTTGTCTCTATTCCCTGGCTTGCGAGGATCACCATTTCATAATTGCGGTAGCTGATACTTTCGGTTCTGCTGATCTCAATGGTTTCACAGCTTCTTTTCATATATTTCAATGTGTCTTCGATATTTTCCTTGTAAAGGACAGAAAGCTCTTCCTGGGGATCATAAATAAGCAGCACAGGTTTCTCCTGGTCGTATCCTTCCGGAGGTTTTGGACTCTCCCCTGTCTCCTCGTTCACTACCTGGGATACTTCCCCAGAGGCAAAGCTTATTCTTTTATTTCCATTTGTAAGGATCACTAAAACCGCTACAAGCAAGCACAGTACGCTTACAAGAATGAGTTTTCCATAATATTTCATTGCTTTCCCTCACTTCTTTCCTCCCTGCCGGAAAAAACGGATATACTCCAGAGTCTTCTGAGTCAGGACCACAGGTCTTTTTCCTAGTTCTTCCATAAATTTCGTAAGTCCGTCTCCGTCTCTGGTATAAATGCACAGCTTGATCCTGGCAAGCACAGCGTCCTCGCTTCCGGGATATGATTTTTCATAACGGGTCAGTATGTTCTGGGCGTCAGTAAAATCTCCCTGCTGATAACAGATGGCAAGGCGATGGAGAAAAATCTCCTCCCCCGGAAGCTCTTCCTTTAAAAGCCGGTCAGAAATCTTCGTATATTGAAGATAATATTTCTTAAGATTTTCCTCTGTCAATAGCCTGCTTACCAAAAGCTCGTACAGCTCCTGTTCCAGCTCCCGTCCTGTTTCTTCGTTTTCCGGATGAAGAAAAAATTCCTTTTCTTTTTTCATTATCCTGTTCTGGGTCTTTTCCTGAAGAAGCATGATAATGCTGCTTGCATAATGAGAAGTTTCCGAATCTTCATTTTCCAAAGCTTCCTTCAGCACAGTAAGGTACTCCATGGTATTATCCTCCTTAAGAGTATCCATCACCATTTTCTTTGTCAATATCATATAAATCATCAATACAGATTT